>CAJCIQ010000190.1 GCA_903970475.1 Beijerinckiaceae bacterium
CTATTTGTTCCAGATAATCGAAAACTTTGACCATATAAGTAAGCAGGTGCGGGGAGCAGGTTGACGATCAATTTAGCGATAATCACTTACTTGGCCAAACCCCTGAGGGAACTTGTAAACGTAGTTTGACTACTACAAATACGCATCAAACGGATGATCCGGGGCCGCCACTCCCGATTAATCCCTGCAAAGTTCCTCGACCGAGCTACTTATGCTTTCTATCAAACCTTTGTTAGGGGTTTTTCCCGTTTCAACTTCAGGAAGTATAGCCCGGATATTTTTTTCCTCATCCTCTTCGAAAAGGAGGGTCGTATCTCCAACGGTTACATAGAAACGTCGACCATACCTCCAGGCTTCCATTCTGGTATCGAATAAAAGTTCTGTGCCCTGGTGCAAAACGGGGAGTTGAAATGTATCGGACATAGGCGGAAAGATAAGTAATAACCATAAATTGCGTCCATGCGCACGATCTGGCTGGGGGCCGCAGGAGCAATGCTGATCATCATAACCGGATGGGCTATCCCTAAAGAAGAATCCAGGGGTGTTCAAACGGCAAGGGCCTGCTTTAAGGCAGAAGCACCCTTATTTGCGGCCAGCTGCGTGGAGTTAGATTCGGCGATTCAGTCGCTCGGCGCGGACGCTGCGCGCCTATACCTGGCACGAAAAAAATTATTAGCCTGCCGTCTGCATTATAAAAAGATCGAAGCCTTCCTGGAATACTTTTTCACCAACGCTGCGCACGTTTATAATTCACCTCCCAAATTCGAGCCGGAGGAGCCCTTTATGGAATACCAGTCCCCTGAAGGCTTGCAAGTCATAGAAGCGCTTTTGTATGATACCAATGTCCTTTCCCATAAGACCGAATTGATCCAACAAGCTGAAACGGTTTCCTCTTCGGCGGCTGACCTATCGGCTTTACTATATGACCTGGATGCAGACGATGCCCAGGTGATGGAAAGCATAAAACTGGAGATCATCAGGATAATGACCCTGGGCATTACCGGTTATGATGCGCCTTTGTTGAAAAGTGGAATAGAAGAATCGGCCATCGCATTGGTCTCCGCTCAAAGGCAGTTGCAGCCTTTTTTAATCCCAGCAGACAACTGTTCCGATAGCCTGAAACAAGCGCTTGCAGCAGCTATAGGCTATCTTAAAGCCAGAGCCGGGGACGCCCGCGACTTTGATTCCTTCGACCGACTCCTGTTCCTGCGGGATTACTGCATCCCCCTCCAACATCAGCTAAACGCATTTACAAGGGAAAGAGGATTGATCACCAAAGAAACGGGAGCACTGAATCCTCAAGCCGATAATTTATTCAGCCCGGACGCGTTGGACCCCAATCATTTTCCAGGCGCCCGTTACCCGGCCCTGGAGGCGAACAATTTGGCGTCACGCGCAAACGAGGTGGCGCTGGGGGCGAAGCTCTTCCAAGACCCAACACTGAGCGGAACAGGTCAGAAGAGTTGCGCGTCCTGCCATGCTCCGGACAAGGGCTTTACAGATAGGCTGCCGACCAGCCTTTCCATTGACAATCACACATCCCTGAATCGCAATTCCCCTACCCTTCTTTACGCCGCTTACCAGTACAGCCAGTTCTGGGATGGAAGGGCCAAGTCACTGGAGGAACAAATCAGTTCGGTCCTGCACGATCCTCGTGAGATGCAGGCAAACGATAGTACCATGGCCCTTAAACCCTGGAGCGAACAACAAATCGTGGAAGCCTTGGCCAGCTATGTGCGCAGCCTGCATCCCATGAACTCCGCTTTCGATCGTTTCATGAAAGGAAACAACAAAGCCCTTACCATTAGCCAACAGAAGGGCGCCAACCTCTTCATGGGTAAGGCCCAATGTGCAACCTGCCATTTTCTGCCTTTGTTCAATGGGCTAATTCCACCGGATTATGCCGCCACGGAATTTGAGGTGCTGGGCGCCACCAAGACTATGGACTTTATACATCCGGTGATCAGTGAGGACAAAGGCCGGTTCAACGCCTATCCCCTCCCCTTCAACAATCGTTCCTTTAAAACACCTACGGTACGCAACGCTGCACTGACCTTTCCTTACATGCACAATGGCGCCTTTTCCTCCCTGGAAAAGGTGGTGGAGTTTTATAACAAAGGCGGAGGAGGAGGACTAGGGTTGGATGTTCCGGAGCAAACACTCCCCACCCGATCGCTTGGGTTAAGCGAGGTAGAGCAAAAAGAATTGATCGATTTTTTGAACGCCCTCAGCGATAGGGGTTCACCACATCGACAGAATTAATGATAAGGTAATAGTAGAGGATTAGCTTTATCGCATATTGCGATCCTCATGACTAATCGTATTGTCCTAAGCCTGATATTAGCTTTTACCTTCTTATCCGCTCAAGCCCAGGAGCCCGAAGCCCAACTTATTCGTGGTCCTTACTTGCAGGTGGGTACACCCACATCCATGATGATCCGATGGAGAACAGATGTATTGACCAGGGGCCTGGTCCGCTATGGGACCGATCCTATGAAGCTGAATAAACAAACGCTAGAGGCTTCCTTACAAACAGACCATAAGGTAAAACTGGACAGCCTCTCCCCCAATACCCGTTATTATTATTCCGTAGGCTCTTTTAGCGATACCTTAAAAGCAGGGCCGGACAATTATTTTGTGACCCTTCCCCCTGTGGGCACCGAAGCTTTGTATCGGGTAGCTGCGGTAGGTGATTGCGGAAATAATTCTGTGAACCAAAGGGCGGTAAGGGACCAGCTTATTAAATATATAGGCGACAATTACCTCAATGCCTGGATCCTGCTAGGGGATAACGCCTATGGAAAGGGGCGGGATGCCGAATTCCAAACCAATTTCTTTTCCATTTACAAGAATAATTTACTGGCTAAGTATCCTTTGTATCCCGCACCAGGTAACCACGACTACTCCGACGAAGACACTACCCAGAATGCTCAGAAGACCCACAAGATGGCCTATTATCAAAATTTCTCCATGCCAACCGAAGGAGAAGCAGGAGGGGTTCCTTCCCACAACCCTGCTTTTTATTCTTTTGATCTGGGCAATATCCACTTCCTGTCTCTGGATTCTTATGGAGAAGAAGAAAATCAATACAGGTTGTACGATACCCTTGGACCGCAGGTAACCTGGATTAAAAAAGACTTGGAAGCCAATCAAAACAGAGGATGGGTCATTGCTTACTGGCATCATCCTCCATATACCATGGGCTCCCATAATTCAGATAAAACCGATGAGCTGACTCATATACGTGAAAATTTCATACGCATCCTGGAACGCTACGGCGTAGACCTGATCATTTGTGGACATAGCCATGACTATGAGCGCTCCAGGCTCATGCAGGGCCATTACGGAATGCAGAATACTTTTGATTCCACCCTATACCTGATCAGTCATTCTTCTGGTCGTTACGACGGAAGCCCTAACTCCTGCCCCTATACAAAAGACTCCGTTACCGGTTACAAAGGCACCATATACGTAGTCAGTGGTTCCGCAGGTCAGCTGGGTGGCATGCAAAAGACCTACCCGCATACAGCCCTCCCTTATTCCGATGCGATTCACGGAGGTGCATCGATGCTGGAAATCCAAGGCAACCGGCTAGACCTGAAATGGGTTTGCGCAGACGGTGCTGTCCGGGATCAGTTCACCATCATGAAAAATGTAAATCAACATCAGACCGTACCCGCTAAAAAGAACGAGCCCGTTACCCTCACCGCTTCCTTTGTAAGCGAATATCAGTGGAGTAATGGAGCAACGACCAAAACCATCAGCCTGACTCCAGATGCCACTCAAACCTACACAGTGAAAGACAAACTCGGATGTCTGGAGGATACCTTCAAGGTGGAGGTGACGAAATAGGTCGTCATACGGCGCGCCCGCCGTTTCAATTTTATTGTCTACACATAGAACGTTTCCCGACAACGAACAGGATCCTATACGACTGAAGAATCTCCTGACGTTGGCTGAAGAGCGTATTTACGCCTTATACGACAAAAGGGAGATGAACGAAACATTGCTTTCTTAACGACATTGCCCAGGCTCAGGGCAAACACCACATACTGGTAGACCTGACGGATATATACAGTGCTGCCTCCGATGGAAGAGCAGATACTTTGTACATCGAAAAAAAATATTTCCAACCAGGAGCAATTGACCAGGGCGTGATCACCTTATCTACTGACCCTTCTTCAGAAGGCGTCACTTTGCAGATCATAGACAATGTGATTGAAAAAGGCGGAAAATTATTTTGGGATGGGACCCGGGATCAATGTATGGGCCGGTCTCTATCTTAGGTATCCAAACCTTAGACGGATAATCCCGTTAATCTGAGTTCGGTGTTAGCTCCCCTGACGTTGCAGGATCTGCTGAATCATGGGGAGTTCCTTCTAATAGGCCTCCAGGTCCCAGGCCTGGTTAAAATTGGTCATGTATTCGCTCATAGGCTGTAAGCCCATAGATTTACGCCTGTCTTCCAGCAGGGCCAGGTTAGAGGAAAGTGTTTTGCCGTCCTTTTCCGCTTGCCGTATCATGGGCAAGTATTTTTCCTGGGTGGGCAAGTCTGCGTGCTGAAGGGAATCCTGGTGACAAATCTGCCGGCGGAGACTATATGGAATGGAAGATACTCCCGAAGTACGGATCATCTCCATCAGTTTAGACCTGGAAATAGGACTAAAAATTAATATCCATGCATCGGAAGAACCCTGTCGGCTGCGGAAGGCCGCGATGCAGTACGCCCATCATCAAGGCGCACCTCAAACACACCAGGGACAATACTCAATTCATCCTTTAAGTCGACGATCTTATACAGCGGCGTCAAATCAGACTTGCATACACCGTGAATATCATATTCCGTTATTCCATCTTCAATATAAATAGTATTCGCTTGTATCATTTCTAATCTTTGTACGATAACCTTACTCAATTCAGACGATCGTTTGCAGGAAACGGTAATATACATGGTTTGGCTGGCGCCCGTATCGTGGCCCATGGTAGCGCAACTGCAAAGAAACGCCAGGGCCATTGCGGAAATGGCAGTATTCCTTTTCATGATCTGGGGGATTGTACCAGTCAATACCCCGGATCATGAAAAAGGTTACCGTTTTTTATTCAGCACGTAAACTTTTAACCGGATTCATCAAGGCAGCAGCCCTGGCTCTAAACACCAGAATCAGCATGGCAATGGTCATCATCAGCAGGCCGCTCAAGGCAAACAGCCACCAGGACAGGGCAGTATGATAGGCGAAATCCTCAAGCCATTTGTTCATAAAATACCAGGCAACAGGCACGGCTATCACAAAGGCAATCCCCAACAACAACAAAAAATCCTTGGACAGCAGGGTGATAATCTGAAGGACTGTAGCACCCAGCACTTTGCGAATACCAATTTCTTTGGTCTTCTGGTTGGCCGTAAAAATGACGAGGCCCAAAAGGCCCAAACAGCTAATCAGGATGGCGATCGAGGCAGACCAGGTTAGCAATTTGGAAAGTTTGGTTTCCCGGTCATAGAAGCTTTTAATGGTTTGGTCCAGGAAGGTATAATCAAGGTCCTGCTCAGGATAAAATTCCTTCCATGTCCTTTCAATCTGAGTGATGGTTGACTTCCAGTTGTCTGGATTGGGACTTAAGGCAACGTGCATGACGTAACCATATTTCTTGTCCATGTAATAGATCAGGGGATGAATGGCGGTATGCGTAGAAGTCAGGTCAAAATCCTTCATGACCCCCACGACGGGCAGGGGTGAAGTCCCCAGATTAAGTGTTTTGCCCAGTACCTCATTGGGATGGGTGAAACCCATTTGCCTGGCCATGGTTTCATTGACCAGGAGCTCCGTTGCGGAATCAGCAGGTGTAAGATTGCGGCCAGCCACTATAGGAATATGATAGAGGGAAATATAGTACTCATCCCCTGATCGGCTATCGGGCTGGATTTGCATGTCCTTTTTTCCATCCAAATAATGGATGTTCGTGGACATCATACCGGAAAAAGCGGGAGATTGATTGCCAAAACTAACCGCATCCACACCAGGAATAGTCTTTATCTTATCCCTAAGCACATACCCTTTTTTATCCGGGTGCTGAAAATCCGTAGGCAAGTAAAAATTGATGATGGCTTCTTTACGGAAACCCATTTCTTTATTGATGGAGTAATGGATCTGGGCATTGACGACCAGAACACCGATAATGAATACTTGGGCGGTAATGAACTGAAACACGGTCAATCCCTTCCTCAGGTAAGATCCCCGCGTAGATCCTGTAAGGGAAACGGGCTGGTTCTTGGTAACTGACAAAGGATCGAATCCGGTTTGCACCAAGGCCGGATAAACGCCCGCCAAAGCGCCAACCACCAGGATAAGCAAGGGCAGGAAAACAAATAACTGGGGCTGCCACATGGTATCGAACGTCAAACCATCAGGCAGGAAGTCCGAAAATAATTTCAGGATAAATGGAACGAAAACCAGTGATAGTATGGTGCTGATGGTCGTGATCAGGTAGGTTTCTTTTAGGAACTGTAGGATGAGGCTCAACCTGGAGCTTC
The DNA here is from genome assembly GCA_903970475.1 of Beijerinckiaceae bacterium. Classification (GTDB taxonomy): domain Bacteria; phylum Bacteroidota; class Bacteroidia; order Chitinophagales; family Chitinophagaceae; genus Dinghuibacter. The sequence goes on from CAJCIQ010000190.1 coordinate 6,530, forward strand.
CCAGGATTTTGCGCATACCTACTTCCTTGGCCCTTTTCATGGCCTGGGCGGTAGAGAGGTTTACGAAGTTAATGGCCCCCAGTAGTAAGATAAATAAGGCCAGGATGCTGAGACTGACCAAGGTTGTCCTGGATGCTGAACCTCCGGTTTGTTCATCGAAATGGATGACGCTCAGGGGCTGAAGAACCCTAAGGGCTTTATCGTCCTTTCCATTGTGGAGCTGAAACTGGTAAAGCAATTGTTTGTTGATGGCGGCCGGCTGGGTTCCATTGGATAATTTAACCAACACCTGCCAGTTGGAGTTGGTACTACCCCATTGATCCCATTGGTAACTCTGTTTCAGACCCCGGTGGGTTGCGATCGTAGCTACGGAAAGGAACACATTATTATCGAAATCGGAACTATGCCTAAGATCTTTGACCACTCCGGAAACGACCATATTTAGCGTATCATCCAAAATAAGGGAGCGGCCAACCACATCGGTATAAGGAACGCCTGGAAAATAGAGATCCGCACGGCTTTTGGTCAGCACTACCTGGTAGGGATCTTTGAGGGAGGTTCCCGCATGACCAGCCAGCCATTCCCGGGGAAATAAATCGAAATAATCCGAATTGGTAAAGATCAGGCCCTCCTGCTTCTTAAATGCGTTGGGTGCCTGACCACCTTTGGTAGGGATAGAGACGACGGTCCTCCAGTCATAAAATCCGAACCAGGGAACCACTTTATCCAGCCCCGTCATTTGCTGCATAGCCGGATAAGCTGGAACAGCCACTCCGGCGTTAGCTCCTTGGTCCCAACGGGTAATTACCCGGTAAATCCGGTCCTTATCGGGTTCAAAATGGTCAAATCCATAATCGTACTGGACGATCAAATAGATGACTAAAGCCGTACTAATCCCAATAGATAACCCTAGAATGTTAATAAGGGTGAAGATTTTTTGCTTCCAAAGTGCGCGCAGGGAGCTACGAAAAGTGATCATGGCAGTTTATTAGTAATTGTAATATAAGCATCTTTACCATCTTTCGTAGATAATTTTCCCTATCTCGAAAAGCCTTTTCCCAAATTCGGCAGCCCCCCCAGGTATGACCAGGTAACTTTGGGGCGCTTATGCGACACAAATCAATTCTCGCAACTTCCGCCATTGTGGTGGGCATCGTTGCCTTTACTGCTTGTAGCAAATTGCTACCCTCCATGATCGATCCCTCCGAGGGGCTTTGCGGTCCCGTATCCATGTCCAGTGCCCAAACCATCCTTTTTTCTGCGGGTAATAACGAATTTTTCAGGGTGCGCTCCTCCTCTTCTGGTCTGGGTCCCTATTTTGTAGCCTCAGGCTGCGGAAACTGCCATTCCAGTGATAACCGTGGGCATCCTTTTACCATATTGACCCGATTCGGTCAATCCGATACCACGGGCAACAAATTCCTTGCTGAAGGGGCTCCTCAGTTAGGCACTTTCTGTCTTCCCGGGTATACACCAGAAGCCGTTCCACCTGGAGCTACCAGTACCCAGTTTATTGCGCCCATTACTGCCGGGGTAGGCTTTTTGGAAGCCGTACCGGACTCTGAAATCCTGAATATGGCCGCTGCTAACCTAAATAACCCAGATGGGGTGAGGGGACATCCCAATTACGACACCATTCCTAGTTGGGCTACCCCTTTGAACGGGGCTATTCCCAGGGGTGATGGTAAATACATTCACCGTTTCGGAAGAAAAGCAGATGTATATAACCTGTTGGAACAAACCGTCAACGCCTACAGCAGGGATATGGGGATCACCTCCACCTACCTGCCCAATAACCCATCCAATTACCTCGACCCTACGCCTTCGGTAACCCCTTCCGTTCCGGAGGTGGACAATACGACCCTGAACAGCACTGTCTTTTACGTAACCTGTTTACAGACACCCGTTCAACGCAATCCCAATGATCCTACTGTCCTGGCAGGTAATCAGGTCTTCGTACAGATTGGCTGTGAAACCTGCCACAAACAAACCCTGACGACTGGTTATTCTCCCATCGCAGCCCTGGCTAATCAAACCTTCAATCCATTCACGGATTTGCTGGTGCATGATATGGGACCCGGTTTGGACGACCATTATACAGAAGGTACGGCACAGACTTCCGAGTGGCGCACGACTCCTTTGTGGGGATTAGGACTGGCGCCCAATGTGCAAGGAGGAAACACTTACCTGTTGCACGACGGAAGGGCCCATAGCATTGAACAAGCCATTGAACTACACGGAGGAGAAGCCGCCGTCAGCGAAGGCCGGTTTGAGAAATTATCTACTACAGATAGGAATGCATTATTGACCTTCCTGAAATCTTTATAAGGTACCTATGGAAAGAAAAGCGTTTATAAAAACCTGTGGAATGGCCTGCCTGAGTGGAGCCGTTCTCACAGCCCTGATGGAAGGCTGCACCAGTTCCAAACAAGTGAACGGCACCATCAGCGATTCGGATATGGTCGTACCTGTGAGTGCTTTTCAGAATGGGAAAGACGGCCATAAAAAATATGTAGTCGTCAGCAATGATAAGATGAAGTACCCCATTTGTGTATACCGGTTCAGTGATACCGAATATTCGGCTTTACTCATGCGTTGCACCCATCAGGGGGCAGAGCTCCAGGTATTCGGCGACAGGCTGGAATGTCCAGCACATGGTAGTGAGTTCACTTCCAAGGGCATCGTTCAGAACGGGCCTGCCGATACCAATCTCCGAACCTTTCCGGTCGCTATCCAAAACAATCAACTCTATATCTCTCTGAAATGATGATACGTACATTAATTGCTGTCGTTGCTGCTGTTTTGTTTGGTTGCCTCAGTGCTCAGGCTCAGATCGACAGTTCCTTGCTCAAGACACCAGAAAAAAAAGATACCATTCCGCACTCCCTGAACATGGACGCCATCTATAATCGTCCCTTCCTCCAGTTGGGTAAAACCCCTGTATCCATTGGCGGATATATGGAATCCAATTGGCAATATGTTAAGACTTCCGGGATTACCGTTGGAAACCAGTTTCAATTCAGGCGATTCAGCCTGTTTGTGGCCTCCACCATTACCAAGCATATCAAGTTCCTTTCAGAGATCGAATATGAGAATGATCCCACCGGAGACCCAGGAGACGCTGGTGGAGGAAGTTTTGAGGTAGAGTATGCGGCATTGGACATAGAATTCCATCCCCTGATCAATTTAAGGGGCGGCATGATCGTCAATCCCATTGGCGCCTTCAACCAGAACCATGACGGGCCTAAATGGGAGTTCACCGATCGTCCCATCGCCATGACCCAGATGCTTCCAGATACCTGGAGCAATACTGGCTTTGGCCTCTACGGTAAAGAGTATAAGAATCATTGGATGTTCGGTTATGAGTTCTACCTCACCGGTGGTTTCAATGATTCCATCATCGATAATACCCAAGGGAAAACCTTCCTGCCCGCAGCCAAAAGCAGTGTTAACCGCTTCACCGAAAGTGCCAGTGGTGAACCCTTGTACACGGGTAAACTTTCTGTCCGTCATGACAAGATCGGAGAATTGGGATTGTCCTATATGGGAGGCGTGTATAATACCTGGCAGATTGAGGGAGCACAGGTAGATTACAAGCGCAGGCTTTCAGTATACGACGTGGATTTCAACACAACCTTACCCACCCATACCAATATCATCACGGAATGGGCCTGGATATTTGTCCATTTACCGCCCAATTACACACAAGAGTATAGTTCCCGTCAGTTCGGCGGTTTCATAGACGTGGTGCAGCCTGTATATAGGGGAAGGATCCTGGATTGGAACAATGCCTCCATCAACCTCGCTGTACGCGGAGAATACGTGGATTGGAACGTTGGTACGTTTAGCTCAACGGGTACCCGTATGTACAACGACCTTTGGAGCATCATGCCGGCCATCAGCTTCAGGCCCACCCCCCAGACGGTTTTGCGCTTTAATTACCGCCACGAACGTGCCCGGGATATTACCGGGGATTTCATCGGGGCTACGATCGGGACGACGGCAGGTTTCAGCTTGGGACTCTCGACCTACTTCTAGGCGCCCAGCGACTTAAACACCGCAATAATATCTTCTTCTCCCAGGGTTGGCTCCGCTTCCTGAAAGGTCTGATAGGTTTCTATCGCCAGAGGTGTAGTCAACCCTTTATCATGGGCCAGTCTCAGGTCTTTGGCAATATGCTTTAAGGCAAAAGCAGGTTGAAAATTCTTTTGCACAATAGCATCTCCTTTAATTTTAAAGTACGGGCTACCCAAGGCACTATGGTTGAGCAGTTGGGTAAAATCGTCTACGGCTATGCCATTGTGTTTGGCAAAAAGAACGGCCTCGCTCAATCCCTGGGAGCAGATAGCCAGCAAGGTATTAATGGCCAGCTTTGCTGTATTTCCGGCCCCCGTTGGGCCCACGCGCAAGCTTAGTCTACCTATACGGTCCAGCACCGGTTTTACCTGCAAAAATGTTTTTTCCTCAGCACCAACCATGATGACCAATTGGCCTTCTGTGGCTTGCTTAACTGATCCGGAAACAGGGGCATCCACATATTCGTTGCCATACTTGCGGCACTCAGCCGCCATTTCCTTACTTACGTCCGGGGAAACCGTACTCATGTTGATAAAAATCTTTCCGGTGGGTCTGGCACGCAACAGTCCATCTTCTCCGGAAAATATCTCCCTGACCGCCTGGTCATCGGTTACCATCAGAAATATAAAATCTGTCTGGTTAACCAGGGCAGCAGGGCTGGGCGCTGTCCCTATCCCCATAGCTTGGAAAGCCGCTTCCTTTTCTTTTGTCCGATTGTAAACGATCAGGTTATAACCTGATTTGAGTAATTGCTGGGTCATGGGTGTGCCCATTTTTCCCAGTCCGATCCATCCGATGTTAGGTGTATTCATAGACCAAATTTAATAGGCTTCTCCCAGATTACTGCTGGAGCCAGAAGGCTTGCCGCTGAGGTAGCTCCAAAAAAATATTTTATCAAAATCATTTTATAAAATAGTTTTGCAAAATCATTTTGATAATATGAATACAAAAGAGACCCAACTCCTGGTCCAGGACCTCCGCTATCTGATCAGTCACCTCAACAGGGAAATGAGAAAGGTGGAAGACCCTTCTGGCTTGACGTCGACGGACTGGGATGTCATGATTTTGGTGCTGAAAATGGAAGAAGTACCGCCGGTTAAAATCTCGGAGGTCCTTAAAATGTCCTCTCAATTGGTTTCCCATACCCTGGGCAAGTTGGAAGGATTCAAATACCTGGAGCGGAATGCATCTTCAAAGGACAAGCGAATGACGCTGGTATCGCTTACCAACGTTGGAAAGGCCGTGGTACAGGCTGCCAGAAGGGGGCAGGAGCATTGGTTGGAAACCCAGATAGAAGAAAAATGTACTGACAAGGAAAAGTTATTGATTAAGGAGGCAGTCAGGATACTCGGCAGACTGATCAAAAAATAGATACTATGGAAAGGATGAAAGAAAAAGGAGTAGTATGGTTCATGACGCCCCTGGTCTTGGGAAATATGCTGAATCCCCTGAACTCTACCATGCTGGCTACCGCCATTGTGAGCATTTGTGGATATTTCAAGGTCAATACTGGATCGGGCGCTTTGCTGATTGTACCGCTATACCTTACCTCGGCCATTGGTCAGCCTTTGATGGGTAGGCTCTCAGACATATTCAGCGCCAAACAGGTGAACGAGGCAGGCTTTGTACTCATCCTGATCTCCGCATTGATTGGTGTATACGCACCCACTTTTTCGGCCCTCATTGTGTCCAGGATCCTATTGGGTTTAGGGACTTCGGCAGCGTATCCTTCCTCCATAGCCATGATACGGCAACGTTATGCCCGGCTGGGGTTAGTGGTACCCGGTACAGCCCTGAGCCTGATTGCCATTTCTTCCCAGGTATCCCTGGCCTTTGGGCCATTCTTAGGTGGGATACTCACCGAACATTTTGGCTGGAGGAGTATCTTCTTTGTCAATATTCCACTGGTAATCCTGGCCGCACTGATATCTGTATTCAATAAATCAGAAAAAGAGGTCACAAAAAAAGCAAAAAAACTTAGCTCCCTTGATTTTCCAGGCCTTCTTGCCTTCAGCGCATTTATGGTCATGTTCCTCATTACCCTGTTGTATCCAAATGACCTCTGGTGGAAAGTCACGGCAACCATAGCCGCATTAGGACTTTTCATATGGATAGCGCTCCGGCGGTCTGAGCCCTTTATTGACGTCAGGCTATTGGCTTACAATGTAGCCATCAACATGACGTTTCTAAGGCAGATTGCCATCACCTTTGTGATGTACCTGACTTTGTACGGCCTTCCCCAATGGCTGGAACAATCCAAGGGCATCCATCCCTCCAGCGTAGGGCTCATGATGCTGCCATTATCGCTGGCCGCTATGATCGTGTCCTTGTTGGTTTCAAGGACCAAACGCTTTATTCGTTTGTTACTATATGGTACTCTGTGCGTGATAGGCGCTTCTGCCGGCTTGTTTCTGCTCAATACCCAAACCTCCGGGGTGTTGATCATTGGTATCACCATCCTTATAGGTTTATCCATCGGCGTATTGACCATTGCCAACCAGGCCACTTTATATGAAGCCTCCCCACCTTACAGGACGGGCATCTCCTTTGGCTTATACAGAACAGTAGGATATATTGGAGCGATCTTTTCGACCTCCCAGTTAAAGCATGAATTCCGTCAAGGGGCCACGGATCCAGGCCTTCATGCATTGGCCTTCTATGCTTTGATTGCCTGTGTGGCTATTGTGGTTTTTCTGTTGCCGACCCTGGCCTACGCCAAACGCAAGTCCCCCCGATAAAGGTCTGGTCCACGCAGACCTCCGTTAATTGGTCAGGCCGCATGATAAATGGATCCTTATCCAGAATAATGAAATCGGCCCGACACCCAACGGCTAAGGCCCCTATATCTGGTATTCGGCTGAGTGCAGCAGCGGAATAAGTGTAGGCCCTTAAGGCCTGGGTAAGGTCTATGGCCTCTGAAACGCCGATCAGATCTCCTTCATTGTCCCTGCGGGTGAGGGCAGCCTCCATACCCTTGAAGGGATTAAAGTCCCTGACCACCGGCGCATCAGAAGATAAGGCCATCAATATGCCGTGATCAAGCACGGACCTGATCGGCAAGCATTGATCGAGGTAGGCCTGGTCAAGGGAACGGAGATAGTTTTTCCCTAACTCACTTAAAAAAATGCTTTGCATAGAGACGCCTATTCCCAGGCAAGACATGGTTTGTAGATCAGCAGGCGCCGGGAGGTTCAGGTGCTCAATCCGCAAATGGGCTGAACGGGGCAAAGCACTGTACACATCGAGCACCATGGCTATGGCCTCATCACCTATGGCATGGGTAGCAATCCCCCATCCTTTCTCCACCGCGGTAAGACTCAGCCTGTGATATTGCTCCTTATCCAGGCGAAGCACCCCTCTTTCATCTTGGGTGTTCAGGTAAGGTCTTTTGAGGGCCGCGGTTCTCCCACTAAGTCCTCCATCGGAGAAAAACTTGACGGTATCTACCTGCAAAAAAGATGACCGGTAGCGTTCAGGCAATGAATAAGGTTTAGCGCCTCCGTCCGGTAACAAAATGGGGATGGCCTGAAGGCGGATGCCCAGTTCCCCATCCGCATCCATTTCCTTGTATGCTTCCAACAATAGGGGATCAACAGCAGGATCTGTAACGGCGGTGATGCCCTTTTGGTAAAAGGATTGTCGGGCAGCTCGGACCATGTGCTTCAACTCGGCCTTGGTATAAGGGGGGATATGTGCCGTGACAAGACCCAAGGCTGTTTCGGCCAAAATTCCATTAGGACTCCCATCAGCATCATGATAAATCATGCCGCCTAAAGGAGGGACCGTATGGGGACCAATACCGCTTAATGAAAGTGCCTGCGTATTGCAGACGGCTATATGGGCACAGGTCCTGATCAGGTAAACGGGTTTGTCCGGGATAATCAGGTCCAAATCCTTCCGCGTAGGCATACGCCCCGGATCCCAGGCCGCTTCATTGAATCCCCTGGCGGTGATCCACTCCACAGAAGGATAGCGGCGATGGTAATCGGACAAAAGATCCAGCATGTCCTCCATGCTGGAAGTACCCCGGACATCCAGCATATATGTCTGTAGGTTCCCCACCTTCCACACGTGGATATGGGTATCATGGAAGCCGGGCATCAGCACTTTGCCTCCCGCATCCAGGCGCCGGGTACCAGCCAAGACCAGGGGCTCCAACTCGAACTCCTTGCCGATGGCCTGGATCACGCCCCCAGCCACAAACACAGCATCAGCCCCCGCCGGGTCGAATCCGGGTTGAAAGGACATCAATCGGGCATTATAGACCAGTAGTGTTTCCATACTTTATAATGGCTGCCTCCAGTACATCCAGCCCTTCTGACAACTGGGCATCTGTAATGGCGATGGGTGGTAACAAACGTATGCAATTACTGAATAACCCGGCCCTGATCAAAATTACGCCATGGGCAACGGCCTCTTTGATGATGGCCAGGGTCCGGTCCGGATCAGGTTCTTTTGACCGGCGGTCCTTGACGAATTCCACCAAACGCATGGCGCCTAATCCCCGCACATCTCCGACAATGGGAAATTTCTCCTTCCAGGTTTCCATACGGGTACGGATAATCTCCCCGACTTCTTCTACGCGACGCAAAAACGCCGGGGAACTCAGGATTTTAAGGGCCTCAATGGCGGCCACGCAAGCAATGGGACTCCCCCCATAAGTACCTCCTACCCCACCCAGGTGGGGGGCATCCATGATCTCTGCCTTACCTGTGACGGCACTGATAGGCATACCCGCCCCTATGGATTTAGCGCTCACGATGATGTCCGGGACCACGCCACTGTGTTCGATGGCAAAGAGTTTGCCGGTTCTGGAAGCGCCGCACTGGATCTCGTCGGCTATCAGGACGATGCCGTATTTATCGCAAACTTCCCTAAGCTTCCTCAAATAAGCAGCAGGAATAGTCAGGAATCCACCTTCACCCTGTACGGGTTCTATGATGATGGCGGCCAGGGACTCCGGCGCCACCTGGGCTACAAAGGCCTGCTCCAGTTGCCCAATACAAGATGCCACATAGGCCTCTTCAGACAACCCCTCCGGGCGACGGAACATGTTGGGCGCCGGAATCCTGTATATATCCGACACAAAGGACCCGAATCCTTTTTTGAACAAAGCATACTTACTCGTCAGGCTAAGGGTAAGTAAGGTCCGTCCATGGTAAGCTCCTTCAAAACACAAGACCGCATTCCTGCCCGTATAATACTTTGCGATGTTGACGGCGTTTTCCACGGCTTCTGATCCGGAATTAGCCAGCAAGGTCTTCTTGGGAAACGCTCCCGGTGTAAGCTTGTTGAGCAGTTCCGCCAGATCCAGGTAGGGTTCCATGGTGGTCACCAGGGAGCAGGTATGGATATACTTATCGGCCTGGGCTTTGATGGCCGCCACCACATGAGGTTCTGCGTGTCCCACGTTGATCATCCCTATGCCACCGGCAAAGTCGATCAACTGATTTCCATCTACATCCCTGACCAGGGCCCCACTGGCAGATTCCACTACCACCTCTGTGGATTTAGCCAAACCTGCGGGCAAAGCATCTTTCCTTCGAACAAGGGCTGCCTGGCTCTTAGGCCCAGGAAGGGCCGTCTTCAATTGTATAAAACCCATATTAAATCTGTTTTTGAATGTCTAATTTGATGAGTACACCGTAGTTCCCACACGAAGGATCGTTGAGGTGTTCGGGCATAAGGGCTACGGGTTCAAAACCTATTTTCATTTGTGCACTTAAGGTGGGATCTGATCGTTTGCCCTCCAGTAATTCCTGATAGTATTGTTCTCCGCTCATGTGCTGAGAAAGGGCGCCATATCCATTCATCATGCCGACCGTCAGCTGACCTTTGAGTCCCAGTCTTCTGGCCATATCCTGACGAGCCCGGTACAATACCCTGGCTAGTCCGGCACCCCTGTAAGCGGGCAGAATGCCCATATCCAATCCGTACAACCAATCCCCCAAAGGATCATGATTACTGAGCCAGCCTCCGGCGATGGTTTCCTTAAATGTATGGTGGTAATGTTCAAAGTCAAACCGGGTCCTCATGGTGGTCGTCATCCCAATCACCTTGTCCTGGTCTGTAATGACAAATTGCCCTTCTGGAAATAATTCCAGGTGCCTCAGATAATGTACAGCCCTGATCCACTCGTCTTCCGCCAGGGTGGGGAAAACCGTTTTCTGCAATTCCTCCAGTTGTCGAGCGTGATCAGGAAGCGTATTTTGCACCACCAATCCATTGGATAATACCTGATAATATCTATCTAATGCTTTCATTGTTTCTTTCATTTTCAAACCGTATACCCCAGGATCAGATACGCCAGGGCCGATAGACCAAAGGCGATGGTGGCATAGGGTAATTGGGACAACCCATGTTCCAGGTTATTGCATTGGGTACTCTGGGCGGTAAGCACAGTAGCATCCGAATACAAGCAGGCATTGGAACCAAATACGCCTGCACTGACGACTGCCCCACAGTTCAATAATACATTGGATCCCAGGTGCTGGGCCAGGGGAATGACCAGGGGGAGAGACACCGCATACAAACCCCAGGAAGAGCCCGTGGTCACAGCAATCAAGGACAGGGAGCCAAACACCAGAATAGGTAGCAGCGCTTTATTGACATAGGGAGACACCCCGTGTAAAACATATTGGGTCAATCCCATCTTGTCGTTGACGTCTTTTAGGATATAACTCATCATCAGGATGGCCAGGGCATAGACCATGGAATTAAATCCGCTGAACACCGTCTCTGACAATTGCTTGAACGTACCCAACTTCAGGATCATATAGTAGATAAACGTGAAGGCTACGGTGACCATCACCCCTTTGAGCGCATCAATGTCAAAGTAAATGGTGGAAGCCATCAGCACCAGAATGGGCAAAAGGAAATACAGCACCTTGGGTTGCTTTTTATCATTCATGGGCGTCACGTCAATACTTCCACTTAGGCTAACCTCCATGCGCGTGAGTTCCCCTGTTTCAGCGGCTACCTTATCGGCCTTTTTCATTTTACCAAACCAGGGTAGCAAGCCGTAAATAAAAAAGGGAATCAGCAATACAGAAATATACCCGTAGGTCACAAAGGGAATCATCTTCCAGTAGGTATACAGTCCCTTACCCTTAGCGGCAACACCGGAAGTCTCCAGGAGCTTGCCCACGAAAATGGTCCAGGTGGAAATGGGCACCACTACGCACCAGGGAGCAGAGGTCGTGTTGACAATATAAGCCAGCTTAGACCTGGGAATTCTAAAAGCATCCGTGATCCTGCGCATGGAAAGACCCACCGTAAGCGCACTCAGGTAATCATCAAGGAAGATCAGCAAACCCAATACCCAGGTGCCCATCAGGGCCTGGCGCTGGGTCTTTATTTTTTTGAGCGCCCACTCCCCGAACTTCATGGTGCCTCCACTCCTGACCATCAAGCCGATCAGCGATCCATACAAGCCACAAACCAGGATGACCCACACACTGCTTTCGTCCTCCATGACCTTATAGAAAGAGGCGATAAAATCCGAAAACACATTGGTATGTTCCTTATAGCCTATGAGCAGAAACCCCACCAGACAACCGATCAATAAGGGCTCGAAAGAGGTTCGGGAGGCAATCGCTAAAATGATGACCACCAGGGGTGGGATAATACAGAGTACTCCGTAATCCATTTCAGAAGTATTTTTCAATTAGAGAGAAAGACCACCTATGGAGATCAACTTTTTTTCCAGGTATTCATACAAGCCTTCAGACCCACTTTCATGCCCTTGCCCGCTTGATTTCCAACCCCCAAAAGGCAGTTCCGTTCCATGGGGTGTCCACTCGTTGATGCCGACGATGCCAAATTCCAGCCTCTCTGAAGCAGCAACGGCCGTAGGGAGATGATTGGTAAAAACATAGGCCGCCAGTCCATACTCAGTCTTATTGGCCATATCCAATACCTCTTAGAGGCTGTCAAAAGAAAATAAGGGTAGAACTGGGCCAAAAATCTCTTTGGTCGCCAGGCAACTCTCCCGTCCCACTGCTGAAACCACTGTGGGCTCAAAGTAATACCCCTTGTCCAGCCCCGAGGGTTTGCTCCCCCCGGTGAGCACCACACTACCTTCGTTCCGGGCCGCATCCATTAACGACTTTACACTATCCCTTTGTTGCAGGGTAATCAATGGCCCAAGCTGGGTAGCGGCATCAAACCCGCTGCCTACTTTAAGGGCAGCCACCTGCGCTACCAACGCTTTGGAAAAAGCGTCAAGGATACCCTTGTGCACATAAAAACGCTGGGGTGCTATGCAAACCTGTCCGTTATTGCGGAACCTGGCCAGGGCCGCTGCTTTTGCCACAGCTTCCACATCTACGTCCGGAAAAATAATTACAGGAGCGTTCCCACCCAGTTCCAGGGATAAACGGGTATGCGTTTTGGACGCCCCGTCCATGAGTATTTTCCCCACCCGGGTGCTTCCGGTAAAGCTGATCTTTCTTAAGGCAGGATGATCCAGCATGGCTTGTCCGATTCCTGGCGCGTCACCCATGACCAATTGGCAAACGCCATCCGGAAGCCCTGCCTCTTTAAGCAGGGAGACCATATGTATGGCAGATAAGGGCGTTGTCTCCGCTGGCTTGGCTACCACGGTACAACCAGCCGCTAATGCGGCAGCCCATGCCCTTGCGGGGTTATAGGCCGGGAAATTCCAGGCGGTGATCACCCCCACCACCCCCAAAGGCTGATAAATCACCTGGCTTCTTTTGTCAGGACGATTGGTAGGGATAACCTTACCATAGGCGCGTTTGCCTTCTTCGGCATACCACTCAAACAGGTTGGCGGCTACCTGCCATTCCCCCTTGGCTTCTGCCAAAGGTTTACCACTTTCTTTGACCATATCGATAGCCAAGGCCTCCACCCGATCCCGCATCAACTGGGCCGCCTTTTTTAGGATAGCCGCCCTGATGTAGGGTGTTGTTTTGCCCCATTCTTTGAAGGCGGCCTGAGCCCCATCAATGGCCAGCATCGTATCTGCCGCACCCCCGTATGCCAATTCCGTTATGGTGTCTTCCGTGGCAGGGTTGACCAAGGCTATGGTTTGCCCGCTTTGGGACGGGATCCAGGCTCCGTTTATGAATAGATTTGTCATGATCCGATAATTTCAGTCAACCCTTGTTCAATAATGTCCAATCCTTTGGCGAGCGTCTCCGCTTCTATCACCAGCGGACTGAGTATGCGGATCACATTTCCCTGTATACCTGCGTTGATAATGATTAATCCACGCCCTGCACACCAGGCGATGAGCCGCTTACACAAATCAGCATCCGGCTGGAAGGGGTCCCCGTTCTTTACCAGCTCAAAGGCCATCATGGCCCCGAGTCCCCTTACGTCTCCAATGGCGGGAAATCGCTTCTGCCAGGCGTTAAAACGTTCCCTAACGGTATGGCCAACCCGCTGGCCTTTGGTGTTGATATCTATCTCTTCCATATAGTCCAGTGTGGCCAAAGCGGCCGCACAGCAAACCGGATTACCAGGATATGTACCTCCTATGGTAGATGGTTTACAGGCATCCATGATAGACGCCTTTCCTATGACCGCCCCGATGGGCATACCACTACCCAGCGATTTAGCCCAGGTAGAAAGGTCAGGCACCACCCCAAAGTGCTGGTATGCTGCCCACTTCCCTGTACGCCCAAAACCACTTTGTACTTCATCCAATATAAGTAGGATACCATACTTAGTGCAGATTTCCCGGAGGCCTTTGAGGTAATCGGGAGGCGCCACATTGAATCCCCCTTCCCCTTGTACAGGCTCCATCAGTATGGCTGCTACCTGCTCCACAGGCACCTGGCGCTGGAAGAACAATTCCAATTCCCTAAGCTGTCCGGCGCTGAATTCCTCCAGGCTCTGCCCCTTCCCATCATGGTAATGATCGGGGAAGGGTATCCTATATACCTCGGGCGCAAAAGGTCCGCAACCCAATTTGTACCCCACCTTTGAAGTAAGTGTCATAGCCATCATGGTACGCCCGTGAAAGCCTTGTTCATAACAAATGATGGCGGGCCGGCCCGTAGCTTGCCGGGCAATTTTAATGGCGTTTTCTATGCTCTCTGCCCCACTGTTGGTGAGCATCACTTTTGTGTGGTCTCCGTGCGGGAACAGGCGGGCCAGCCTTTCCGCCAATTGCACATATACCTCATAAGTCGCTACGTTAAAGCTGCAATGGATCAGCTTTTCGGCCTGAGCCTGGATAGCCTTGACAACAGGAGGAGGGCAATGCCCGGCATTGACCACACCTATGCCGCCGGCAAAGTCTATCATTTCATGGCCATCCGCATCGATGAGCATACTTCCATTTCCACTTACTGCCGTGGAAGGATTAAAAATACCAATCGCATCAGGCACCCATTGTTTTCTCCGCTTCAGTAATGCTTCCGCGTTTCCCATAGTTGTAATTAGCGTTTATTTGTTGGCATCCATTTTTTGGAGCACGGTGTTCATTTTTTGGACCATGGCGTCCACGGCTACCCTGGCTGTCTGAGCCCCCCCGTTCATATATCCTTGAAAATCCCTGCTGACGTGTTCACCGGCGAAGAAGATGTTCCCTACAGGAACGCCCTCCCAACCCGCTAACGTAGACCATTGTCCCTTTTTAAAGGAGCTGTACCCTGCTTTTACAAAAGGGTTCTGGCTCCAGCAGTATTGAATCGTTTGTTGGTTAAAAGCCCCGCGTGATCCTGGATAGATGGCGTCTAATCCCGGCAGGTAAGCATCAATCAAGGTGGTCTTATTGGAGGCGGCCATGATCTTACCAAAGTCCCCACCTCCAAATACGGTAAACCCGCCCCTTGTCTCTGACTGCTGCTGGGAGCTGTCCCACCCACATCCAAAGTTCAGATCGGTGAACGTATAGCCTCGCTTCCCAGCCTTTCTCCAAGGCTTACCATCCATACCCAATACAAACTTACAGCTATTGCCATAGCCTATTTCTTTGATACAGGCCCACTTTTGAGGAGGCATATCCAGGTCCCATTGCAGGTCCCTCAATATGGTAAAAGGCAAGGTGAGCAATACATAGTCGGCTTCCACCTTCCGGAGCTGTCCGTCTACCTCAAACATCAAAGCATATCCCTGCGCAATGCTTCCTGAAATGCCCGTTAGCCGGTTTTCCAGCCTGACCTGTGGGCGCACTTTGTCGTAAAGGGCATCTGTCAGGTGCTGGCTTCCCCCCTTAATCTTGGATACTTCATGATCCTGACCGAACAGTTCATAATCTTTTTCCTGTCCGGTAGGCGCTTCAAACATGATCAGGAAATTCACGGCTGATTGTACCGAGGCTTCCATCCCATATTCCCTGGTCAGGGTCACATTCAAATAATCGTATAGCCACCCGTTGATCCCAATGGCTGACAGGTATTCCGTAATGGATTGATTGTCTAAATGACGGAATTGATCTGCCGTCTCGTGACTAATGGCCTGGGGCAGTGAATGAATATCGGCCACCAGCCTGGGCACAAAGGGAGCCAGGGCGGCTTTCAACGCTTCCTGGTCTCTTTCCATCCCTCCGAAGTAATAAGTCTTTGGGGTGAGGGGATCTTCCCGAAGATCATATAAGCTCAACCCCAATTCCTTGACCAACCCAATAATATCCTCATGCGTACTGTCCACAAATTCTCCGCCAACATCGGTGGTGATGCCATTACCCATTTTATCCTTTAGGGTGAACATCCTCCCTCCTACCCTGGAAGAACCTTCATATAAGGTCGCCTGAACGCCCTTTTTCTGGAGTTGGTAGCAAGCATTCAAACCAGCTATACCGGCCCCGACAATGACTACGCGCGGACCTTGCGCATCTCCGACCGCCAGCCCTGCCTGCCCCAACGCAGCCCCTGCCGCTCTAGCCAGCCAGGGCGTTGCCACGACTGCCCCCGTTGCCAGTGCAGCCTGACGGAGGAACTGGCAACGGCTCCACTGCACGTCCGGGTTTTCTTTCACTGCTGAAAAAAAAGCGGATCTCAATGATTTACTTTCCGGAGATCTGGACATATCAATACCCTGGGTTTTGTACCACTACCCCATTGGTAGCGTTGATTTGCACCAAAGGAATAGGGTATACGGAATTAGAAGCAGGCACACCCAGCACATTGGCAATTTGTCCTGTACGGGCCAGGTCAAAATAACGATGACCTTCGAAGTTGAACTCTGCCCTGTTTTCGTCTGAAACAGCCTGGGCATAGGTTGGATCATCCGGAACGTCTGAGAGTGATAAGGCGGTCATACCCCTATTGGTCATGACCGTATTGAGGTCAGCCAACCCATTGGTTCTGCCCAGCGCTTCAGCCCTGATCAGGTACATTTCGGATATGCGCAACACATAAGCCGAGTTATCTTTCTGCGAAATATCACTGGAATATTTGAGCGTCCGGCCATTGGGCTGGAAGTTCGGGCTACTGTAATCCAGGAGGTTGATCCTTAAATCCAGCGGCCTGTTCTGAAAGAAAGTCTGCAATTCCTGGGAAGCAATGAAGAGCACTTCCGTTGACGCCGCATCTGGACGGGCATAGGTCGTGATATTGTATTCACTTTGGTTTTGCTGGTTAAAGGGCAGCTCTAATATCGATTCCTTGCTGTTTTTAGCCGTATAGATGGTGGGGAATCCGTTTTGATCCAAGATGGAAAAGGCCCCATCATTAATCACCAGCGTGGCGTAAGCTGCGGCATGGAAATAATCTTTTTTATACAGGTACACCCTGGCCAACAAGGCATTGATGACGGCAGGGTTAATATAATTCGGATTCCGGTCCGCGTCTCCACTCAGCAGCGTCGAAGCCGCATTCAGGTCGGCAATGATGGAATTATACGAAGCTGCCACGGTACCCCTGGGCACTACACTGTCCGCGGTTTGTACCGTCGTAACGATAGGTATCCCATAGATAGATGTCGTGTCCCAATGATACCCGAAAGCGCGCAACAGGTCGAAGTCTGCCAGTGCCCGGATCGCCAGTGCCTGCCCCTTCACACTGGCCAGCAATTGCTGGGTCTGCTGGGCGGTATCGCTGATCCCGCCTTCCCCGACCAGAATATCGTTGGCGGTAGTTACGGTATAATACAATGCCACGTACATATTCTGTACAAACAGGTTGGAAGAGGTGACACTATAGGCGCCGAATTCATTGAGAGACGTATTGTTATAGCCACCGGCTATGCCGTTGTCGCTGTTCAGGTCGGAAAGCATGGGATAATAGGCCCCATAGTACTCCTGGACTTCCAGTGTAGCGTACAGGCCCACCAGGGCCTCATTGAGGCTGGTGGTGTCGTGGAACATCTGAGCAGCGGTCACGCTGGTCGGAGATAACTGATTGAGCTTGGCGCAACTGCTCCCCAGGAGCAGGGCCGCCAGTAAACCGTATATGGGAAGTTTTTGTTTCATTGGTTCGTAGGTTTGAAAAAGCTTAGAAATTCAGGTTAACGCCAAAGGTGAAGGTCCTTGCTTGCGGATAGGCAGCATAGTCGATACCAGCCGTCTGGTCATTGCCCCCACCCGTTGAACTGACTTCGGGATCGAAACCAATGTATTTGGTGATGTCCAGCAGGTTCTGGGCCTGAACATATAAGCGGGCAGAGCTGAAGCCTTTTAGCTTATGAATGGTATATCCCAGGTTGACGGTGCGGATCTTCAGGTAGCTTCCGTTTTCCATAAACTCGTCGGAGTTGGGGAAGTAATTCTGTAGCAAGAAAGAAGCCCTGGGAATATCGGTATGGTCCCCGGGCTTTTCCCATCGCTTTTCCACACGGGTATCGTTGTTGGCATATACCTGTGGCAAATAAGCAGAACCCGGTGTAGAAGCCCCGCTCCAACCCAGGCTTTCATAAGTGGTACGGATCAGGTTGAATACTTTATTGCCATAACTGAATTGGAGGGCTATAACCAGGTCGAGATTTTTATACTGGAAGTTATTGGTTAATCCACCGAAAAATTTAGGTCTTGGGCTTCCGATCATGGTGGCGTCCCTGGTGAAATTCACCTGGTCCGCCCGCTCCAGATGACCCATGTTGTCATAATATTCTGCGTCTCCGTTCTGCACGTTCACACCTGCAAAGCGAACCCCGATGAACTCTCCAACGGGCTTGCCTATTTTGAGGATATTGGTAGGTGATTGGTCGTTATAGGCACTCACATACTGACTATCTACGGCCAGGGATTTAATCCTATTCTTCAGGAAGGAAATATTAAAAGAGGAGGTCCAGGTGAAATGGCCCGTGTGGATATTGTTGGTAGCAAATTGAAATTCCCAGCCCTTATCCTCAATCTGACCGGAGTTGGTGATGATGGAGCCAAATCCAGTGGTGCCCGCTACCGGCTGCTGTCCTAACAATTTTGTTCTTTCAGAAACGAAGTATTCAATGGATCCATTGATAAAATGATGGAATAGGTCCAGGTCCAAACCCGTGTTAAAGGTCTTATTGTTCTGCCAGGACAAAGCCGGAGCAGAGAGGTTCAGGGGGCTCAATCCGGCAGAGCCATTATAGCGGGCAGGGCCCCAGTATACCTGGTTTTGGTAGTCCGGAATTTCCTGATCACCCGTCAAACCATAGCTTACCCTTAACTTAACCGTATTGAAGATAGGGTTGTCATTGAGGAATTTTTCTTTGGTAATGTTCCAACCCAAAGAGGCAGAAGGAAAATAACCAAAGCGCTCGTTGGAGGGGAAGCGGGAAGAACCGTCCGCCCTCATCGTCGCTGTGACCAGGTATTTTCCCTGGTAATCGTAGTTGACCCTACCCAGGAAGGATTGGAGGGTGGAAGTGGTGACCGGGAACGGAATGGTTGGCCGGGAAACAAAGGCCGCATCGGAAATGTCCTGGACGTTGCCCGTTTGCGGGAATCCGGTTCCCTGTAAGGCACTTTGCTGAACCTGGTCGGATTGCTGGGTATATCCACCTAAAAGGGTGAGGTTATGACTGCCAAATGCTTTTTGAAAAGTGAGGGTATTTTCGTTCAGCCAGGTAAAACTGTTTAAACGGCCTTCCAGCAGTTTACCGCCTACGGTCTGTGCATCCACCGTGAGTGCGGAGAAGTATTGGTTGTCAGAAACGTCGTTGTAGTCTATAGCCCAACTGGTCCGGAACTTCAAGGTGGAAAAGATCTTGTACTCTCCATATACCGAACCGATGACCCTATCAGAATAAGTATGGGCATTGATCTGCTGGGCGCTTTTTACGGGGTTATCAGAGAGCCAGCTTGCCTGATACTGTGTAAAGTCTGCGTATACACCGGGAGAAGAGAAAACGGGCATCAAAGGAGACGCACCCAGGGCGTTTGTTACGATACCCGTATACGTATTGTCATTAAAGCTCCGTTTGTTATCTGACCTGGAGGCGGTAATGGTCGTTCCAAAGCTGAGACGATCTGTTGCCTGGTTATCGATGCTCAATCGTACGTTGTAGCGTTTGAAGTAATTCTCAATGATGATCCCGTTCTGGTCAAAGTAACCGCCCCCTACAAAAAACCGGGTTTTATCATTTCCTCCGCTGGCGGATAATTCCACGTTATTGATGGGCGCTGTCCTAAAGACTTGTTTGAGCCAATTGGTATTGACCCCGCTGGACAGATCATAATACTGAGCGGCCGCATCCGCAATGGGATTTCCATTGCCATCCACGATGCCTACACCCTGTAGCACGGCCAGGTTACCGTAACGGGAGGTATCATATCCGGCCGCTTTGGATTCGTTGTTGTACACATTTATGTCCTGGGCAATGGCGTCGTTGGTTAGTGCCAGGAATTGCTGGCTATTCAGAAAGTGGATCATTTTTTCCAGGTTCTGAATGCCCGTATAATAGTTGAGGTTGATATTCGTTTTACCCGCTTTCCCTCTTTTGGTCGTCACCAGCACGACGCCATTGGCTGCCCTGGCTCCATAGATAGCAGCAGCAGAGGCATCCTTCAACACTTCTATGGAGGCTATATCATCAGGGTTGATATCGGAGATGGAACTGATGTTTTGCCCTGTACCCGTTGCCTGACCGCTCAGGTTATAGGCCGTATTGAGGGAAGAAAAACTTTCACTGAGCATAGGTACACCGTCAACTACATACAAGGGATTCTGTGCTCCCCGGATGGAGACCAGCAAACCCGCTCCAGGTGTACCGGAGGGTTGCGTAACATTGATCCCGGACAGCTTTCCTTCAATGGAAACGGCGAGGTTAGATACGGGCTGGTCTTTAAAATCTTTATTCTTTATAGAGGAAATGGCGCCGGTCACGTCGCTCTTTTTCTGGGTCCCGTACCCCACGACCAATACATCGACCATTTGACCGCCGGCCGCCTCCAGGCTAACGTCGAGTAAGGTTTTACCCTTTACATTGATGGTCTTAGCGGAGAACCCCACATAAGAAAATTCCAACACCGCATTGGCACTGGGAATGGAAATGCTATAGGTTCCATCACTGGCGCTGGTAACCCCTTTGGAAGATCCCTTCACGACGATGGAGGCTCCGGCTATGGGTTTGCCGTCAGCGTCTTTAATGGTGCCATGGACCACTAGGCTTTGAGCCAGGATTGCCAGGGGAAAAAACAAGCATAATAATAGAGAGACCGGGAGCAGGTAGCTTGCACGTACAGTTTGACTCATAGACAGACTTTTTGGTTTTGGGTGGCATTCCGGCTTTAAATAGCGGCAATCGTTGATAAGAAAGAATGAATTTCAATAAGTCAGATATATCTTAAAATAGGTCAGCAAGAAATATTTAAATTAAATAAATCATTGAATATCAATACTATTTTATAGTCAAAATTTGGTATATTGTTAAGTCAAAAAATTCACCGCTTTTATTCCATGATTTGACCAAAGCGATTAAACATATTTAATATTTTCATCGTATGATCCTGACCGAGAAAATCAAAAAAGCATTGGAGCATCATCCCGATATCCAGGCGGCTTTAAAAGGGACCAGCAAAGACCCTCTTTGGAATAATTTTACGCGGACTCAATTCAATCTGATCGCCCGGGTCATTAATAAAAAAGTCAGTAAGGAGGCTTTAAGCAATACGGATTTACTGGACATGCACCTCATCATTGGGAAACAGCAACTGGAAAAACAGATGGATCATTTGGGTTGTGCGCATATCCACGAGTTCAGCAAACATTTGCAGGAGCTAAGGGAGTACCAGGTATTTAACTGGATCAGCGGAAAAACGCTCCAATCTTATTGGGCGGGAGGGAGTGCCAAATACGTTAAACTAAATGTATTACTGGTCTTTCTACAGATACCTTATTCCAACTGGATGGCCTGGCAACAAAACGAAGCGGATTATGTAGAGACCCAGAAGCCCCATGGCTTTGGTCGGTCTTCCCTGGCCCTTATAAAATCATATTACCTCGGTAACTACTTTCTCTACTACCAAAAAACCGACGGGAGTAAAAACATCATCAAGACACCCTTCATCCTCAAAGAAAACGAGAGTGGGCAGGTCGTGGTGAAATCCGTATCCGAAGGACATAGGTATAGTGGAAAGGTCATGGGCATCAGGGATGGATGCCTATACATCAATTGCCAGAACCTGGACTTTGATGAAATGGAGCAATACGTTTTCAATATTGGACTGGAAACCAAACCGGAGGTCTTGTTTGGGGTATCCAATACCATTAGTGTAAAAAACAGAAGGGCCGTAGCCCTGAAAAACATATTGGTCAAACAAGCCGGCGCAGATCCCGCCTTTACCCAAATACCCGAAATAGAGATTCCCTTCACCCAGACTTACGGGCACAAATCAGAAGAAGCTTTGGTGGTCAATTACCTGCGCAACGCCGGGAATAATATCATCATTACCCCAAGCTGTTGCAACCTCTATGAATTAGAAGCGGAGGCTCATTTCAATTCCTGAATGAAGGTGACGATGGCCTTTACCAATTCCGGGTTCAAGGGCAAGCTGGGAACCGTATAGGTGGCCATATTGGCCTGACGGTCTAAAGGAGCCGTTTTGAGTATATGGTTCATCCCTTCAATGAGGTGAAGGGTGGCATCCGGCTTACCTTTCTTAAGGCTTTGCGCATCTTCCACCCTTACCTGAAGATCCGTAGTTCCCTGAAGGAGGAGGGTTGGTATATTCAGTTTGCTGATTTCCTTTGCCGGGTCATACTTCATCCAGGATATCCAGTAGGGTTGCATGGATTTGCGGAACAATCCATTATCGTTATCTGGTTCATTGACCATAAGCCCCTTTTGTAAGCTATCTACCACGGGTGAATAACGTTTCCAGGTACTGTCCTGGGCTGATAGTTGACGCAGGATCACCTTATCTATAGACTCTCCGGCCCCGGCCAGGGATATAAAAGCGGCGGGATGTTCCTGAATGGAAGCTAGTAAACCAATTAAGGATCCCTCACTATGCCCCAGGACAATGATTTCAGAAAAACTGCTGTCTGCTTGTAAGCGACGGATAAATGCCGCGGCGTCCTGTACAAAATCATTAAAGGTCAGGTCCACTACCGTCTTTAAACTTTGGGCCGATGCGCCAACCCCTCTTTTATCATAACGCACAGAAGCGATGCCATATTTTCTCAGGGAATCAGCCAGCAACTTATACATATTGGTACTTACCCCATAACTATTTCCATCCCTGTCGGTGGGTCCCGATCCGGCAATAATCAAAACGACAGGTACCTTACCCCTGGCCATAGGATCGGTCAGGGTACCATAGAGGATCCCAGAGGTCGTGACCAGATTGTAATCCGAAGCATACCTGGACGTATCCCGGGTGACGTTGGGGAGCGGATATATGCGGAATCCTTCCACTTGATTTTGCAGATTGAGGCCTAAGACCATTCCCAGGGTTTGCTTTTCGAATACAGCCTTATAAAGGCAGTACTGGGTATCTGTTTTAAGGAGGTTATAGTCCTGGAGATGTCCAAACTGCACCAATAAACCATCGAAAGTTTTCTTAGCGCTTTCAGGCGTCATCGTGCCCTTCATTTTATCAGAAAACAAAGCATATATACTATCTCCCTTCCCCTGGTTGTACAAGTCCTGTATATGCGTCATTGTTCCGGGATAATCCCTTTGGGCAAATACCAGGCCGCTTGTCAGTAAGAACAGGGTTATGAATATATATTTCATATTGGTCGTTTATATGCAATGGAGACGATAATCCCTCCAAAATAAGTTGTTTTTTGCCTAACCTCGTAACCCCTTTGTTCAAAAGTGGGCTCCATATCCACCAACTTACTTACTTCCAGCCTGGATACTACATGAAAAAAAGCATACATCAGATCCACCAACCCTTTGTGCCACCATCGTGTGCTGTGAAATTCTGCATATAGCCAAACCCCACCAGGCTTCAGACACTTATCCAGGAGATCAAATATAGTAAGGGCTTGTTTTTCTTCAAAATTATCAAACAGAAAGCCCGTTAGGATGACGTCATACTTTTCATCGGTACCGAAATCCTCAATATCCATACAAACAAACGATACATTCTTCAATTTTCTTTTCCGGGACAGGTCCAACATTTTAGCCGAACGCTCTATATAGGTAACCTCTACCTTTTCCCCCACCAGCATAGCCAAATCATCCAATATCCAACCTGTTCCTCCTCCTACGATCAATATCCGGTCGCGCCGGCCAATAAAGTGCAACAAATCCCTTTGGGCCTTTAATTGAGCCTTTCCAAATACCAAACGACTCAGCGGGTCGTATACTGGAGCAATCAGGTCATAGTTTGCCATCAGAAATGTATATTCATGAATTGCATGCCAATGATACCGCAGGCGGCTTTCACCAATAACAAACCATCAATGACGATCAGATAAAACAGGATGGATTTACGCTTATGTAAGGAGTAAGCCACTATCAGCAAGCATACAAAGGGAATCAGGTTTATCAGCAATGGTGTCAGCGGAAAATGCCTGATGGTGGCAAATATAATCAGGGAAAGGATGCCGATTACCAGCAGGGGCATGAGGATAAAGTAGATGGTGTTCCTTAAGCCGAACCGTACCACAAAGGTTTTTAATTCTTGGTTGGCGTCATCGGCATAGTCTTTTAGGTCAAACATGATGGCATTGACGGTGCAGAACATCCAGTTCTTCACAAATAGCCAAAGGACCAATACTGGATCTGCATGCGCCTGCACACCCTCCAACCTTAAATCCACCAGGGGCAATACATTGACGGCACAAGCCCAGACAAAACCTATGACAAACGCTTTGGCCCAACCCGTAGCGCGTAAATTCAATTTTACAGGGGCATAAGGCATCAGCCCATAGTACAACAGCCCGGCTATGCCCATGGCTGCTACCGCCAGCAAATCATAATACGGTAAATGCACGAGCGCGTCGGCATAACGGACCAGTATCCATCCAGCCAGCCCTGCACAAACCAATAATAGGATAAGCTGGGAAGTAAGCACAAAGGTCCGGCGCCTTTGGTACCAGATCGTTCTGAGATTGGGAGAATCATCTAAGGGGATATATGTGTTTTCCTTATTCTTTCCCCAAAGCATGGCCCTTGTATAGGCATAGGTATAATACAATACCGTAGTGCTAAACAAGAGTACATAAAAGCCAATAGCGTTGAAGGGCAACTGTAACTGGCAAACGGTTTCCAAAGACAGGGCCACGGCAAGTATGCCGACAAAGTAGTTAGCAAAAAAAAGGAACCTGACGGCAGAACGGACCATGGCAGGGCAAAAGTACCACTTTAGGGATGATACTGGTGTAAATCGTAGTCCTTAGCCTCCACCGGTCTGTTGAATATGTCTACCAGGTTTACCACCACTTTGTAGCTGTGTTTGGTCAGATCCAGATCCAGGTCCGGGATCTCCACCGACCGCACTTCAGGGCCATATCCTTCCATGGATTTGATAGGCTTGTTGCTTCCCTCTCCCTCATAGATGCCAATTTTATAGGCCAATTGGGGAGCACCCGAAGCCAGAATGGTCCAATCCACGTGGAGTTTCTTATTAGCCTTATCATAATAGGATGCCAGGCTGTAAATCTTTCCGGGCGCTAAAACATCCGCAGCGGGGGCGATATCCGTTGAGGTAACGGCATAGGTCGTATCAACGCCATTGATATTTTCTGTTCCGCAAGAAGTCAGGGCGACACCATCATTCCCATAGGCAGCAGATTTCCAGTTGCCAGGGCCAGCCGACGCCTTAAGGTCAGTGGGCTTCATCCACTTTCCAGTGGTATCCATTGCCCAATACGATTTGTAATAAGCCGTACGGGTCCGTTTGGCATCATCGGCGAAGTTCTCCAGGAAACTAGATATAGCGGCTCCCAGGAATGCATTTTCCTGAGGGACGGCAAAAGTCACGTAATGCCTCCAGCGCTTTGCGGTATGATCATAAATAAAATAAGCCGCATAGGTCTTATCTCCACCTGCATAATATCGCCTTACTACGTTGGTGTACCACTGATCCGGTTTCCACCCGAAGTCATTGTGGGAATGCAACCCCGTACCTTCTCCCCCGAATCCATCCACATAGGTTTCCGGATCTTTATAGGTATGAAGAATCTGCACTTTGTTGGGATAATCCCAGATAGAGAAGATATTATTGAAGGGCCTCAAGGAATCTGTAACGTTCTCATATTGCAACCCACAATACCCTCCGCTACGACCTAAGTTAAACTGTATGGAACAAGAATAGGTATAAGGAGCCATTTTTCCGGAAGGGGTCATCACATCTGCCATCAGCAAATCTGCCTGCCCTTTCAGGTTCTCCGTACCAATATAAGGTCCCCATTTAGGGCCGTACTGGGCCTGGGTACGCAGGCTGATCATAAAAAGCATTCCAAGTATGGCAAGGTATCGCATAACCAAATATAAGCGATGCAGGAACTTAATTAAAGGTCAACCGGTTGCGCAAAATATGGTCTCGTGAGTATATTTGTTTACAAACCTGATCCATATGAGAAAAATGCTCTTGCTGATTTGTCTCGTGCCCCTCCTTACCATGGCCCAGGACACAGATAAAGCCTTGCAGAAACAAATCAATGCCTTGGTCCAAGGATTTCATGGGGAGGTGGGTATATACATTAAGAACCTGCGCACGGGAAAAGTAGCAGCCTTTCAGGCCGATACCTTATTTCCAACAGCCAGTATGATCAAAGTATCTATTCTTACCGGGATAATGGATAAAATCCAATCCGGAGCGCTCAATTATCATCAGGTGCTTACTTATAAGGATTCCCTACTTTACCCTGGAGTGGATATACTAGGCTCTTTTAAGGATGGGGAGAAAATAGAACTCTCTAAACTCATGATGCTGATGATCACCATGAGCGACAATACGGCCAGCCTTTGGCTCCAAAGCCTGGCCGGAGGTGGGGAGCGCATCAATCAAATACTCGACAGCCTGGGATTAAAGAACTACCGGGTAAACGCGCGAACACCCGGACGCCGGACTAACCAGGCTACCTATGGTTGGGGACAAACCACCCCCAAAGACATGGTTACCCTCTTCGATATGATACACCAGGGCCTGGTCATTAGTCCCGAAGCCAGTGAACGGATGCTGCGTTTGTTGGGCAGAGATTACTGGGATGAAGAAGCCATCTCCCAGATTCCACCCGATGTATTGGTTGCCGGTAAAAGCGGTAGCGTAGACGAATCCAGGAGCGAGACCCTACTGGTCATGGCTCCGAATAATCCCTATATATTCTCCATCATTACCAACCACCAAACCGATACAACCTGGGCCCCCTCCAATGAAGGATGGGTGCTGGCCAGGGGATTATCCCGCCTGCTTTGGAATTACTTCGAACCCCAGTCTAACTGGGAACCCTCCCAGGCCATTAAGCCGGAATAAGGTAGATTTGCCCCTATGTCCTCGCTCACACCGATACGACTCTCCGACCTCACCCGGCAGATACAGGACACCCTGGAATCCAGCTTTGGGGGGCAATCTTTTTGGGTAGTGGGGGAAGTAACCAACCACCAATACCGGACCAAAGAGCAATGGCATTTTTTTACCCTGGCAGAAAAGGAAGCATCGGCCCATACCATTGTAGCCAAAGCCGAGACGGTAGCCTGGAAGGGTGGAAGCAGCCGTATTGCCCATTTTGAACGGGTTACCGGTCAGCCCTTCAAAGATGGGATCCAGGTTTTGGTCAAAGTGTCGGTAGACTATAGTCCTTTGTATGGATTAAAGCTGACCCTTCAGGATATAGACGTCAACTATACCATTGGGCTCTTGGAACAACAAAGGCAGGCTGTGCTGGAAAAACTGCTTAAGGAATGCAGTGATTATATCCGCAAGGTGGGAGACCGCTACATCACGGCCAACAATCAATTGTCCTTACCCCTGGTCATCCAGCGCATCGCTTTGGTGGCCTCCCATACATCGGCAGGCTATGAAGACTTCATGCACATCCTTCAAACCAATAGCTTCGGATACGCGTTTCAGGTTGATCCCTATTTCACGGTCATTCAAGGAGAAGGAGCGGCGGCAGCAGTTAGGGGAAAACTATTGGATATATTTCAAGCACCCACTACCTATGACGCGGTTGTACTGATCAGGGGAGGGGGAGCCAGTACGGATTTCCTGATATTCGACACCTTTCCCCTGGGCCAGATTGCGGCCAAATTTCCCATACCCATTATTACGGGCATAGGACACCAGCGCAACGAAAGCATTGTGGACCTGATGGTGCATACCGCCACCAATGCGCCGACCAAGGCAGCAGAGTTCATCATTGCCCATAACCGGCGATTTGAAGAAGCCTGTCTGCATACCCAACAAACCATCCTGATCCGTACCCAACAATTGTTCATTCACCACTCCAGGGCCCTGACGGAATTGCAGCATAATTTGGGTACGATGGCCTCCGGATTTATTCATGCCCAAAAAGGTTATTTGGCAAACACGAGCCTGAACCTGGGCGTTTATCAACGGAACTTCATTACCAACCAAAGAGGATATTTGGCGCATTGGGCTAGTGTTATCGATCTGATGAATCCAGAAAAACTATTGAAGAAGGGGTTTGCTTTGGTCTATTATAAGGGAAAAATAATGGTTGATCCGGATCATATTCCGGATGGGGCGGATATGACCGTCCGCCTCGCCGACACCAAGATTGAAGCAACCGTACGCCAAAAAAAGAAATTATATGAGTGAGCCATTAAGCTACGAAGCAGCCTTTAAAGAATTAAAACAAATCGAATCAGATATAGCAGGAGAGTCCATATCCGTGGACCTGCTTGCTGAAAAAATCCAAAGAGCCTCTTTGCTGCTTCAGTTTTGTCAGGCAAAACTCCGGGCCACCGAAGAAGAGGTTGGGAAGATCATTTCGAAAATGGAAAAAGGGGGGGCCTAAGGCTGACCGTTTGCGTTCATTTTACCCCCCGTTAGTTTAGTTTACCCTTGTCCCCTTTTTGGCAACAATGCATAATCGTGCCCGATCGTCATCAGTTCCGCTACATTTTTGGCATCGAATTTCTTAAGCAGATTCTTTCGATGGGTTTCCACAGTCCGGGGTGATAATTTCATTTGGATACCAATCTCCTTGGTAGACCTACCTTTGGAAATCCAAACCAGTACCTGCAACTCCCTTTTTGATACTTTTTCCGGCTTCCGTTTGCGTAAAACATATTTGAGCCTGGCTTCCTCTACGAGCCTATTGGCTATGGTAGCGCAGTAATAATGGTTACCGTCAATGGCCGACTTAACTGATTGATACAAGTCCTCAGCACGGACGTCTGTCCGCACATAACCCTTCACTCCGAGGTCGAGCATTTGAGTTAAAATCACCTGATCCGGATCGTCGGTTAATCCCACAAACCGTATATCAGGGTCTATGGACATCAACCTTTGAACCTGAGGAATCGCTTTATCACCCAACTGGAAATCGCTGAAAATAATCACCTTGAAGTGGTAATTTCTCATTTTTACTTCCGCCTCCCTGTAGTCCTTCACCGCCCCATACTCGAACTCAAAATTATCCAACTTTTCCAGCATGGCTTTAATTCCAAAACGAATAATGGGTCTTGGATCGATGATCAGAACATAGGCTTTGCCTGTTTCACTTTTCAATTTTTCCATTCTACACAAATTCATTTAGTGAACAAATAGGTTACCCGGGTCCTAAATAAGAGTATAGAATGGACAAAATTCCATAAAAAAAAGGAGAAATATTTTTTATACGTATTTGTACGGAATCCATATACATCAGAATACTGAGGGAAGATCCGAAGGATACCAATTTACACCTAAACCAGCACACAATCAGCCACCACAAATCATTATAAGGCTTTTCACGATCCTATTTTCATGGCAAAAAAATTCTATCATGAAAAAAAATCTATTGCCCATGCTGATTATGGTGTCTTTGACCACACCAGGATACAGCCAACAGAGGCACCCTCCGATCTCCGTTTCCGATTACTTCCGAGCCTTCAACCAGGTACCTGACAGTGGTAAAACCACTTATACCATATCCATTATGGTAGCAGTTCCCAATGTGAGGCACCCACAGGCTCTGGTCTCTCTACCTAATCCCCTTCATCCAAAAGAAATGGCCAAAGCTTCAAAGTGGAGAATGGGGCATGTTTTTTTAATGCTTTGTAAAAGCGATAGCACGAGGCAGGTAACACAGTACATCGGCTTTTATGCCCAGTCTCCACTCAGGGCATATCTTTCAGGAAAAGCAGTTCCCTCTAAAATCATTGACAATGGAAAACATCGATTTGACGCCGCCCTTAGTATGCGACTCAGTGCCCAGCAATTCCAGGAAGTATTGAACTATGTCATCCTGCATGCGCGGCAACCCTATTCGGTTTTCCGGTACAACTGTGTGCACTTTGCCCTGGGTGCGATCAATTTGGTACGGTCCAGGCCTTTAGCACCACATGTGAAACATGTACCTGGATTAAGCCCTATGGGTTTACTTTTCCCAGGAAATGTGTATCAATTGATCTGTCAGATGCGTTCTGGTCCGGAGGGAAAAAATATTTGTGTCGCACCTAAGGATTCCTGCGTCGGCGCCTCTTATGGCCCAGCAAAAGTTTCATTTAATGTTGAAAAGGTCCATTAACTTTAAAGGCCCTGGTTTCGGACAAATATGTCCTGTAGACCGGGGCCTTATTCAGCATTCCTTAATAAAAAAAGTATGAGCCAACCGCTAATCGTTCGCAGTGAAATCACCTTTGATGCCCCGGCCGCTAAAGTCTGGGATGCACTCACCAATCCTGAAATAACCCAGCAATACCTGTTTGGATGCCAGGCCCTGTCTGAATGGACAATCGGCTCATCCCTGATCTGGAAGGGCAACTTTAACGGTGTGGAATTGGTGGCCGTAAAAGGAACTATAGTAGACATCCAGCCTGAAAAACGATTGGCCTATACCACCTTTGATCCTAACGCCACCTTGGAGGATATTCCCGAAAACTATGTTACCGTAACCTATACCCTTATCCCTAAGGGTAACCAAACACTGCTGGAAGTTACCCAGGGCGACTTTGCCCACGTAGCGGATGGTCAAAGACGCTACACGGAAACATATAACAATGGCGAGGGCTGGACCCCCATCCTGGTAGAAATCAAAAAGCTGGTGGAAGCCGCTTAGGATAATACCGGAGGTTCATACAACATGGCCGTGCACAAACAGTTGCTGTAGCCCTTGTTTTCCAAAATGGAAAAGTTTACGCATTGTTTGCACTTCTCCCAAAACCGATGATCCTTGGTAATCTGAGCATATGTTACCGGCTCATATCCTAAAGCTGTATTGAGCTTCATGATGGCCGCCCCAGTGGTGATGCTGAAGATCTTTGCATCAGGATATAGGGTTCTGGATAATTGGAATATGTTTTTCTTTATGGCCTTAGCCACGCCCCTTTCCCTGAAGGCGGGATTTACGATCATACCACTATTGGAAACGAAGGCACCTCCTTCCCAGGATTCTATATAACTAAAACCTGCCCAGGTTCCTTCTTTACTCAAGGCTATGACGGCATGACCGCTTTCCATTTTTCCCATTAAGGATTCAGGACTGCGGTTGGCAATGCCAGTACCCCTGGAAATGGCGGACGCCTTCATCTCGGCGGCAATTAAAAAGGCATATTTGGCATCGGCTGCACTGGCCGTGCGGACGATGATATCAATGGGCACCTCCGCGCTGGGAGGCTCTGTATTAGTAGTTGTTGTGTCGAACATGTGCTTATACATGAAAAGGAAGTGCCAATCCGATAATATTATGATTTTCAATTGATTAAATTTATTATTCAGATAGCCCCCCCCTACCAGATTGAAAAACCAACCCGTTTTAATCCGTTTTAATGGTCCGAAACCACCACTACTGGTCCCTTGGGTCGTTTACCCATGGTGAGCAGCAACAGGGGGAGGGCTAGTATTACGATGATTCCTACCAATAAATATCCATCCAGGTAACTAAGTAGGGTCGATTGTTGGTTAACCGCTTTATCAATTGCCTCTAATGCCCTCCTACCCGCCTCTGAATGAGAAGAGCCTATAGAAGCAAAATAATGGGTGTACCGGTCCAGCCTTTCTGAATAGCGATTGTCATAAGCCGTAACATGTTCCAATAAATCCGTACGATGCTGAACAACCCTATGCGCCAGATAGGTATTGACGATGGCTATCCCAAAACTACCCCCTAATTGACGCATCATATTGTTTAAGGCTGCTCCTTGGGGAATGTCTTTGGGATCCAAGCCAGAAACAGCCAATGTGGTTAAGGGAACCGTGACGATGGCTAGACCGATACCCCTGTACAACAAGGTGGTGGAAATATCCCAGGCACCCGCATCCAGGCTCATTCCTGCCATTCTCCAACTGAATACCCCAAACAAACAGAGGCCGGTAATAATCATAAACAAGGGGGAAACGCCCCTTTGCAATAAACGGGCACTTACCATCAATCCCCCAATAGCCAGTATGCCCCCAGGCAAGAGCAACAAACCGGTTTGACTAGGGCTGAATCCCAATAAGCGCTGCGCAAACACAGGGGTAAGGAACACCGAACTGTATATCCCGACTCCGGATACAAAGGTCAGGGCAGCACCAATGCTTAGGTTCTTACTCTTTAGCACATTCAGATTAACTACGGGATGGGAGATCTTGAGTTCCCACCAGACAAACGTCAACAAGCCTAACACGGCGGTAAGGGTTAGCAAGACAATATAGCCTGCGCTGAACCAATCATCCGTCTGCCCTCTCTCCAATACGGTTTGCAAAGAGCCTACACCTATGGCTAACAGGGCTATTCCCCACCAATCTACCTTCCCAGCTTTTTGTTCTACCAGTGGTTTTTGCAGATAGGGTATACATATCAGGAGTACAAACAATCCAATGGGGACATTGATATAGAATATCCAGGGCCATGAAAAATATTCTGTAATGTATCCCCCCAATGTGGGTCCAATGGTCGGTCCCACAAAGACCCCTATGCCAAACAAGGCACCCGCTACGTTCCGTTTTTCAGGGGGAAATAGTTCGAAGATGATGGCTTGGGAGACGGATAATAAAGCGCCTCCTCCTATTCCCTGCATAAAACGGAAAGCTACCAGTTCCCATATGCTGGTAGCTTGTCCGCATAGGACCGAAAACACCACGAAAGCCACAATAGAACCGATGTAATAATTCTTGCGCCCCAGCCGGGCAGCCAGAAAGGAGGTTATCGGTATGATGATGACGTTGGCAATGGCATAAGCCGTAATGACCCAACTGGCATCTTCCAGGGTGGCTCCCAGGTTACCGCTCATATGTTCCAAGGCCACATTGACAATAGAGGTATCGATCAATTCCATCATCGCTGCGCTGATCACAGCGATGATGAGTATATTGCGTTTCATATGCACGATTTGCGAGCATCGCCCTTTAACGAGCGCCGCTCATTATCGACTGGCCTTCATTAAAGGTTAGCGTTCATGGCTAAAAAGGCTTCTTCAGGTGAACTCAGGCTATACTGGTACATGTCTTCAGTTTGCCCTACCCTTATTTCTGGTTTGTTCCGCTGTAGTCCTGCGATGAGATCGTCAGCGACTTGTTTGGGCGCTATCCCGTTTTCTCCACCGATCTCCTTGGAAAAATCGGTGTTCACCAAAGGCGGCATGAGTTCAAAGACCTTGATGGACGTTTCAGCCAACGCATGACGCAAAGTGCGGGTATAAGCATGCAATGCCGCCTTAGAAGCAGAGTAGGTCGCGAGTTTGACACCGGGCACGAATGCCACGATAGAGGAAACATTCACAATACCGGACGCGCCGTTGGCTTCCAGCACAGGAATGAGTTTTTCATTTAAGTCAGCTACCGCCAGGTAATTTGTATTGATTTCTTCTGCGGCGGCTTCGGCTATGCCTCTGCCTGCCGGCGCATTGCCACCAGCGGCCACCGGATAAAGTGGATGTAAATGAGCTGCTCCCGCATTATTGACCAACAGGTTCAATCCCGGGAAATGGGTTTTTATATATGCTACCAGCTTGTTTCGGTCTGTCGAAGTGGATACGTCAGAAACGAAGTACAGTACCTCGCTGGGGCCTTCCGCTGTCTTTCTGAGGCTTTCCGCCGCCTTTTTCAAGCGGGCTTCGTCCCTACCTGTGATGAGTACCTTATTGCCTTTGGAAACAAATTCCTTGGCTATCGCGTAACCGATTCCTGCGCTGCCTCCGGTAATGAGGACTTGAAGAGATTGTGTGTTCATGTGCATGTTTGTTTTATACCGATCGGTATATTATTTACGCTAAAAATAGGCGCATCCCGCGCCATCCTCCAATCCGCGCATCCCGCGCCACTGTTCAATCGTGCCTTACCTCTCTCAAAGGGCGTTAATCAACGCTTCCACTGATTTTAAAATGGTATTCTTATAATGCAGATTGCCGCTCAGTTTGGCTATCATGATGGCCCCTTCTATGGTTGCAATAATGGTCAGCGCGATCTGTTCTGCATTTTGACCGGGCTTGAACTCACCTGCCCGCATGCCTTCCTCCACGATGCGGATAATATTGGTTTTCCAGTGGATAAAGGCAGCGCATGCTTTTTCTTTTAATGCCGGGTGGGTATCATCGGCTTCCGTTGCTGTATTGAGAATAGGACAACCTCCGGGGGGAAATGGATATTTCAGGAAGTGCTCGTAGACGCGTACATATACCAGCATCTTATCCCTGTACGTTTGTTGTTGGGCAATCTCAGTTGTTATGATGGCATTGACCTTTTTGGAATTATAATCGAAAGCCTCCAATGCCACTTCATCCTTGCCTTCGAAGTTACCATAGATACTGCCCTTGGTCAGGCCCGTAGCCTCCGTCAGGTCAGAGAGCGAAGTACCCGCATAGCCCTTCTTATTGAAGACGGGGGCCGTCTTCTCTATGATGAATTGCCGGGTTTTTTCTGCCTTGCTCATAACCTCCCATTTATAAAGCGGGATCAATCCCACTGACTCCACAAAATTATACCGTTCGGTATTATTCTCCAAATTTTATTTTGCCGTTCCTTAAACCGTCACTCACGTCATGGCCACCCCCGGCCCTAATCTTTATTTCTTCCCCTTTCATCAGGGTATAAGGTTTGTACGGTATCACTTTGAATAATTGTTTTAGACTCGACATCCATGGCCGTGAGCTTACCAGAAAATCCAGCGCCGGTATCCATGTTATAGACATTGGCTTTGTGCATAGGGATGTCTATCTCAAAATTAGTGGTCGGTGTATGCCCTATATACATTTCCTCATACATAAGCAATCGCTGGGGATAGCTCAGGCTATAACGGGGGATTCTATCATCCAGGGCAAGAGCCAATTCCCAAAGTGTTCTGTCCCAATAAAAGGTTTCCGAGAAGGCCTCATATTTGGGTCCACTCATAGCAGTAAAGCCCGCATGCATAAACAAACGTTGCTTGTCCTGTTCATAGTAAGGAAGGAGGCGCTGGAAAAAATCTAGGTGCTTTTTCTTATCCCTTGGCCCCTGTCTGCCATAGCTCAATGTAGTGGATATGCCCCCGTGCTGAATCCATGCCTGGGAGGATCCCTTACCAGAAAGCCAGTCCTCGCACCAGCAATCGTGGTTACCCTTGATGAAAACGCATTCATAACTGTTCTCCAGGTTTAGGAGGTATTCTATCACTTCCCTGGACTCTGACCAGCCGTCCACGTAATCCCCCAAAAATATAAACGAGTCATCTCTTCTGGGATCCAGCCTATCTAAAAGCTGTTCCAAAGCTTTGAAGGCTCCATGTATGTCACCTATCACGAAGGTCCTGGGCATATTGGTTCTAATTTTATTCTTCTCCCTTTCTTTGATGATGGGCGATCCTTTTTTCAATGCGGGCATCCGGAATGATCCAAATCAGGGCAACCACGTAATAGAGCCCAATGCCTATGGGTGCGTAGAAAAAAGCCAAGACAATCGCGCCCGCATAGATGACAATGGACAACTTCCCCTTACGGTCATCACCCAACGCCTCCGCCAGCGCTGGGTTGTGCGCATTGACGACCAACCTCCGTTCCAGGATGTAATAAGCCACCCCACACATTATTAGAATACCCCCGTAGAGCACTACAGGCCAACTGGAGAAGCACTCATCGCCCATCCATTCGGTCACAAACGGGATAAGGGAGAGCCAAAACAATAAATTGAGGTTGGCCCATAGTACAGAGCCGTCGATTTTCTCCACCATATAAAACAAATGATGGTGATTGTTCCAATAAATGCCTACATAAACAAAGCTGAGTAGATAGCCCAGAAACTGGGGCCATAGCGGAAACAAATCTTTGAGCGTATGCCCGTGAGGCACATGAAGCTCCAATACCATGATGGTGATTATAATGGCCAGTACACCATCGCTAAAAGCTTCCAGACGTCCTTTTTTCATAAGCCATAACCTATTTACGGCTAAATTAAGGGAATCCCTATTCCGCCCGGAGGCTTTTTACCGGATTTGCACGAGCTGCTTTCAAAGCCTGCAACCCCACACTCATAGACGTTATAAAAAAGCCTAAGCATCCAGCTAAGCCAAAGATCCACCAGGGTATGGCTACCCTATTGGCATAATTGCTCAACCACTGGTTCATGATTAACCAGGCAATGGGTGCGGCGATGATAAAGGCTATGCCACAGAGTGCGAGGAAGTCCCCTGACAGCAGGCTTATGATTTGAAATTCGGTTGCACCCAGTACCTTTCGAATCCCAATCTCTTTAGTCCTTTGCACAGATAAAAAGGTTGACAGGCTAAATAACCCTATGGCAGAAAGCAGAATGGCTATGGTAGAGAAGTACTCCATCATGCGACTCAGCCTTTCTTTGTCATTGTATAACGCGTTGATGTCTTTATCCAGAAAAGAAGATTCAAATACCCGTTCAGGGAACCAACGATCCCAAACCTTGTGCACGTAAGCTACAGTTTCAGGAATATGGTCGGCCTGTATGCGAATGGCAAACTGGGTAAACCGGGGTGCATTCACATCCATGATCAGCGGCTGCATGGGTTGATCTAAGGTATTAAAATTAAAATCCCTGATCACGCCAATGACATATCCCTTTTTCCCGGTTCCTTGTTCCCCGCGGATGATGCGTTTGCCAATGGCATCCGCTGGGCTTTTCCAACCAAAGGATTTGACTGCCGACTCATTCAAAAGGAAAGCATTCAAATGGTCCGTGCCCTGTGCTTTAGAAAAATCCCTCCCTGCTACCAGCGGAATGTGAAAGGTGGCTAAAAAGGTGTAGTCAACAGAAACCCAAGGAACAAATATGTTATCCTGGCTTGTATAGCCTTCCGGGATGACCAAACCCTTCACAAATCCCTGGCCGGGTAAATCAGAGGTTGCCGTAGCCGCTTCCACACGTGAATACTTGAGCAATTCCTCCGTGAAGGAGTTCATCCGCTGCCTTAGGTTGGCATCCACCGCGTAATCGATGCTCGAAGCCCCACTTCCAAATATAGGTACGGTCAGGATCTGTTCTTTCTGAAAACCCAGGGGCTTGTTCCTTAAATATTGAAGCTGACGATAAACCACAACAGCACCAATAGCCAGTACTATGGAAATGGCAAACTGTGCCACCAGCAATGTCTTCCTAAGCAGGTTTTTTTGCTTGATGATTCCACCCTTACTCTTCAAGGCTGCCGGTTCAAACCGGGTGAGGAATAAAGCAGGATATACCCCTGCCAGCAGTCCCATGGCCAGGAAAACAACAGTGAATATCGTGAGGTCATGTAGGTTTAACCAGGTAAACCTGGGGAGGTGCTTATCCGTTAATTGGTTGAGTATGGGCATACCCAGGGATGCAAGGATTAAAGCCAGCAAAAAGGCCAACAAACTAATGACCAATTGCTCCCTCATAATTTGCCCGATGAGGCGCCCGCGGCTTGCCCCCAATACTTTTCTCATCCCAATTTCCTTGGCCCGGGTGCTGGCCCTGGCAATCGACAAGTTGATGAAATTGACATTGGCGATGAAAAGAATGAGTAAAGCAATACCCATGAATATGTAGATATAAGTCATGGAGTTGTTACTGGGATTGTTGAGCACTTCCGATGCTTTCAAGTGTATATCCGCCAAGGGCTGGGCCTCTATGTTATGCAACAAAGCACTGCGATGATCAGCATATTGC
Organism: Beijerinckiaceae bacterium; assembly: GCA_903970475.1. Lineage (GTDB taxonomy): Bacteria > Bacteroidota > Bacteroidia > Chitinophagales > Chitinophagaceae > Dinghuibacter. The sequence continues at coordinate 44,124 of CAJCIQ010000190.1, forward strand.
TGGAACAAGTCATTCAACTGTTTGTTCAATTCCTGACCCTTCGTTCCTGGATTGACCAATACAAAGGTGGTCACCGGGTTGAATATCCAATCCCGTTTCAGAAAGTCACTCATGGAAGGCGTTTCCACTGCATATAGGGACTCAAAGGAAATGAGGAAATCAAACGTACAATCAGAATTACCGGGAATGTCTTTTACCAGACCTGTGACTACCAAAGGAAGGGCATGATCATAGAGGATGGTTTTCCCCAGGGGGTCCTTATTGCCAAAGTATTTCCTGGCCATCCTTTCCGTCAGAACTACTTTACCTGGTGTATTCAAGGCCGTATTGGGATCTCCTTCTATAAAAGTGAAACTGATGATGGAAAACAAACTGTTGTCTGAGAAATAGACATCACTTTCATGAAATCGCTTTGCCCCGGTTGTGTCCCCTACCTCAACCTCTCCTCCCCGCTGATACATGCGGGCCATCTGCCTGACATTGGGCAGGTTTTGTTTGATTACCTGCCCCAGAATAATGGGCGTAGTTGATTCAGGGGTGATTTGTCCACCGACTTTGGTAATGAAATTGACCCGGTAAATCTGCTGGAGCTGACGGTTGAAGGTATTGTAACTGAACTCGTAACGGATATATACCAATATAAGTATGCAACAGGCCATGCCAACTGACAGCCCAAACAGGTTGACAAATGCAGTTAATTTATCTTTTCGTAGATTCCTAATTGCCGTTTTAAAATCGATGGCATTCATATGGTTACAGATCCCCTTTTGGCAGGAGCCGATTAAAATACGGCGTTTTTCGTAAGAAACCTAGTGGAGGGCGCTAAATTCTGGCGATGGCGCTGTAAATCATAGCCCTTCCAAACAAAGATGGTCGTTGTCCTAATTTTTGAACCTGGCTAAATCCATTTTTATGCAATAAGCCAGATAAGGAAGAAAAGCTTAAGGGATAGGGCACCCAGGGATTGGATTGATCCGAATCATATTCCACCAGGATCAGTCCAGCCGAGTCCATCAACCAGTTACGGGCCATTTGCAGAAAGGCAGCCTGGTCGGCCACGTAATGCAAGGAATTAGCCATGAGTAATCCATCAAAGCGAAACATGGGTAATCCTGAGGGCGCAACCCCCATAGCCATACCTTCGGTTAATAGATCCCTTTGGATATCCTCACTGGGTTGTTCCGTCTGAAAATCCAGGCCTGTTACAAAATTCCTTTGCAGCTTATGCACCTTTATTCCTTTGGGAAAGGGCCCATATCGAAGAATATGGGATCTTTGATCAACGGCATAGATCTGACTGCCTTTGGGTAAAAGGGTGCTCAGGGCATAAGTGAATAGTCCTTCCCCACAGCCCAGGTCCGCCCAGGTCTGCGGCCAAGATCCTAAGACCGCACTCCCGGCTGGGCTGGCCCCGTCCGAAGCGACGCGACCAGGAGGCCCCCCGGCAGGTTTAATCAAATCTATGGCTTCCTGGATTTCCATATCTAAAGCTAAATTAACGGATATGGGGTTAAATTTGCCTCCTTTCAACCCATGACCAGCGAGATTCAGGCCCCCGTAAAATCCAATTCCATCCCTTCTCTGAACAAACTCAGGGTAGCTAACGCCGTTTTCTTCTTCCTTTCGGGATTGGGGTATTCTTCCTGGGCGTCCAGGATACCTTCCATGCAGAACAAGCTTCACCTCAATGAAGCCGAATTGGGAGCCGTATTATTTGCCCTACCTATTGGGTTGATGCTGACGCTACCGGCCACAGGAAGGTTGCTGGGAAAATTCAACAGCCGTAGTATATTGTTTGTGGGTGTCCTTATATTCAACGCCATGTTAGGCATTGCCGGTTTTTCAGTGCATACCTGGCAACTCGTCCTGATATTATTCTGCTTCGGATCGGCCCGAAATCTGTTCAATATTTCTTTGAACGCACAGGCCGTCAGCGTACAAAAGCTGTTTAACCGCTCCATTATGACCACCTTCCATGGGATCTGGAGCCTGGCGGGCTTTGCCGGTGCAGGTTTAGGGTACCTGATGGTACAGTACAATATTTATACGTCCTACCACTTACTGTTTGTCAGTGTAGGAATGACCATCACTGCGATATTGGCTTACCCTCACCTGTTATACGATAAACCTACTGCCCCTATTGAAAAGAAACCCTGGTTTTCCTTACCCGACAGACACCTCCTCAAATTCTCCTTGATTTGCTTTGCCTCTATGGCCTGCGAAAATACCATGTACGATTGGAGCGGTATATACTTCCGGAAAGCAGTTGGAACCTCCAAAGCCACCGCCACAGCGGCTTTTGCCGTTTATATGATATCCATGACCATTGGCAGATTCACCGGAGACAAGGTCGTGGGCAAGACAGGCATAAGGAATCTATTAAAATACAGTGGCCTGTTGATCTTTGCGGGACTTTTGCTGGCAGCCCTGGCGCCTATATCTATTGTAGCAGGTGCCGGTTTCGTGTTGGTGGGGTTAGGCGTTTCCTGTATAGTACCCCTGGTATTCAGTATGGCAGGTCAATCTAAAACGATGAGCAGCGGACCCGCGCTTGCCGCCATCTCCACAGTAGGCTACCTTGGATTCCTCATCGTTCCACCCCTGGTAGGATTTGTAGCCCAATGGTCAAACCTTCAATGGTCCTTTGGAATTATCGGTTGCCTGGGGGCTTTAATTACGGTAATGTCGTCTACGCTTACGCCCTGAACTCAGAAGGTTTTAGCTGCGTATGCTTCTTGAAGAAATTATTGAAGTGGGAGGGCTCCTCAAACCCCAACCCATAAGCCACCTCGGAAATATTCCAATCTGTATGCCGGAGCAACACCTTGGCCTCCTGCAATACCCGCTCCGCAATCAGCACGGTTGTCGTTTTACCCGTCACTTCTTTGAGGGCCCGGTTCAAGTGATTGACGTGCACGGACAACTGATCGGCGAATTCCGAAGCCTTTCTTAACCTTACCTGTTGTTGGGGGGATTCCACCGGAAATTGCCTTTCCAACAGTTCTACAAACAAGGTAGATATTCTGGTTGATGCGTTGGGATGTGCATAAACCGGAAGATCGGCATTCATTTTTTGGGCACTGTGAATCAACTCGAACACATAATTGCGCAAGGCATCATACTTATAGGCGTATTCGGAGCCTATTTCCGCGATCATTCGCTCAAATATCCCTTTCACTGCTTGCATCTGCGTTTCCGTCAGTTGGAATAAAGGGTTACCATTTGGTTTAAAGACGGGAAAATCCTGAACCCTTCCACTACTGTGCTGATTAATAAAAGCTTCCGTGAAAATGCAAAAATAACCGGATTGCTTATCCTCCAGGCTTTCACATTGGTAGGGGATATGGGGTCCGGCAAACATAAGTCCGTAGTCCTGGACGTCCAGGCTTCGGTCGGCATAATGGAACCGGTTCTTACCAATCAAAAGAGCAATCTTATAGTAATTACGCCGGCCGTAAGGTAAGGGTTTGGCCCCAGCCCCTGCAAAGATGCCCCTTGGAAATACGTTGAAATGACCGATCTCTTTCTGTAGATTTTCAGGGATCCAGGAGAGTTTTGCCTGATAAAAGTGCTCAAGTGTTTCGATCGTAGGCATAAACAAAATTACGAAATCCTTGTCCCGCGACCATGCCTGGCTGAAACCAGTCAGCAAAATTATTTTTTAATCAAATGATTAAATCATTTGTTTAAATCAATTTTTTACATATAATTTTGTGTCATGCCAGCGCCTAAATCCCAAAAGAAGGTCCCCTCAAAGACCACCAAGGTCGAGCCGGGAAAAGCGGCCAAGTCGTCTAAGGCAAGCCCACCAAAGGCTTTGCCCAAGGTCAGCGCACGCGCCGAAGCGGCCTCCAACCAAACCGACCGCTCAACCGAGGCCCGTATTAAAGCCGCCGCCAAAAAGCTATTCACCCAAAAAGGTTTTGATGGCGTTCGTACCAGGGACATCGCCGAAGAAGCCGGCATTAATCTAGCCCTACTCAATTATTACTTCAGGAATAAGCAGGCCCTATTTGACATCATCATGTGGGAAAACATGCAGTTGTTCCTGGGGCATATCCTTCAATACTTTAAGGACAATCAGGACCCTTTGGATATACAGATGCAATTCCTGTCCGAGAAATATATAGACATGCTCATGGATAATCCCAACCTACCCTTCTTTGTACTTCAGAACATGCAGGGATTAACGGATATAGACTTATCCAAGTCAGGGCACCCCATGTTCAAAGAGATTGGGAAAATGAGGAATGCTTTTCTGGATAAGATACAGGCAAGTATAGACGCAGGAGAGATCAAATCCATTCATCCCCTCCATTTTATAGCCAACTTAATGGGGATGCTCATATTCCCATTCATAGCAAAGAACCTGTTGATGTCCAGGGTTGGAAATATGTCCAATCAGGAGTTCGAGGCCTTGATGCATGAACGTAAGAAGCTCATACCGATTTGGATCAAAAACATGCTCGCACCATAATAAAATTTGCACCATAAAATTTCCATTTATGCGTTTTCCCATCCTCCTATGTGCCTTGTTTACCGTAGGGACGTGCGCGGCCCAAACCGGAGCCCAGGCGCCTCCACTGAAAATTGAGGACTGCTACCGGCTGGCCGAAAAAAATTACCCCCAGACCCGGGAAAGGGACCTGATCCGTTCTACCAGGGATTATACCGTCGGTAACCTGATCAAAGGCGTGATACCCCAATTATCCGTGAGGGGTTCAGCCACTTATCAGTCTGCGGTAACCAGCATTGATATTCCAAAGATTGCCGGCTCCCCCTTTGCGGGTTATAACCTGACCATTCCGAAAGACCAATACCTGTTGGATGGAGAAGTTTCCCAGACCCTGACCGACTTCGGCATCAATAAAGCCAAACGCAAAGTCAGCACCGCCGACGCCGAAGTACAGGAGGAAAACCTGAACACCCAGCTTTATCAACTTCGGTCCAGGATCAATGATCTGTATTTTGGAGTCCTCTTGGTTGATGGTCAGTTAGCCCAGAATGAGTTATCCATTCAGGATATACAAACAGGCATTAGAAGCATGCAGGCCGCCGTAGATTACGGAACCAGTTTCCGGAGTAACCTGGAAAAGCTACAGGCTGATCTCCTCAGTACCCAGCAAAGATCTATAGAACTCCGGGCAACCCGCAGGGCTTACACCGATATGCTCAGTTTATTTTTAAATGAGGAAGTAACCGACAGCACCCAATTCACCATACCTGAAGCCCCAGCACTCATAGACAGCGTAAACAGACCAGAGTTAAAGTATTACGATGCCCAGATCCATTCCTACTCAGAACAAAGAAGGCTTAACCGGCTCAATACTTATCCCCAACTCAACGCGTTCTTTCAGGGGGGCATAGGTCAGCCTTCCCCGGTCAATATGCTGTCCACCCAATTGTCCCCCTATTACCTGACAGGCCTTAGGCTTACCTGGAACTTCGGAGCATTGTATACGATTAAAAAGGACCAGCTCATCAACAAGAACAACCAGGACATGACCCATGCCGAGCGTAGCACATTTCTATTCAACACGGACCTGACCCTCAGACAGGAAAGTGCAGACGTCCGAAAATACGAGGCCATGATTCAATCCGACGACGAGATCATTTCCCTGAGAGCCTCCATCAAGACAGCCTCAACGGCCCAGTTGAAAAACGGCGTCTTGTCCGCCAATGACTATTTGTTGGACATTCACGCCGAAGCCCTGGCCAGACAGGATAAAGTCGTCCATCAAATACAGTTACTCATGTCCCAATACGAACACAAAACCACTTCCGGCAACTAAAAAAGCTACTTCATCATGAAAAAGTACATCCTCATCCTCCCCATACTCAGCTGCCTGCTAGCCTGCAACAGGAATAAACTCAATACGGACGCCTCCGGGGTATTCGAGTCAGAAGAAGTCATCGTCAGCGCCCAGCAAAGTGGGCAATTACTTCGCTTTACGGTGCACGAAGGTGATACCCTCACCGAAGGACAGGTGGTTGGCAATATCGACGTTTCCAATATTATCCTGCAACAAGCCCAGGTGAAGGCCACCATTCAGGCTTTGGAGATGAAAAAAACAAATCCCGTTCCCCAAAGAGAACTGGTTCAACGCCAACTGGCTGTTCTCCAATCTCAATTGGAACAACAGCAAAGGGAAAAAACGAGGACTGAGAATCTCCTGAAAGCCGATGCCGCTACCCAAAAGCAACTGGACGATATCAACTCCAGCATCGACCAGATCAATAAACAAATTGCTGTTTCCAAACAACAAATCAACCTGGACAATTCCAATATATCCACCCAGAACAGCACCATTTTCTCTGAACAAGGGCCCCTGGAAAAATCGGTGGCTCAGATCCAGGATCAGATCAACAAAGGACAAGTTATTTCCCCCATTTCAGGTACCGTGCTTACCAAGTACGCCCAACAAGGGGAAATGACCACCATCGGCAAAGCCCTCTACAAGATGGCCAACCTGGATACCATTCACCTTAAAGCCTATGTCACAGGAGCCCAATTGACCGAGATCAAATTGGGTCAACCCGTAAAAGTATACAGCGACCAGGGCAGGGACAACTACCGGGAATATGCCGGGCAGATCTATTGGATTTCAGACAAATCAGAGTTCACCCCCAAGACCATCCTCACCAAAGACGAAAGAGCAGATTTAGTGTATGCCGTAAAAATCAGGGTGGTCAACGATGGGTACATTAAACTGGGCATGTACGGGGAAGTTAAATTCTAACACATGATCCGCATTGAACACATAGGGATGACCTATGACAAAGGTCGGGTGGTTGCCCTTCAGGACGTCAACCTGGAGGTCAATAAGGGAGAGATCTTTGGCTTAATAGGTCCGGATGGAGCTGGCAAAACCACTTTATTCAGGATCCTAACCACCCTACTGCTCCCCGAGAAAGGTCAAGCCTGGGTAAATAATTACGATGTAGTTAAGGACTATAAAGCCATCCGCAACAGTGTAGGATACATGCCTGGAAAATTCAGTCTTTACCAGGACCTGACCATTGAGGAGAACCTGAATTTCTTTGCTACCGTATTTGGCACGACCATAGCCGAAAACTATGACCTGATTAAGGACATTTATGTGCAGATCGAGCCCTTCAAGAACCGGAGGGCGGGAAAGTTATCCGGGGGCATGAAACAGAAACTGGCCTTATGCTGCGCCCTCATCCACAAACCCGACGTGCTTTTCCTGGATGAACCTACGACGGGCGTGGATGTGGTATCCAGAAAAGAATTTTGGGACATGCTCAAATCGCTACGAAAAGAGGGGATTACCATTTTAGTATCCACCCCATATATGGATGAAGCCACCCTTTGCGACCGCATCGCCCTGATTCAGAAAGGCTCGATCTTATCGGTGGATACACCCGAGGGTATCGTCCATTCTTTCAGTGGCCAGCTTTATGCGGTACATGGCCAGGGGACTTATCACCTGTTACAGGCTACACGAGGGTACGAAGGCGTTGCCTCTTGTTTTGCCTTTGGCGATGCGCTGCACGCCACATTTAAACCGGGTGCCCAGGGCCCCGCCCTCCAGGCTTACCTCCAAAGCAAAGGCCATAGCGACGCGCGTGTGGACCCCATCAAACCCGGCATTGAAGATTGTTTCATTCAACTCCTCAACCAATGAACACGGAAGCCGTCATCGTCACCGATAAATTAACCAAACGCTTTGGCCCTTTCATTGCCTGCAATGAACTGACCTTCCAGGTGGATAAAGGAGAAATCTTCGGCTTCCTTGGGGCCAACGGCGCAGGAAAGACAACCGCCATGCGCATGCTTTGCGGGCTCCTGAACCCAAGCTCCGGTAAAGCCACCGTAGCAGGATTCGACGTTTATACCCAAGCCAACAGGATCAAACAGCGTATCGGGTACATGAGCCAGCGTTTTTCTTTATATGATGACCTCACGGTCTCGGAAAACATACGCTTCTTCGGCGGCATCTATGGTATGAGCATTTCTGATATCAAGAAAAAAACAAGCGCCTTACTTTCAGAACTTCAACTGGAAAAAGAAGCCAAAACACTCGTCAGGGATATTCCTCCTGGCTGGAAACAAAAGCTGGCCTTTTCCGTCTCCATCGTACACGGACCAGATATTGTTTTTCTCGATGAGCCAACCGGTGGCGTGGATCCCGTAACCCGCCGCCAGTTCTGGGACCTGATCTATGAGGCCGCCGACAAAGGGGTAACGGTGTTTGTAACGACCCACTACATGGACGAAGCAGAATACTGCAACCGGGTGAGCATCATGGTAGATGGCGTCATCGCAGACTTGGATGCGCCGGCTCGCCTTAAAACCAAATACCAGGTCTCCAGCATGGAAGAAGTTTTCTATGCGCTGGCCAGGAATGCCGTAAGAAAAGCAGATTGATGTATGAAACAACTACTCGTTTTCATTCGCAAAGAATTCCTTCACGTCTTCCGGGACAGGAAAACACTGCTCATGCTCTTTGGGCTACCCATAGCACAGATCGTGCTGTTCGGTTTTGCCTTGTCCAACGAGGTGAAGGACTCTAAAATAGCCGTGGTAGACTATTCCAAGGACATCATGACCAGGCAGATCATCAACAAGGTGGGCGCCAATCCCTATTTCGAGATCGAAAGCAACCTAAAAAGCGCTACCGATATCGATGCCGCATTCCGAAAAGGCAATATCAAAGTCGCCCTGGTATTCCCCGATAACTTTTCCACGGACCTGATCCATACCGGCACGGCAACCGTACAAGTCATTGCAGACGGCTCCGATCCCAACCTGGCTACCACGGTAACCAATTACATAAGTACCGTTATTGCCGATTATACGGCAAGCCTCAGCCTCCAGGAAGGACATCCTGTCCAGGTCCAACCGGAAATCCAAATGCTCTATAACCCGGACTTGAGGGGAGCACCGAACTTCATACCCGGAGTCATGGCCCTGGTGCTGATGCTGGTATGTACCATGATGACCTCCGTGTCCATAGTAAGGGAAAAAGAGCTGGGCACCATGGAAATACTACTCGTATCTCCTTTCAACACGACCTATATTATCCTTTCCAAACTCGCGCCCAATCTATTGATCTCCTTGGTCAACCTCTTTATCATCCTTGTCCTCAGCGACCTTTTCCTGGACCTTCCGGTAAAGGGCTCCATAGTACTGCTCGTGTTTTGCAGCATTTTGTTTATCCTCACCTGCCTATCGATAGGGCTGCTCCTGAGCATCAGCGCCAAGACCCAACAGGCGGCCATGATGGGTTCCCTGATGGGCATGATGTTGCCGACCATGCTGCTGACGGGATTTTTGTTTCCCATTGAAAACATGCCCCTGCCCCTGAGGTTACTCTCTAACCTGGTGCCTTCCCGCTGGTATTTCATCATTGTCAAGCAGGTCATGCTTAAGGGTCTGGGAATAGGTGCGGTATGGAAAGAAACATTGATCCTGGCCGTTATGGCTTTTGGGTTATTTGCCATCAGTTTGCGGAACTTTAAAATCAGACTGCAATGAGGACTTTATTTTTTCTGTTGGAAAAAGAATTCAGGCAACTGCTGCGCAACCGCCAGTTGATCAGGATACTGTTCATTGCACCCATGATCCAGTTGATCCTCCTTCCACTGGCGGCAGACTATTCTGTTAAAAATGTCAATATCGCCGTGTTGGATCAGGATCATTCACCTACTTCCACCAAGATGATCGAAAAGATCAAAAGCTCCGGTCGTTTCAGACTTACTGGCTATGCAGACACCTACAAACAGGCGCTGGCCATGGTGGAACAGGATAAAGCAGACCTGGTCCTGCAAATTCCCCTTCACTTCGAACGGGATATGACAAGGGAAAATGTGGGCAAGCTTTATATAGCCATCAACGCCATAGAAGGCACCAAAGCAAACCTGGGGGGCGCTTATTTAAGCAGTATACTCAATGATTTCAATGAAGATATAGTTACAGAATCAGGGCCCATTAACCCCAGTCCCAATGCACCGCAGATTACAGTGGTGTCTTCCAATTGGTATAACCCACATTTGAACTACAACCTCTATATGGTCCCTGCCATCCTGGTGACCTTGCTCACCTCTATAGCCTCCATGCAAAGCGCCTTCAACATCGTGCAGGAAAAAGAAAAGGGTACCATAGAACAAATCAACGTTACCCCTATCCGGAAATATATTTTTATCCTGGGCAAACTCATTCCATTCCTGGTCTTGGGGCTGCTCCTGTTTTCCATGGGCCTGGTCATTGCCAGGGCATTTTACGGCATTATCCCCTTAGGCAGTTTGTGGGTATTGTATGGGTCGGCGACGGTGTTTTTATTTTCCATGCTCGGCCTGGGTCTGCTCCTGGCCACCTATTCGGCTACCCAGCAACAGGCCATGTCCCTGGCTTTTTTCTTCATCAATATATTCAACCTGTTGAGTGGTGTCTTTACGGCCGTGGACAGCATGCCCAACTGGGCCAAAACACTGGTGGAAACCTTTCCTACCAGCCACTTCATTAAAATCATGCGTAGCGTAGTATTGAAAGGAAGCGACTTTCACGATACAGCATATCACCTTGGGGCCATGGCCCTGATCGGGTTGGTGCTCAACACCTGGGCCGTGCTGAACTACCGGAAAACAGCTTAGTTGCCTACCACTGGGACGCCTGCAACCGGAAGCTAGCCGGACCGCTGGACCAATTTTCACCTGGCTTTATTCCCCAGGTGAAAATTGCTGTCCTGTGGTCCGGGTGAGGCAACCGTGAGGCGTTAAGGCTTAGTGGCCGGCGTGGACCCCAGCCAATGATTATCCCTGAGCCAGTCCGCCATGCGCGCCGGCCAACCTTGGATGGAATATAAATCGGAGCGATACCCCATGTTGAATCCATGCGCGCCCTTGGCATATAAATGTGCTTCAACGGGGACCTTGGCCGCCCTGTAGGCCGCTAGCAAGCGCACAATTGAACCAGAGCAACAAGTATCATCATCGGCTGCCACCAAAAAGGAAGGGGGTGCATCCGCCGGCACTGCGTCTGGTATACCTAACGGTCCAGGATATACGAGCATTTGGAAATTGGGTTTGGCGCTTTGCCTATCGATCGGATCTGAAGCCGACTGATCTTCTGAGCCGGAACCATAAGCCACCAGGGCAGCGACTTCACCGCCGGCAGAGAAGCCCAATATACCCAAACGGTTGGGGTCTATGCCAAAGGTGGAAGCCTGGGAACGGATCAAACGCATAGCCCGGAAAACATCTGCCTTCACGTCTTTTTGCATGGTATAAATGGAGTCCTCCCTGAATAAACGGTATTTCAGCACAAAGGCGCTAATGCCCAAACTATTCAAAAACAAAGCCGCATCCCTGCCTTCTGCATTATATACCAATAACCGATGTCCACCTCCTGGACAAATCAAAACGGCGGCGCCATTAGCCTTATCCTTCGGCGCCAGATAGGCCGTGATGGAAGGATTATGTATGTTTTTTACCCAATAATCCTGAGCCTGTTCGGGTTGATCTTTCAGTTGTTCAAAACCTGGCGCCCCATTCGGCCATAAGGAAATCTGGTGAGGGCTTCCATTGGTCCAGGCATCCATATACTTGTGGTAGAGTTCAACAGAAATAGCCACCGGATCACCAACGGGTTGATCCGTATAAGCCTCGTGCCCATTGACCCAAGCCCATTCCCAATCCCGAATGCGGATGCCGAAGGCTTTTTCATCCATGGTTTTATGTTGCTCCAAACTATCGACCACCTCTGCAAAGAATTTTGCCCAACGAGGTTTGTAATAGCCATTGATCAGACCAGACCATTGTTTGCAGGCATATTCTGTCAAGGGGGAGTTTTTATCTCCCCAAAGAGTAATGAGGTCTCTGGCATTCTTCTCATACAAGTCGGATTCTTCCGGATTAGTACCCCAGGACCTGGCTGAGTTTAACCACTTACCCAACAAAAAATCCTTTCTGGTACCCAGTAGCCGGTCCATATCACCTAGCAATTCCAGGAACAACTGGCTCCTGTACCTGAACAAGGTCACATCCTTTTGCTGGTAGGCCTGAGCGCAGGACTGCTGCAAGGAATCCGCATACTCGCTCAACACCTGACGGGTCAGATCCACCAGGTCATATTGATAGCCATCGCTACCCTTTAAGGATGGTGCAGATTGAACAAGGTCCGTCCAGGCCTGCCTGAGCTGCCAGGATGGATAAGACACGCCTCCGGTTTGGGTCCAGTCGGTTGAATTTTGAAAGGTGGGCCGGCCAGAGATGATGGATTCGGGTGCATCCGTTAGGCTGGGCCCAGGATTATACACGGTACTTTTAAGATTAGCCCATGCCTGCTGCGCTCCCGAATCGGCCTTACCATAGCGCCTGAAGGAATAATCCTTCAACCAGGACGTCAGGTCAATGGAATCCGTCCTCCAGGTATTATCCAGCATCAACTCGTACAAAGCAGGATTTTGTTCAATGCCTTCCGGCGTCAGGCCAATACCGGTCATATCGCCCGCGTGTGCGTCGTGCAGTGCCGCTGCGGGAGCAGTAGCTATCGTTTGCATGCGCCCAAACATGCCGATATTACCACCGAAGTTGTGCAACATACACCAGATCCAGGGTTTGCCATAGAAACCCTGGGTTTTGTTCCAATCCGGATTGGTCTCTGCCCATAGATCCAGGATAATCATATGGTCATTGGGGACGGCATTCAGCAAGGCTTTGATTTGGGTAGGCTTCCAAAACCAGGAACCATTTACAAACAACCACCCTTGCATCACCCAGGTAGATTTGGGGTCTATGCTTGCCATCGCCCTGTACACCTTTTTGCTGACCTCGCTTAGGAAAGAAGAGTCGTTACTCGGTGGGGTATTTTCATTGAACGTATCGGCAGAGTAAAGATGGTCTGTGCCGTATGTTTTGATCTCCTCCTTAATAAAGCGGCTTCCGATTTCGGTAAACATAGGATCGTTAGGATCCAGAATATACACGTCTGAGAAACCAGTCCCCCAATTGGTCTTGCGTAATTTGGCATTCGGGAAACGCGTTTTGAAGGCAGGCGGTACGTGGCCGGTGAAGGCAGGGAGTACAGGCGTCATACCCAATTCCCTTTCCCTGGAAAGAATCTGATGTTGAAGGGCTTCGTGGTCCTGCATCCAGCGCTGGGGCAAAGGGCCGCCCCATCCATCGAGGTTTCCCATCCAGAACCAATTGAAATAAGCGGGGCCGCTGAAGAAGCCCTTGAGGTCATCGTCTGTAAAACCCAGGCTTTTGTACACTCTGTCCCAGATTACATTTTGTCCGGTCAAAGCCAGGGGCATGTTGATGCCATTGAGGGCCATCCAATCAATTTCCCATTGCCACCTATCCCAGTTCCACCAACTCATGGAATAATTGAAGGTGCAGTAATTGAGGTAGTACCTATAATTATAGGGTGTTTCTTTACGGACCTTAGTCTCCGGCAGAGGCAAGACAGCAGGCAGATTCAAATTCGTACCATTCCAGCCAATATCACTATGCGTATAATTTTTCAGGTAATAATTCAGGGCAGAAGCTATGGCAACACCCGTCGATCCCCGTAGCATGATTTTATGCCCTACCGTCTCCAGTTCGAATACATCCTTACCTCCAGACTTGGGAATAAACCCAATTTCGAAATCGGAAGCGTGCCCAGGAATTAACCTACCCATCAGATCCCGAACCGCTTTAATCTGAATGTCCCGGTGCGCAGCTTCTTCTTTGGGCGAATAAACATTCTCCTCCTGGGTCTTTCCGGTCGAAGATCGATGGGTTAAGTGTTGGGTCTGGCCATTGACTGTCTGAAGAGATAGGCAAAGCAATCCAATAATAGCAGCAGGCTTAATCAGTTTCATAAAACTCATGGGTATGTCATAAAATTAGAACATAGGTGCTGAACCTCAATACTTTTTTGTGCTATCGATTGCTCATGCTTATTTTTACGACTTCATGTCTTCAGAAGCTTCACCTAATAGCAACCAACTACTGAGGTCTCTTTCCCTTCCCCAGGGAACTGCCATTAACGTCATTGATATGGTAGGCATTGGACCCTTCGTTATCGTTTCCCAAGTAGTTGCAGCCCTTCAAGGACCAGCCTGTATACTGGCCTGGTTACTGGGTGCACTACTGGCCTACTCCGATGGTATGGTATGGTCTGAGTTGGGCGCCAAGTGGCCCGAAGCAGGAGGCAGCTATGTATTCCTTTCCAAACTATTTGGAAGGGGATTCTGGGGAAGGCTCATGTCCTTTTTATTCGTCTGGCAAACCTTGATTCAGGCTCCCCTGACCATGGCTTCAGCTTCCATCGGTTTTTCCCAATACCTGCATTACCTGATACCGCATTTAAATACGGTATGGCAGAAAACAGTTTCCGCTTCCCTGATCGTGCTGGTCGTTATCGTACTGTATAGAAATATAAAGACCATTGGAAAGATCTCCATGGCTTTAGGCCTGATCACCATAGGAACAATCTGCTGGATCATATTCTCCGGCATTCCTCATTTCAATGCGGCTCAGGCCTTCCATTGGGATTTCTCTTCTTTTCCCTCCACCACCTTACTCTATCTGGCCATAGGTCATGGAACGTTGAAAACAGTGTATTCCTACCTGGGCTACTACAATGTGGTTCAACTGGGCGGAGAAATAAAACACCCCGAAACAAACATACCCCGTAGCGTATTCATCTCCATCACCATCATTGCCATCTTGTATTTATGCATGCAACTGGCCTTGCTGGGAAACCTCCCCTGGAGGACCATAGCTGGATCTGATTTTGTCATCAGCACTTATATCGAGAAGATATACAATGCAAAAGTTGCCAGCTTCGCCACAGGTTTAATCCTGCTGATCGCCTCCTCTTCTTTGTTTGCCCTTACCCTGGGTTATTCCAGGGTGCCCTATGCGGCAGCCAAAAACGGAGACTTCTTTCCCATCTTTGGCAAGGTACATCCGAAGCACCGGTTCCCGCATGTTTCCTTATTGGTATTAGGCGTATTGGCTTTTGTATTCAGCCTGCTGTTCCGGATGGAAAAGGTGATCACCGCCATCATCACGATGCGGATCCTGATCCAATTTTTGGGGCAATCCACCGGGCTTCTTCTTTGGCATATCCGCAAACCCAAGGACGAACGCCCGTATAGGATGCCTTTCTTTCCCTGGCCTGCCATCCTATCCATGCTGATCTGGCTATTTATCTTTTTAACAAGCCCACCCTTGTTCATAGCCTTTGCCATCGGCATCATAGGTGTAGGGGTCATTTTATACTTTGTTAAAGAACATTTGCTTTAACAGACTTTAACGCCAGGCGCTGAAACTTTTTATTTGCTGCAACGTCCAATCATAGAAGAAAGCATTTGTACATCTTAAAATCAATTGTTATGTACACTTCTATGATGATTACAGACGTGGCCACAGGCATTGCCACAGCGGTGGGGATTATTTGTTTTGTGGCCTATCAGGTTGTCCGTTTTAACAAACACTTAAAAGACAATATGCAGGCTTAATCGCCGCTTCCCACCAATTGAATTCCGGTTTTCGTGAAGACAATCTTCTGTTGCCGGTATAAAGACCCCGTAGTCATCTTGAAGGTTTTTTTGCTCATACCAAAGACCTTATAGATTTCTTCGGGGTCTGACTTATCATGGTAAGGCAAATAGCCACCATTTTCTTCCAGCATCCGGACAATACGATCTGCTTCTCCTTCTACTTTACCATACCCTCTTTTTCCAGCTACCACGTCTAACTTTCCATCTTCCCTGATCGTACGTATAAATCCGGTTAATTTATCTCCGGGTTTAAGCTCCTGAAATACTTCATTTTCATACAATACGCCTGTATGAAGGCCATTGACGATGACTACCCAACCAAAATCACTCCGACGGTAAACCGTCAGGGATACTTCCTGATTTTCTTCCACGGTCAAAGGGTCATTGCTCAGGTAGGAATCTAAGCGTTCGGTAGCCGCTACCCTGCCTGTTTGCTTATCCACATAGAGTTTCACCAGGTATTCGCCCCCCTTGCGCATGAAGCTGCTCTGTTGGGACTTTGGCACAAACAGATCCTTCATCAGGCCCCAATCCAAAAAAGCGCCATGGCTGCTGGTATCTACCACCGTCATCAGGGCAATATCCCCTACCTGGGCCTTGGGCTCCAGGGTAGTGGCAATTAAACGGTCATCCGAATCGTGATAAATAAACACCTTGAGTTCGTCCCCCGTCTTGGTGCCTTCCGGCACCCAGCGATTGGGTAACAAAATGCCCTCTCCCCCATCTTCCAGGTATATGCCAGGTTGAGCCTTTCTAATCACCTTCAGTGTATTGTATCTTCCTACGTCAATCATTATAAATTTTTTAAAGTTTGCCAGGCATCCTCATTAACGGGTATGCCCATCTCCAGATTTTTTTTACGGGTTTCTGCCACCCTTTTTCCCGGATACCTGACACTGCCTCCACCAGGAACCGGTGTCGAAGCTTCCGTATATTCAATAATCCTTTCTACGATGTCCTTATCCAAATGCTGCGCATCAATGCACAGGAAAAACTGACTCAATCCAAATTCCTTACCCTGTGCACCAATATCACCGACCGACCATCCTCCACTCAAGGCTGCCGTGAGCACATCCAGCATCAAAGAAAGGGCCGACCCCTTCCAATACCCTATGGGAAGCGTTCTTTTGGACGTTTTTATGGCGCTAGGATCGGTGCTCAGGTTACCTGCTGTATCATAGCCTCCAACGACGGGCAATAGCTTGGCCTCCCATTCATATTCTTGGAGTTTTCCATAGCTGAACTGACTCAAGGCCATGTCCAGCAGCATGTGCCCACCTTGCCTTGGAATACCAATGACCAGGGGATTATTGCCTAAGCGAGGTTCCGCACTACCCCAGGCAGGCATATTGGGTATCGTGTTGGTAGCACAAATACCTATGCAACCACTGCCGGCCGCCTGAAGGCCATAGGTACCACCCCTCATCCAATGATTGGACGACTTTAAGGAAACGGCACCAATCCCCTTTTCTTTAGCCAGTTCGATGGCCCTTTCCATGGCCAAGGTCGCCGTATACATCCCTGGCCCGAAGTGGCCATCCCAATACGCTATAGAACCCGCTTGTCTTATGCACTCAGGTTCCGTATCTATGCGCACAATCCCTTCTTCTACTGCTTTTATAAAAACCGGGAAACGATTTAATCCATGAGAAATCACACCATCCAGGCTATTTTCTGCAAAAATCCGGGCGCAAATAGTAGCTTTTCCTACGGGAAATCCCCGTTTTATCAAAACCCGGAGGAATTCCCCTTCTAATGCTTCAAAGGTCACCCTCATTGCACATTAATTGAGTATATTAGATTGGATCCAGGCACCAGCCAGTAAAGGTAACGGATTCAAATAACTTCTTATATGCTACCCAACCATACATCTATATGTGTCCTGCTATTGTTTGCAGGCATATTTTCGGCGCCCCTGGTCCAAGCGCAAACCATTGATTCCCTGGGAACGTTCACCAACAACCCCGAGACTTCTGTTAAATCCCCCTTTAAGGCCCTCAACATGATGCATGCAGTGGCTGTCGGTCATAAATCCTCCGGAACCGTAGACGTGGCTTTCACCATGGTCAACCAATCCAACAACAACGCGGCCATCATGTTCAATATCAACCCCTCCCTATCCAAAGCCGCAGACGACCTGGACAGCCTATACAATATCAGTCAGGTGCGTTTAGGGGATGCGAGGAAAGATTCAGACCAGGTGTACAACATCGTACTCAGGCCCGGCCAATCCATACACCTGGGATTCTATTTGTTACACGTGCCCCTCAAAGCCCAGTATATCCAAAAGATGGCCATCCTCTCCAGCCTCGCCCTGGACGACATACCCCAGGGCGCAGAGACGATGTTGCTCTATAATGTAAGGATCACCTGGCGCTAACGCGTCAGCCCCATACATTTCCGGCGTCAGCCATATTGCTCGTCAGCGCCTGGGGGGTTGCCAGGGGGGCTTCGCCCCCTTGCCCGCAATGCATATGATGTTTTGTGGCGGCGGCGTAAATTT
>CAJCIQ010000191.1 GCA_903970475.1 Beijerinckiaceae bacterium
CCTTCGTCTTGATAATCTTTCCACCCTTCTTTTTCAATTGGTGCATCACCCACTTCAGATATTTGTCTGGGTCGAAACAAATCGATCGATAACTGATCCCCCAAATCGCGTGATCTGGCCAGTGTTCCCAATAATCTATACGAGGCGTCTGCAAATAAAGACCTTCGAATCTGCGTTCAACGTAGGGGCCTTCCGCACTGCCCTCTGGTCGAAGTTTAAGATATTCGTGCGCCGGATCTAGTGTACAGGCTCCAACTGGCCTCAGCCACCAAATCCAAGAGCCATCCTTGTAGGTCGTTTCGGCCGTGTCTCTTCCCCAGTAATGCCTCGCCATTCTCCACCCTATCCCACATCGCCCCTCCATTTTCTCTCGTGCCAAGTGGTATTTCCTCTTTTGATCTTCACTCACATATTCTCGAGCCCAGCCCGGTGGTATTCTATCAATTAATGGTAAGCGTTGGCAATGGAGATATTGCAGGGTTTGCTTCGATTGGCCTGATGACTATTATGATCTTTCTTCATCTGGGCACAATATGGTTTATTGAGTTTGATTTAGGAAAGAGTATTGAAATTCCGCGTTTCGTCGCATGGGTTGTGATTGTGTGTGTGCCCAGTTTGTTGTACTTTTTATTGATGTATAATGGAAAGTCAAAAAAGATAGTGGAGAAATTCAGGGGGGAGGACCCAAAGGCGCGGCTTACAGGTAGAATAGTGGTTGTATCTTATATGATTTTATCATTTGTGGCTTTTATTGTAAGCATGTTTATGAATCCTGGAATAGTTTGGTAAAACTAACCAAGTCTCATAATCGTTGAATTTCAATACTTTATTAAACACTTGGGTATTATAGGCATCTAATCCTCCGGATTAGTTAGACCTATGACCGAATTTTATTAGGATCTATTCCCAAAAGATTTTGATAGTGAAACCGGATGGGAGCTAATCTCAACCTGAAAGCATTCTTTTCCAATAAGGAGTGCATTCCCGCACCTTTGGTCCAGGCTACTGTGTATGATGCCTTGAATAATGGAAGGAGTGAGAATTCCTAACTGACGGATATATGTACTCTCTGTTTGGAGTTGAACCCAGATAGGTATATATACTTCAGGTTATATCAATTAATGGTAAGTGTAGGTAATGCGGACATTGCAGGATTTGCTTCCATAATGTTTATGACATGCATGATTATTCTTAATTTGTTTACATTAATATTTATTGCCTTGTACTTTGGTTGGACATTTACATTTCCCCGTTTTGTATTATGGGGGTTAGTCTGTATACCAATTGCTCTTTATTTTTTGTTGGTTAATAACGGTAAATCAAAGAAGATTAAGGAGCATTTTATAGGTGAAAATAGCAGAGCGAGGCTCATCGGAAGAATAGTGATTCTTTCGTATATATTCTTATCTGTGGGCGCTTTTATTGGTAGCATGTTTCTTAAGTTCATATAAATCATAGAGTGACAGATTAGGGTTAAATTTCCATACCTCATTAAACACTGAGACATTATAGGCATCCAACTACCAGATTAGTTATGCCTATGACCGAATCTCATTACTACGATCTATCCCTGGAAAAAGGCCTTACCGGGCAGCAAGCTGCCGACGGCGCAAAGCCGCGAACGAACCCAGGAGCCATAAGTGACCGCGACCCAGGAGACGAAAACGACCTCGACGCTGGTGGCCGGGCGGGAAGCGCCAACCCCGACCTGATCACCTCCGGCCTGGAAAAGTACAAGGGTCCCTGGACTGAAACCCAGCTCCGTCATCTGCTGAGGCGTACCCAGTTCGGGGTAAGCCCGGCGAGCATGGCGGAATTCCATAAGAAAAAGATGAAGAAGGTCGTAAAGGCCTTACTGAATGATAAGGAGGACATGCCTGCTCCTCCGGTCAATCAATACAATGACGATAAGTTCACGGACCCGGATGTGCCGGTGGGGGAAACCTGGGTACTGGCGACCAAGTATGATGGCATGAACAATGGCCGGAGGAAAAACTCGTACAAGGACTGGTGGATAAGCCAGATGCTGCATCAGGGGCCTACGATCAGGGAAAAGATGGTGCTGTTCTGGCACAATCATTTCGCGACGGAGACCAATACGATTGACAATGCGCGTTTTTGCTATCAATATAATGTGACATTAAGAAAATACGCACTGGGCAACTTTAAGGATATGGTGAAGGCCATTTCGGTGGAACCGGCGATGTTGCGGTACCTGAATGGTTATGTCAATACGAAGAAAGCGCCGGATGAGAATTACGGGAGGGAGTTGCAGGAGCTGTTCACGATGGGGAAGGGGCCTGGTTCCCACTATACGGAAGGGGATGTGAAGGCGGCGGCGCGCGTGTTGACGGGTTACAAAATTGACTATAAAAATTTTACCTACCATTTTGACCCCAAGTCCCATGATGAATCGGATAAGACTTTCTCGGATTTCTATAAGGGCAAGGTGATTCAGGGACGTCAGGGCCCTGACGGGGAAAAGGAGCTTGATGATATGCTGGACATGATTTTTGACCAGCAGGAGTTGAGTAAATTTATATGCCGGAAGCTCTACAGGTTCTATGTTTATCACGATATAGACGAGACGACCGAGCGGGAAATCATCACACCGCTGGCGGCCACGTTCCGTAGCCATCATTACGATATACAACCAGTATTGAAGGAGTTGTTTTCGAGTGCACATTTCTATGATCAGGCCAACCGGGGTAGTCAGATCAAAAGCCCTGTAGACATTACGGTTGGGCTGTGCCGGGAGTATGGTATTGAACTTCCTTCCGATACGGACCTGGATATCCAGTATAAGTTCTGGCAGCAAATGCGCAACCAGGCGGCCTCCATGTCCCAGAACATCGGGGACCCACCCAATGTGGCTGGTTGGCAGGCGTATTACCAGACGCCGGAGTTTGATAAGTTGTGGATCAGTTCGGATACCTTACCTAAACGCAATCAGTTGACCGACCGGATGGTAGGGGGAGGATTCAACAACAAGAACGGAGCCAAGGCCGCCATTGATGTGTTGGCTTATACGGGCACCTTTTCTCAGCCGGAAGACCCCAATGCGTTGGTGGAAGAGGCGGTGGCCCGCATACTGGCGGTGGAGGTTTCGGCAGAGACCAAGGCTTTCCTGAAAACGGATATCCTCTTGAGTGGGCTTTCCAGTGACCATTATTGGACGGGCGCCTGGCAGGGGTTGAAGGATAATCCGGATGACCAAAGCAATAAGAAGATTGTGACCAGTAAACTCAAAGCTTTTTACAAGTACCTAATGAACATGCCGGAGTATCAGCTCTGCTAAGGAGGTTATCATGCACAGAAGACACTTTTTAAAATCAACCGCTACGGGATTTGCTTTACCGGCGATTTTCGGAGGCGTTTCGCTGAGGGCTATTGCGGCATCTCCTTTTTTGCAGGCACTTGCCGGAGACTTGGATTCCGGTAGGGTTCTGGTGTTGATTCAACTCACGGGAGGTAACGACGGTTTGAATACGGTGATTCCTTTGGATCATTACGATAGCTACGTTAAAGCGCGTAATAACATTGCTATACCCCAAGCGAAGATTCTATCCCTGACGGGTTATGACCATACAGGTTTGAACCCTGCGCTGAAAGAGATGCAGGGATTGTTCAATGATGGAAAGATGTCCATCGTCCAATCGGTGAGTTATCCCCAACCGAATTTCTCGCACTTCAGGGCTACGGATATATGGCTGACGGGGGCCGATTCCAATCAGGTCCTACCTACGGGTTGGGCAGGCCGGTACCTGAATATGGAGTATCCCAAGTTCCCCCAAAATTATCCCAATACCCAGATGCCGGACCCGCTGGCGGTTCAGGTCGGCTCTATTGTGAGCCCTGCTTTGCAAGGTCCTGGCTTAACCATGGGTATGGCCATCAGCAATCCATCCAGTTTTTACAACCTGGTCAATGGGCAACCGGTCACGGATACCCAAGGCCGGTCCGGGGATTTACTGGCTTATATCCGTCAGATGTCCCTGAAGACGGATCAATATGCAGGGGTGATTAAAACGGCAGCCCAAAAGGTAACCAAACAATCGGCCTTATACCCGGCTCAGGGCAAGAACCCACTGGCCGACCAATTGAAAATCGTTGCGCGTATGATTGGGGGCGGTTTGAAAACCAAGATCTACATGGTCAGTATGGGTAGTTTTGATACCCATGCCCGTCAAACCGATGCTACAGATACCACCACGGGTAACCACGCAAAATTGCTGGGGCAATTATCGGTGGCGGTGAGCGCTTTTATGGATGACCTGGAAGGGTTGCAGGTGTCGGATCGGGTCATAGGTATGACATTCTCCGAGTTTGGCCGGCGGATCAAATCCAACGCCAGTGGTGGTACGGACCATGGGGCAGGCGCGCCGGTCTTCCTGTTTGGCAAAAACGTCCAGGGGGGCATACTGGGCAATAGCCCGGACCTACCCAACAGTGCGACTCCCAACGATAATATTCCCATGCAATATGATTTCCGTTCCCTGTACGCGACCCTGCTGGAAAAGTGGTTTGGGGTTGGGCCGGATCAGTTACATGGACTCTTACTCAAGGATTATCAGTCCCTGCCTTTGGTTGCAGTGGCCGGTAGGGGAGGGGGAAAAAACGGTACCCAACCAGGAGAGCGCCCCAAGGCGGACAGTAGCGCTGCGCCCGGTGCTGGCCAAGCTGTCTCCCTGAAACCCTACTCGACAATTTTTTCGGGATCTACGGACCTGGCCTTCACCACAGCTGGAGGCCATACCATGGTTCAGGTCTTTGATACCGAGGGCCAACTGGTGGACATTCCCTATTGCCAGGAGGCTAGCCCGGGAAAGCATACGGTGCGTTTCCAGGCCGATCAATTGCCCGAAGGCATTTACTACGCCCGGGTAGAGAACGGCATCCATCAGCAAGTGGTCCGAATGGAAAAGGTCAGGGGGTAAGGCGTGGCGCCGCGAAATGCGCAAGGAACTCGCTTTTTTCCTTATATTGGGTCTGAATTGATCCATTATCCTAACCACATCTTATGCGCATGTCAACCCGCTACCTCTTTTTAGGGCTAACCCTATGGCTATTTTTCTCAAAGGCAACCGCACAATACCATTCCGGACCAATATTGGTTAATAGCGGTGACATCCTCAGACAAGGTGAAACCCTCCAGGAAAATGACAAATACAAGGAAGCCCTGGCGCTTTATAACCTGGTCCCACCCTCCGATACCAACTATTCCCAGATCCTCCACGATAAGGTTATGTGTGCCTATCTGGATAGTAACCTGGAAACCGCCCTTCGTTATGCAGACACCGGACTGATCAGCTTCCCGGAAGACGCGCCCAATTGGTATGAACTAAAGGGGGATGCGCTGAATAACCTGGGTAAGAAGGATTCCAGTCTTACGTTCTATGATAAGGCCCTGGCACTGGATTCCAAGAAATATGAATCCTGGTTTAATAAAGGGGTTGCCCTGTATGGTCTGAATCGATACGGCGAGGCAGAAAAGTGTTTTGAGCAATGCGTGCTGATTTATCCTTATCATGCTTCTTCCCATTATTACCTGGGTGTTTGTGCCATGGAACTGGGCAACCCGGTATCCAGCATGTTAAGCTTTATGGCTTCCCTGATGATGAACCCGGAAGGGCGTCATAACGGGCAGATTGTGCGCATGATGACTCGGATTTCCAATGTAGACGATGAGGTGGCCAAACTAGTGGAGAGCCATCCCGATGAAGAGGGGAATCATTTTGAGGTGGAGCAGGAAGTGCTGATGAGCAAAGTTGCCCTGGATAAGCAATATAAGCTTCAAAGCGATGTGGAGGATGGAATTGTGCGGCAGATGCAGGCGCTGTTGGAAAAGACGGATTACCGCAAAGAGGATGGGGGCTTCTGGATGCAGTATTATGTTCCCTACTTTAAGGCTTCCTTTGCTTCAGGGCAGTTTAACCTGATGGTGCACGAGCTCTTCAGTGGGTTGAAGATAAAATCAATAGATGAGTGGAATAAACACCACGAGTCTGAGGTCAAGGCTTTTATGGAGAATGCGGTGCACTATTTCAACAAAATACAGGAAACAGAAATGTTGCCCCTGGAGGCCAGAGATACAGTGACGATCAAACACCTGATAGAAGACGGCACTTATGAAGGCCGTGGGAATTGGGTTATCAATGGAAAGAAAAGACTGCTGACAGGTTACTGGAATTTTTATTTCAGTAATGGATCCTTGAGGTCCAGGGGCTTGTTTGACGAAAAGGGTAAAAAGCAGGGCGTTTGGGAGTATTATTATAATAATAAGTTGATGAGGGAACGTGCAGAAATGAAGGACGACCTGGTTGACGGCCGGGACCAGGAATGGTTTGATAATGGGGTATTAAAAGAGGATGCCCATTTGGTGAATGGAAAATACGAGGGCGTCGTCAGGGACAGGTGTTATAACGGCCTCCCGCGCTCGGTGACTCAGTATTCGGGAGGAGAACGTGCTGGTACGGATACAGGCTATACCTCCAATGGCACCCTGAAATCGGTGACCCACTATCAGCATGATCTGGCCGATGGGGATGCCGTGACCTATTTTACCAATGGGCAACCAGAGCTTATTATGCATTATGAACATGGTAAAGAGGAAGGCGTGGAGAAAAAATACAACCGCAGGGGTGTGCTGATCAGAGAGATCACCTATAAAAACGGAAAGGGGGATGGACCCGTCAAATACTATTACGATAATGGAGCCCTTCGCGAGGACTATATGGAGGTCAATGACGAAGCCGAAGGTATATCCAAGGAATATTATAAAAACGGGCAATTGAAAGCCGTCCAAACCTATGTGAAGGGGAAGGTCGATGGGCAGGAAACAGATTATACAGAAAGCGGAAGGGTTTACGAGGAAGATGTTTACGAAAAGGGAAAATTGAAGGAAGTGAAGTGCACGGGCCCGGATGGGAAGGTGCTCTCTTCGACCTCCATCCGGTCAGCAGGCACCCTTACCTTTTATGATACGCTGGGCAATAAAGAGACGGACGGGTATTATTCCTTTAAGGGCGATAAGGAAGGGAAATTCACCAATTATTTTCCGAACGGCAACATCCGTGAGACGTCCCAATATAAGGGCGGGGATAAGGAAGGTCCATTGGTGCATTACTTCGCGAGCGGACTGGTTTCAGATTCCACCAATTACAGCCAGGACCAGGAACAGGGTTATTTCGTGCGCTATTTTGCCAATGGCCTCAAGAAAGAGGAAGGCTTCTATGTGGGTGGTTCCCTGGAGGGCCCTTACTACCGCTATGATGAGATGGGTAACCTGATGACCAGTGGTTATTACAAGGATGGTGATAAGGAAGGGACCTGGGATTGGTATAGTCCGGGGCATAAAAAGACCTTGGAAAATGTCTATAGCCAAGGCTGGGAGTTTCAGTCAACGGATTTTGATACGGCTGGAAAGCCGCTGACGGTGATGACTATCCTCCCCACAGAAATACGGTATAAATTGAAATATGCCAATGGGAAGACCGCTGCGGAGGGCTGGTTTAGAAATTATCAGTTGGATGGGCATAACATGCATTATTACTTTGATGGTAGCCCCATGGTGGACCAGTTTTATCGGCAAGAATTATCGGACAGCACTTACAAGAGTTATTATTTCGGAGGAAGCCTCTGCAAGCAAGGCACGTATAACCATGATTTCCGAAACGGGCGTTGGGTTACATATTTTGATCATGGTAACCTCTACAGCGTAAGCCATTATAAAGAAGACGACAAGGAGGGCATTGATTCGATTTTCAATGAGGATGGAACCCTGGATGAGACCTCTACTTACCAGGGAGACCAAATGGAAGGCCCCTATGTCATTTACGGGGACAACAATAAAATCGCCTATATCCTTTACTATCATGATGATGACCTGGTGGGCTATGCCTACCTGGGAAAGGATGAGCGCCCCATTACCATGATTCCCCTTCCTTTAGGATATGGAAAGGTGGAAGCCTACTATGCCAATGGCCAGAAAAGTGCTTCATTTAACATGGTAGCCGGTGAAGTAGATGGGTTAAGGACCTTCTGGTATTCCAACGGTACGGTGATGATCAGCGGGGACAAGACAGCAGGAAGGGTGGAAACCCTGGAAAAGACCTTTTATCCCAACGGAAAGGTGAAATACGAACAATCCTATTATTGCAATAAATTGCAGGGGATTTACAAAAGTTATTATCCATCGGGCGTTTTAAAGGAGGAGTTGTACTATTACAATGGGGAACTGGAAGGGCCTTGCAAGTATTATGATGAAAGTGGGCACCTGGTCCGGACAAGATTATATTACTATGACGTGTTACAAGCTGTTATTAAATAAATCGGTGCACCCGCGCACCAAAGTCGGCGGCTGCCGGCTCGTGTGGTCCGCAGCCAGCGCGCTGTCCTTGCTCATGGCCATGAGCAGCGCTGCGGCTACCCAAGCTCAGACCTTGGAAGAGCTGAAGGCCAGGTATCCCGGTGATTATGAGGTGGTACTGGACCGGCGCAGCGAAACCCGTTTCTTCCTGGAAAACGGGGTGCCCAAAGCCGAGACCAAAATCATAGAAAAGCACATGATTCTCGACGACCGGGCTAACGGTAACGGATATAACAAGTTTGCCGTATACCACGGGGACTTCAACGAAGTGGACCACCTGGAAGCCTATACGGATGTGCCGGATGGAAAAGGCTCCAAACGCATCAAGGTCACCGACATTAAGACAGAAGACGCCCAGGATCAGGAAGTGTTCTATGACGACGTGAAAAAGTCGGAATTCGACTTCCCTTCCCTGACCGCCGGAGCCATTACCTATGTCAGTTATACGGAGACGGAAAAGGATTTGCACCTGTTTTCTCCTTTCTACTTTGTACACTACATACCCGTCGTACACGAATCCTATAGTGTCACTTTCCCTTCTGATATGGACGTGCGCTTCGACATCAAAAACGACAGTGCCCATTTGATCCATATTGACAAGGACGAAAAAGGTAGGGAGCACGGACTCACCTTTTCGGCTACGGATGTCAAACCCCTTACCGAAACGGAGGGGGCCCCTTCGCCGGCCTGGTACGAGCCCCACGCCATTGTGCGGCTGGGTTCCTACAAGGGAGATGATGGCGCAAAGGTGCCCTTCCTGGGGACCATCCAGGACCTCTATCATTGGGATTATGGTTTCATCAGCCGCCTGGACTCTGCGGGGTATGCACCCTTAAAGCCCCTGGTGGACAGCCTCACCCAAGGGCTTTCTACGCCCAGGGCCAAAGCGGCGTCCATATATAGCTGGGTGCAGCACCATATCCGTTATGTGGCCTTTGAAAATGGATTGGAGGGATTTACACCCCGGCCCGCCACCCTGGTTTGCGACAGGCGTTTCGGGGATTGTAAAGACATGGCTTCTTTACTCACAGCCATGTGCAGGGTAGCCGGCCTAAAAGCATACTTTACCTGGATAGGTACCCGGGATATTCCTTATGACCATACGGATCTGCCCTTGCCCATCTGCGACAACCATATGATTTCTGTATTCCAGGACGGGGACCAATGGATCTTCCTGGATGGCACGGATCCCAACTGTATATTCGGCTATCCCAGCGCCTTCATCCAGGGAAAGCAGGCCCTGATCGCCATTTCTCCTACGGAATTTAAGACCCTGAGGGTGCCCGTTATCAAAGCGGATTCCAGCCTGATTACCGACAGCACGTTTATTTCCTGGACGGGCTCGGGACTCCATGGATATTCCAGCGTGTATTACCGGGGATATTTTGGATCGGAGGCCTGCAACAGCCTGTTGTTCCAGGATTCGGTGGATACCCGCAATTACGTAAAGACCCGCATGGGTAAGGCCAGCAATAAATTTATCCTGGGGGATTATTCCGTACACTATTTAGGCGATGCCGGCAAGGTGGTGAATATTCAGGCCAGCTGGGACGTACCCGGTTACGCTAAAACAGTCGGTACGGAGCTCTACATCAACCTCAACCTGGAGAAATTCTTCGTACCCGGCAACCGGATAGACACGGCCAAACGGAAAGTCCCCATGGAAAGGGGAGAATACGAAACAACCGTCGATCAATATACCTTATTCGACATTCCCAAGGACTATACCTTGAATTACCTGCCCAAAAATTACAGCTATAGCGATGACCAACTGGAGTTCAGCATTGCCTATACGTCCACTGATTCCAGGATCATTTGCCGTCAGCGCTGGGTCAATAAGAGCCTGAGACTGGAGCCGGGTTATTTCCCCAAGTTTAATGAGGCTATACGTCAAATCCTCAACCAGTATAAAGAACAATTGGTTTTCGTCAAAAAGAATGGTTTATGAACCGCATCCTTTGCACCCTAGCGCTGAGTGCAGCCTTTAGTCCTGTTTTGGCTCAGCAATACGATTACATCTCTCCCATCTCCTGGTCAGCCAGCCCTGTCCTGCATAAGATCCCCTCCAGCTTCGGGGAGGCCAGTGCGCTAACGGTGCTGGACGAACGCAGCGTGGAATATAAAAAAGAGGGCCAGGACCTGATGGTGACCCAAACCATCCACAAGATTGTACACATCAAGGATGATAAGGGCATTGAGATGTTCAATAAGATGTACCTTCCTGTGCACGAAGGGGGAACCGTAGGGGATATCAAAGCCAGGACCATCACCACTGCGGGCAAAGTCATTGACGTCACCCCTGACAAGATCAAATCCACGGAGGAGGACGGTAGCCAATACCGTCAGTTTGCCCTGGATGGGGTGGAAAAAGGGGCAGAAGTGGAGTATAGTTATACGGAGAAAAGGCCCTTTTACCTATTTGGTTCGGAGTTCTTTCAAAATGGGGCCGTTCCTTGCCTGGAAGCCAGGTTCCTGTTGATCACACCGGCCCACCTAAGGTTTAGCGCCAAAGGGTACAATGGCATTAACGTCAGTTCAGACAGCCTCATCGGAGACCAGCGAATTATCGTGGGCCAGGCGTCCAACATCAAGGACCTCCCTGACGAAAAATATGCCTTTAAGGATCAGTACATGGCCCGCATAGACTTTAAGCTCAGTTATAACCTGAGTGGGAATGAGGCCGGGGTCCGCATGTATACCTGGAAGGACTTAGGCAAAAGAGCCTATTCTTTTTATACGGACAGAAATGAAAAGGACGACAAAGCATTGAACACCTTTGCCGGATTGCTGCCCGTCCCTGTGGATACCAGCCTGGCCGGACGCATTGCCTCCCTGGAAGACTATATTAAATCCCATATCGACATAGATAAGAAGCTGACCTCCGAAAGCGGAGACCAGATTCCACAGATCGTCACCACTAAAAC
>CAJCIQ010000192.1 GCA_903970475.1 Beijerinckiaceae bacterium
GCATTCAGCAGTTTTCCTTTTGCATATCCAGGATGGGCACTGATCCCATGGATATCGATCTGAACAGCGTCGGCATTAAATGTTTCGTCCTCAAACGCGCCTGAGGGGCCACCATCCAGGGTATAGGCATAGTCAGCCTCCAATCTGTGGAGATCCACCTTTGCCGTACCTCTTCCTACTTCTTCATCAGGCGTAAACAGGATCCGGATGGTCCCATGAGAGACCTCCGGATGCACCCGGAGGTAATGAGCCAAATCCATGATGATGGCCACACCGCTCTTGTCATCAGCGCCCAGCAATGTCTTTCCACTGGCGGTAATGATGTCCAGTCCAACATGCTCCTTCAAATAGGGGAAGTCAGCTATCCTTATTACCTGGGTGGGGTCGTCCGGCAGAACGATATCAGCGCCATCGTAAGCTTTGTGCAGGATGGGTCGGACATTCGTACCACTGGAGTCCGGTGCTGTATCCACATGGGAGCAGAAGCACAGCACCGGTATTTTCTTTTTAGTATTGGAAGGTATGGTGGCATAAACGTACCCGTACTCATCCATTTCTGCATCAGTGTATCCCATTTCCAGTAACTCTGATACCAGGATACGGGAAAGGTCCTTTTGCTTTTCTGTGGACGGGTAGGTAGCGGATTGTGGATCACTTTGGGTATCCACTGTCACATAACGCAAAAATCGTTCAGTTACAGTAAAACCGTACTCCAGCGACATGATTATAAGATCTCGGCTATGGTGATGTCAAAAACCAATTCCTTACCAGCCAGGAAATGGTTGGCATCCAGTAACACCATCTCATCTTTTACCTCGGCAATCGTCACCGGAAAATGCTGTCCGGTTCCATTGGTCATGGTGAGCTGTTGGCCCACTTCAGGTTTCATATCTTTAGGAAACTGGTCTCTGGGGAACTCTATAACCTGGTCCGCTTTATGTTCACCATAGGCATCTATAGCTGGGATATTGACTGTTTTCTTCTCCCCCAATTCCATACCTACCACGGCATCATCAAATCCTTTGATCATCATACCGGCGCCCACCACAAATTCTAATGGAGCCCTACCTTCAGATGAATCAAAGGTTTCCCCATTCGTCAACTTACCGTGATAATGTACTCGGATATTATCCCCTTTTTTTACTTGTTTCATTAAGAAGAATTTTATTAGTATAGGCGCAAGTTATATTTAAATGCGGACAGTTTTCACCTGAAAAGGGCATCTTTGGCAAGTCAAACCCGGTAATATGCAAAAAATAACTATTGTCTTGCTATGCCTGTTCCTTTTCACCTCCCCCAAAGCCCAGCGCGTTCTTTCCAACCCTCCCACGGACGTTGGAAATTTCTCTACAGGGAATGGCGGTAAAATCCCACCTGGGGACGGTGTTAACATCCTTGCATATGACAGCGGAAATATCCTTCCAGGAGACAGGCAGATAAGCCAATATCTAGGTCTGCTACAGGGTAAACGTGTGGCTGTTTTTGCTAATTTTAGTGCTACACTGGGTAATACGCATTTGGTCGACACCCTCTTGAAAAAAGGCATTAAGGTAGTGCGCATTTTCTCACCAGAACACGGTTTCAGGGGAAACGCAGACGCAGGGGAAGCTGTAGGCAGTTCCATCGATTCCCTTACCGGCATCGAAGTTGTCTCCCTATATGGAAATCAACACCTCAAACCAACCGAATCGGAGCTGGCAGATGTGGACATCCTGGTTTTTGATATACAGGATGTAGGCGTCAGGTTTTACACTTACATCAGCTCACTTCAATATTACCTGGAGGCTGCCAGGGATTACCACAAACCCTTAGTCCTACTGGACAGGCCCAACCCCAATGGATTTTACGTAGACGGACCCATATTGGATCCGGCCTTTGCTTCTTTTGTAGGGATGCAACCCATCCCGGTCGTATACGGCATGACGCTGGGTGAATATGCGCGTATGTTATTGGGTGAGGGCTGGCTCCATGCCCCAGTGGCGACTGCCGGTAGCAAGTCGGCGGCGAGTAACACATCGGTGACGGGTAGCGCGTCGATGCCAGGTAGTGCGTCGATGCCGGGTAGCGCGGCCACTGGTCATGGAAAAGCCGGGCCTGGTGGTGAAGGCTTCCGGCTCATCGTCATTCCTTGCTCAGGGTATACCCACCATAGCCTCTACCGGTTGCCGGTGAGGCCCTCCCCCAACTTACCCAATATGCAAAGCATTTACTTATATCCGAGTCTATGCTTTTTTGAGGGTACATCAATCAGCCTGGGAAGAGGAACAGACTTACCCTTCCAGTGCTTTGGACACCCTTCTTTTCCGGAAACGGGTTACAGCTTTACACCCCACTCCGTACCCGGGGCTAAAAATCCACCCCTCAAAGACCAACGCTGCCAAGGGTACAAGCTTAGTGCACCTACCGATACCGGATTGCTGAAAAGCCTGGGGGGAAAAATCCAACTGAAATGGTTGCTCCTGGCCTATAGCCAGTATAAGGACAGCGCTAACTTCTTCAACCATTTCTTCCCCAAACTGGCAGGCTCAGATCGACTCCAGGCCCAGATTAAGGCAGGATTATCCGAGGATGCCATTCGTAACAGCTGGGAACCCGGTTTGAATGCATTCAGGGCCATCCGTGCGAAATACTTGATTTATCCTGAGTAACTTTGCGCCATGGCAAAACAGTTTAAAGACCTTAGGATCGTATTCATGGGCACCCCTGAATTTGCGGTAGCATCCCTGGATGCCCTCGTGGAGGCAGGAGCGAATATTGTAGGCGTTATCACCGCAGCCGACAAACCCGCGGGCAGAGGAATGGAATTGAAAGGAAGCGCCGTAAAACAATATGCGGTATCCAAGGGACTGGCTTTGCTGCAACCAGACAAGCTTAAAGACCCTGCATTTTTGGAAGCCCTAAGGCAATGGGAAGCCGATGTACAGGTTGTCGTAGCCTTCCGAATGCTACCTGAAGTGGTTTGGAACATGCCCCCCCTGGGAACCATCAATGTACATGGAAGTCTGCTTCCTAAGTATAGGGGCGCCGCTCCCATTAATTGGGCCATCATCAACGGAGAAACCGAAACAGGCGTCACCACCTTTAAGCTCCAACACGAAATTGACACGGGTAATATCCTGCTTCGAACAACCATCCCCATTCCGGAAACGGCCAATGTGGGGGATATTTATGACCAGCTCAAAGAAGCAGGGGCAAAACTAATTGTGGAAACGCTACAGCAATTAACAGCCGGCGCCTTAACACCACAACCTCAAGACAACCTGGATGCCGCTTCATTGCCTCATGCCCCAAAACTGACAACGGAAACAGCCCATATAGACTGGAACAAACCCTCCCGACAAATATATAACCTGATACGGGGCCTTAGTCCCTATCCTGCTGCCTTCACCGAATTGCATGGGAAAACCCTGAAAATATTTGGGACTACTATTGAATACGGCGACGCACCGATCCTTGTTCCGGGCCATCCTGAATCGGATGGCAAAACCTACCTGAAGTTTGCTACGGCAGATGGGTATCTGCGCGTCACGGACTTGCAGCTGGAAGGAAAGAAAAGAATGAAAACCGAGGATTTTCTACGCGGGTATCGCTGGCCGGCCTAGGTCTCCTCAGGGGGTCAGATCCCCTGAGTAGTTAAACGAAGTCGCGGTAATTATTTTGCGTAGCTCAATTCCGCCGTGAACCGGTCGGTGCTGGCCCCCAACTGACCAACGGCTGCATCGCTGAGTACGATCAGGATGCCTGTGTTCTGTTTGATGTCTGCAATGTCACCCAGGACCTTTACAAATACTACTTTATTATTGGTAAGGTTGGTCACTTTAACCACGGTTCCCCTTTCCACATTGTTCATCAACGCATAAAATTTGCCATTATCCCATCCGCTGGTACTTTTAAACACACCGGCCAGGCCATTGGCATTACGCGCTTTTCGTCCGTTCTCCGTCTGAGAAAGATAGTCGGGATGAAAAAATCCTTCTCCTTTGTAATTGTTTCCTGAAGAAACGGGAGCATCGATAGGACCTGGAGTTGGAGTAACCGCAGCCGGCGCTGGTGCATCCGTAGCAAGCACAGGAGTATCCACAGGTTTGGTAACCAACGGTTTTTTAACAGGCTTCTTTTTAGGGGCAACCGGAGTAGCCGTCGGGCCGGACAACAGATCCCCGCCAGTAGCGCCGTTTGAGCCAGTAACAGCCCCGGATGTAGTCACCGCCGCTGTGGTGGAGGCAACTGGTGCTGTAGCCGATCCACCTGAAGCCGCTACAGTAGGAGCCGGCGCCTTAGTCACCGCCGGAGCAGCAAACGGCACTTTCACCACAGCAGGCGTTACAGGGGTACCCGCAGGTGAAGATACCGCAGGCCCACCTACAGCCAGAGGCGATTGTCCTTTCACCACTTTCAGGAAACCAGCTACCACCCTTTTTCCAGCGTCCATCCGATACACGGGAACCAGGACTTCTCCGACAGCTGATTTTTTGGTTTCTGTAAAATTCTGATCTTTCAGGGGAATTTTGATGACCTGACCTATAGTCAACCCCCCTTCCAGGGTTAATCCGTTAAAAGGGGCAATCACTTTGGGGCTTATGTTGAACAAACGACCTATGCTATAGAAGTTCTCTTTGGGAGCGACCTGGTGGTTGATGAATAATCCGGCCGCGTCTCGTTGTGCAATCAAATCACTATGCTGAGCCTGCGCCCGGGCAGCCAATGCGATTAACGCCACGCACAACAACCTCATACGAAACTGCTTCATCGCTTCGAATATTTAATGTAAAACTAGCTGCAATGATATTCAAATTGTAATTTTCGTGCCAAATAAATCAACAAATTATTCACCCCGCTGCGTATCGTCCTTAAGGAAACGTAACATTGCGGTCCTTCCGTATGGCTACAGAAAAAAAATATTATGTCGTTTGGCAAGGCCGCAAGCCTGGCGTTTATGATAATTGGCCTGAGTGTAAAGCCCAAATAGATGGTTTTCCCCAGGCTAAATACAAAAGCTTTCCAACTTCCGAAGAAGCTTACGCAGCTTTAAGGTCTGGAACAGGGTCCTTATTTCAAAGAAAGCCACCATCCGGTGGCGGGGGCACAACGCATGCTTCCGTTGGCGCTCCCATCAAAGACGCACTTTGTGTCGATGCGGCCTGGAACACTGCCTCCGGAGATATGGAATACCAGGGCATCTATTATAAAACTGGAGGGCTGATCTTTAAACAAGGCCCCTTTGCGGATGGAACCAATAATATAGGCGAGTTTCTGGCCATTGTGCACGCATTGGGTTATTGCCGTAAAAAAGGACTTAACCTGCCGATCTACAGCGATAGCCGCAACGCCATTGGTTGGGTCAGGCAGAAAAAAGCAAACACAAAACTGGAGCGTACGGCCCGCAACAAGGAGCTTTTCGAAGTGCTGGAGAGGGCAGAACAATGGCTGAGAGACCATTCTTATACCAACCCCATTCTCAAATGGGAAACCAAGGCCTGGGGGGAAAACCCCGCCGATTTCGGGAGGAAATAAGCCGGCGGCGGGAGCAGCCGTCAATGCCAACGACAGTAGCCGGCGTTAGCGCTTGAGTACCCTCCAATTTTTAGGATAGTAATTGTTGATCCTGCCCGCCAGGACCTTTACCCAACCTATCCCATGGCCATGATAAGTCACCAGGGCCCAACCTTTGGGCACCCCATCTATATGCAACTCATCCCTGCGTACATAATCCAGGGCCTGCTCCCTGGAGAGCTCCAAACGCTGAACGGCTTCTCCAGGTAAACGGGATAAAGCAAAAGCAGCATCAGGTACGAGTTCCGACCGCATGAGCTGCCCCAAAGCAATCCCTGCTTGTCTGACATAAAAGGTTTCCTGTATCCGGGACACCTCCTCGACCTTGTTCACCGGCAGGGCGTACACCGTGTTCTCGTGTTGTGTAAAGTGGTAATCATTGGCATTCTTCACCCAGGGCAAGACGGAAGCAAGGTCATTTTTTGATAAGGAAACCAAACCATTTTTTCCTTTATGAACGGAGCCCTTCACATTTTTGCCTTGACCGCCGTCATAAGTATGGCCGCTGCCAGAAGAATGCCCGTGCCCGGTAGTATGGCCGCCCTTTTTCCTAAGGCAGCATAGAAATAACCCCTCCCCTTCGATCAGGTTTGGATAAAACCTATAGCCATAGGCGCCGGATTGAGCAGACCGCACATCCACCACTCCCCAGTTGGGGTCCAGGTTAATCTTTAAGGTTTCGACCTCAAAACTGGTCATCAACCAATCCAATATATCCTCATCCTCTTCAGGGGAATAAGAACAAGTAGCATACATCAGCACGCCCCCGTCCTTCAACGTACCCCAAAGATCAGACAGAATCCTTTGTTGACGTGCACTGCAAAGCTCCACCAGGGATGGCGACCACTCCCGTATGGCCTCCGGATCCCTCCTGAACAACCCCGAGCCACTACAAGGAGCATCCACCAGCACTACATCAAAGAAGCCAGGAAGCCGGTGAAAATCCTTAGGGTCTGCCGAAGTGACCACCACGTTTTGTCCTCCCCAACGTTGCATATTCTCTGCAAGAATCCCTACCCTATTGCGTATCACCTCATTGCTCACCAGTAATCCATCGGAGCCTATCAGCGTTTGCAAATGCGTGCTTTTTCCTCCGGGAGCCGCACACGCATCCAACACTACCGGCGCATGAACTTCACTAACGTGTTGCCGAAAAGCCTGTTCCACAAACATACTGGAGGCTTCCTGAACATAATACAATCCCGCATGCCAGGAAGGATCTGTGATAAAGGAAGGACGTGAGCTCAAGTAATAGCCGGTAGCACACCAGGGCACAACTGCCAGGGCAATGTCAGGCGCAAACATCTCCTTTTCATCCTCGGTCTCATCCCAAACTTTAGCAGGATTAAGACGAACCGAAGTCACCAAAGGGCCTTGCTTATGCACAGCCAGAAATGAAGACTCCTCAAAACCAGGCACCCCGCTCAAAGAGGAAATCAGGGCCTGGGGGATACTCAGCTCGGGTGTCACCATAACGCGCAAATATAGTACAACCCCAAAAAATGCCCCCCGAAAACAAGATGGCGCGTCACAGACACGCCGCCCGAAGGGCCAAAAACAAGGCCGCCCACCGGTGATTGGGGGCGGCCTATTGATTTTCTCATGTCTGTAATGGTAACACCCTATGGCGTAGAAACACCTGGGAGACCCAAATTCTTATCGTAGGAATAATAACTCACGGTATTTAGGTAAAGTCCAGAACTGATCGTCTACCAGGTGCTCCAACTTATCGACGTGATAACGGATGGTATCAAAGAAGGGCTCTTTTACCTCTGAATTATAGGCAATAGCCTTGGTTCTGGTATTGGTCATGTTGTTGACGATCTTGCGGCGTTCAATCAACTCATGCACCTTTGTATCGATAGCGCGGATATGTCCGGACAACTCCTTCAAAATCCTTAGTTGGCTGGCGTAATCCTCTTCTCCCAACCCGGCCTCCTTCAAGCCTTTAATGTTATCAGAAAGTACATTCTGATATTTAATGGCCGAAGGAAGGATATGATTCAGGGCCAGATCTCCCATGATACGGGCTTCGATCTGCACCTTCTTAATGTATTTTTCCAGCTCAATCTCGTGGCGAGCCTCCAATTCAGAATGGGTATAGACACCGTTGTGCTCAAAAAGGTGTTTTGCCTTTTCCGTAACCAGGGCATCCAGGGCCAGCGGGGTAGTCTTCACATTGGGCAGCCCCCTGCGCTCGGCTTCTTTCTCCCATTCTTCACTATACCCATCCCCTTCAAACAAGACAGCCTTGCTTTCGGTGATGTATTTGCGTAAGGTATGGAGGATAGCCACTTCTTTCTTCTCTCCTTTCTCGATGAGCTCATCCACTTCTTTTTTGAAAAGGCTCAACGTTTCTGCCATGATCACATTGAGGGTAATCATTGCGTTAGCGCAATTGGCAGAGGAACCTACCGCCCTGAACTCAAACTTATTACCCGTGAAGGCAAAGGGTGAAGTCCTGTTACGGTCCGTATTATCCAGGAGCAACTCGGGGATGCTGCGATGTAAATCCAGCTTCAGTACAGCCTCTTCCTGCTCATCGAAATGATCGCCCACCTTATTTTCTATTTCCGTAAGCACCCTGGTCAGGTACTCACCTGCAAATACAGAAATGATAGCAGGAGGCGCTTCGTTGGCACCCAGACGATGATCATTAGGCGCAGAAGCGATAGCCGCCCTCAGTAAGTCAGAATAGTCATGCACCGCCTTAATCGTATTGACGAAGAAGGTCAGGAACATCAGGTTGTTTTTAGGCGTCTTGCCGGGCGCCAGCAGGTTGACACCGGTATCGGTGGCCAGGCTCCAGTTATTATGTTTTCCAGAACCATTGATGCCGGCAAAGGGCTTTTCGTGGAGCAATACTACCAGACCGTGGCGTTTAGCCACCCTGGTCATTACGTCCATCAACAGTACGTTATGGTCTACGGCGATGTTCACTTCTTCGAAGATGGGCGCACATTCAAACTGAGCAGGCGCTACCTCATTGTGACGGGTGCGCAAGGGAATACCCAGCTTGTAAGACTCATTTTCGAAATCACGCATGAAGGCATACACCCTTTCCGGAATAGAACCAAAATAGTGATCCTCCAATTGCTGACCTTTGGCAGGCGCAGCACCGAAAACAGTCCGACCAGAAAGCAGCAGGTCAGGACGCGCGTTAGCCAACCCTTCGTCAATCACAAAATACTCCTGTTCCCAACCCAAGGTAGCCGTGATTTTGGAGACATTGCGATCGAAGTAGTGCGCCACTTCAACAGCAGATTTATTGAGGGATTCCAGGGCTTTGAGCAAAGGCGCTTTATAGTCCAGGGATTCACCGGTATACGACACGAATATAGTCGGGATACAAAGCGTCGCCCCTTCTCCTATTTCCATGATAAAAGCAGGAGAAGAAGGATCCCAGGCTGTATAGCCGCGGGCTTCGAAAGTGGCGCGCAACCCACCGGAAGGGAAAGAAGAGGCATCAGGTTCCTGTTGAATCAAGGCAGCACCATCAAATTCTTCCAAGGGGGTACCATCACTTTTTATAGTAAAAAACGAATCATGCTTTTCAGCTGCTGATCCGGTCAGGGGCTGGAACCAGTGGGTAAAATGGGTTACACCTTTAGATTCAGCCCAGGCCCGGATACCACTGGCAATCTGCCCAGCTACTGCCCGGTCAATCTTTTTACCTCCTTTAATGCTACCCACCAAACTCTTATACCCTTCTTCACTCAAGAACTGACGCGCCGTTTTCAAGGTAAATACATTATCCCCGAACAACGCCGTGATTTTAGCTCCTACTGGTTTGGCCGTGGCTTGATCCTTACTGAGGTTATTGATTGCCTGAAATCTTAAAGACATAAATAAATATAATTTAATATAAATTTTCTTGCCGTAGGATAAGGATCAAAGTAAGACACATTTTGCAAAACAGAATAACAGACTCGCAAAATGATTATAATTCATCAAAATTAGGGACATTTTATTGAATAAAATGCAGCAGCCTCATAAAATATGATACATTATTAAATTAAAGCATAACTAAAAAATGAGTGGATTCTAGCCGTTTTCTTTAATGGAAGCGATTAATTGCTGCAAAACTGACTTAGCATCTCCAAAGAGCATGGAAGTTTTAGGTTGGAAAAAAAGCTGATTTTCTATGCCGGCATAGCCGGGTTTCATACTTCTTTTGTTGACCACGACCAGTTTGGCTTTTTCTACTTCCAGAATGGGCATGCCATATATGGGGGACGAAGGATCTGTTTGGGCGGCCGGATTAACTACATCATTGGCTCCCAGCACCAGCACCACGTCTGTGTTGGGAAATGCATCATTGGCCCTTTCCATTTCCAGTAACTTATCATAGGATACGTCCGCTTCCGCCAAAAGCACATTCATATGTCCGGGCATGCGGCCAGCCACCGGGTGGATGGCGTACTGCACGTTTACCCCTTTGGATTCCAGTAATTTCTCCAACTCATGACAGACGTGCTGAGCCTGCGCCACCGCTAACCCATAACCAGGAACAATCATGACCTCACGGGCATAAGCCAGCACCACCGAGGCGTCGCTCAAGGACAGTTCCTTATACGCTCCACCAACCGGGCCACCCTGCACGGACGCTCCACCCCCGAAGGAACCCAATAACACATTGAGCAAAGAGCGATTCATGGCTTTGCACATCAGGATAGTCAGGATGGTACCGGCGGAACCAACGAGTATTCCCCCGGTCAGCATCACCGGATTGTGGTATAAGAATCCACCACAAGCAGCGGCCACACCCGTAAAGGAGTTCAGCAATGAAATGACTACGGGCATATCAGCGCCTCCAATAGGCATGACAAACAATACGCCGTACACCAGGGCTACGCCCGCAATCAGGTAAACCATTAACAGGTTTTGTGCAAAACCCTCGTATATGCACGCTGCCAGCAGCAGCGCTAGCAACCCATTGTTCAGAAAATGCTGTCCTTTAAAAGCGACATCCTTGATATGCCCGCTTAATTTTCCCCAGGCGATCATGCTTCCCGAAAAAGAGATAGAACCGATGAACATACCCGCCAGCACAAACGGGCCGGCCACCCCCTGGTGCCTGAACTCCGATATGGAAATCAGCGCTGCGCAAGCACCACCCATTCCATTGAACAAACTGACCATTTCGGGCATGGAGGTCATTTTAACTTTACGCGCGGCAACTACCCCCACAACGCTGCCCACCAACAGCCCTAAGCCTATCCATACATAATGACGCAGGTGCTGCCCCTGTTGGCGGTAAAGGAATAAAGTACCCAATATAGCCAGTGCCATCCCGGCAGCCGCGATGCCATTGCCCCTGCGCGCTGTTGCAGGATGAGACATCATTTTTAATCCCATAATAAAGGAAACGGAACCCAGGATATAACACAAGGGAAGAAGACCAGTCATCATCCTTTAGGATTTAGGTACGCCATTCTTTTTGTTTTTGAACATTTCCAGCATACGGTCAGTCACCACAAATCCCCCCACCACATTGAGGGTGCCCAACACAACTGCTGCAAAACCCAAAATCAGGGCCGCATAATCATCATCGGAAGCCTGCCCCATGACAATAATGGCCCCAATGATCACCACCCCATGTATGGCATTGGCGCCACTCATCAAAGGGGTATGCAGCACAGAAGGCACTCTACCAATAACCTCCACCCCCAGAAAAATTGACAATATCACTATGTAAATGATCTGCTGGTGAACAGCCAACCAACTTAATAAGGGTTCCATATATACAGGTATTAGGAAATCAACACTTTTAGCCGCTCATGAACCACCTCTCCCCCATGCGTAACACAGCAACCTTTCAGGAGGTCGTCGGAAAAATTAAGGACAAGGGCTCCTCCTTTATCCCTAAGCAAGCCCATAAACTGACATAAGTTTTTACCATACAACCTGCTGGCATCAATAGGCATGGTAGCGGCCAGGGAACTGTTCCCCACGATACGGATGTCCTTGTAGCGCACCGTTTGCCCATCTTCCGTATAGGGCGTATTCCCTCCTGTCCCTGCCGCCAGGTCTATGACGACTGACCCCGGACGCATTCCATCCAGCATCTCGGCGGTAATCAACAAAGGCGCCGCCCTACCCGGGATCTGCGCCGTGGTGATGACCACATCCGCCTTTACCGTAGCCTCTGTTATCCGTTGCCTTTGTTTGACCAAAAAAGCTTCGGTTTGGGCCACGCCATACCCTCCGCCGCCAGAAGCATCGGCGGCTCCATCCACTTCTATAAAGCGCCCTCCCAGGCTTTGTACTTCTTCCTTTACCTGTGGTCTGGTATCAAAAACTTCTACGACTGCCCCTAACCTTCTGGCCGTAGCTATAGCCTGAAGTCCGGCAACACCTGCACCCAGGATCAAAACCCGGGCCGGGGCAATGGTGCCCGCAGTCGTCATCAACATGGGAAAATATCGAGGCAAAAGGTCGGCAGCCAACAATACGGCTTTATACCCTGCTATACTAGCCTGACTACTGAGCACATCCATGCTTTGAGC
This sequence comes from Beijerinckiaceae bacterium, assembly GCA_903970475.1. Lineage (GTDB taxonomy): Bacteria > Bacteroidota > Bacteroidia > Chitinophagales > Chitinophagaceae > Dinghuibacter. The sequence continues at coordinate 12,063 of CAJCIQ010000192.1, forward strand.
CCTGGTTGTCCTGGGGATGAGGTCAAGACTGAAAAGGGTTACCCCCTCTGTAGCCCAGGAAGCCATAGCCTCCACATGAGAAAGGGGCTGATAGGCACCTAAGAGGACCTTATATTTTAAAGAAATAGAAGAGACGTCGATTTGAGGAAGGTGCATGGACAACAGGACTTCCTGCTCCAATACCCCGGATCTGGCGTCTATGGTGGCTCCTGCATCGTGATAAGCCTGATCGGAGGCAAAGGCATGGATACCGGCTCCGGTTTCCACCCTGATCTGAGCGCCCTGGAGGCACAGAACGCTTACCTGCTCTGGTAATAAAGAAACCCGGGACTCCCCGGCAGGTTCTTTCAGGACTCCAATGGTCATATCATGGAATGTACGACTTTCGCCGCAAATTCCATAGTATCTCCAACGGATACGCCACTCACTCCATTGCCCGCAAAACGGAATCCAGGATGGGCTTGTTCGAAGCGCCCGATCTCCTTGAGCATATGGTCATAGCCCAGGTTTTTCTGAGGAATGGCTTTTGTCCAGGTCGTCCCTGACAAAATGCGTGGCGCAGCCGTGACCTTCAGGATTTCCTTTAGGTCAACGAGTGCCAACTGATCCAATGAGGCATGATCGTTTCGCACCATATCTGCCTGGTGTGCCCCACCCAACATCAGGGTAAGCAGAGACCAGCCTTGAGGCGCCTTCTCGGGAAATATACCAGAAGTAAATATGCAGCCCAGCAGTCCTAATTCCTCCTGGGTAGGGACCAGAAATCCAAATCCATCTGGAATCGAAGCTTGTCCTTGGGGTATGGCTACATGAAGGGTTCTGACGGGTGAAAAAGCCACATGGGACGAAACCTTAGCCATTGACGCAAAAAAGTCCAATGTGCTCAAGGAATATAGGGGCGCCGCATAGATCAGCGCCTGGGCCTCTGTCACCCGCTCCTGGCCCTGACTGCTATAGCTGACTTTGAAACCGCTCCCCGTTTGAACAATAGATCCAACAGAAACGGACGTTTGAATACAGCCTTCCAAACGAGACGCCAAAGCGTTAGAAAGCATTCCCAGTCCGCCTTTGAAGTTGATGATTTTTCGCCCCCCTTTTAGGGTTTCCTTTTGGGACATCAAGGCTTTTGTGATGGACCCAAATTCCTTTTCCCACCGGGGGAGCATGGGCAGTACCTGTTCAATGGAAAGCTGACGGATGTCACCGGCATAAATGCCACTGAATATGGGATCTGCTAAAGCCGCGGAGACCTCGGCGCCGAATCTACGGGTTATAAACTGCTGAATGCTTTCCTCAGTGCCATCTTTGGAGGCATCCCTGGGCGCCCTGAACTTCTCTGTCAGGATGCGCCATTTTGCCCCCCAGGACAAGTAGGGAGACTTTAATAATTTCAAAGGATGTGGGCTTAGGGCGTGGAGTACCCGTTTTTTCACTAAATATCTGTTTTTCGCTACCACAGCAGCTTCCACCAGAACAGCATCAAGACCCAATTCGGAAATGAGCTCCTTTAAAAAAGGAGTTAGGACTAAGGAATTAGGGCCAAGGTCCAATTCAAAACCATCTTTATGGCGAGTCTGGATTACGCCGCCCACTTGCGGGGAAGCTTCCAGCATTTGCACCGGAACGCCATTTTTCAGGAAGGTATAGGCCGCCGTTAGTCCGGCGATCCCTCCACCTATGATCAAAGCGGACGAAGGTTTATTTATATTGTCTGAGCCCATTTGCTGTTTTGCTGACTTTCGCTGTTAACCCAACCTGTCAAAGCGTCAATCCAATGCGCGTCAGTGTTTAAACATGGAATCACCTCAAAAGATTCCCCACCGGCATCCAAAAAGGATTTTTTCCCTTCAACGGCGATTTCCTCCAACGTCTCCAGGCAATCGCTCACGAAGGCGGGACAGGCCACCACCAACCTTTTGACACCTTTAGCCGGGAGGGCCTCCAAAGTAGCGGCAGTATAAGGATCCAACCACTTATCCCTACCTAACCTGGATTGGAATGTAAGGGTGTACTGCTCCTTCCCCAACCCTAACTTAGCTGCGGTCAGACGGGTCGTTTCGAACACCTGATGACGGTAACACTTCTGATGTGCAGGGGAAACCACCGAGCAACAATCTGCCGATTGCAGGCAATGGGATCCCGTTACATCTCCTTTACGTATATGTCGCTCCGGAACACCATGATAACTGAACAACATAAGATCGAAGGGCGCCTGTAAAAATGGACGCATGCTGGATGCCAATGCGTCTATATAGGCGGGATCATTATAATAAGGTTGTAAGTATTTGATGCGAAAAGGATATTTACCCTTGGCATGTACTTCAGTGGCGTGAACGACTGCCGTCTCATAAGAAGACATGGCATAATGAGGATACAAGGGAACAAGCATGACTTCCTCCAGATCAGGATGTTCCTTATACAAACGGTCGTAAGCGAATTTCATAGAAGGGTTTCCATACCGCATGGCTATTTCCACCGGTATCGGCAACTGTTCCTGAAGCGCCGATTGTAATTTGTTTGTCAAAACAATCAGTGGAGAACCTTCTTTCCACCAGATAGATCGGTACGCTTCCGCCGATTTAGGCGCTCTGGTACGCACTATTACGCCATCTACCAATAATTTCCGGAACAACCAGGGGTAGTCGATCACCCGCTTGTCCATGAGAAATTCATGCAAATATTTTCGTACATCATGTACGGCGGTGGAATCCGGTGAACCGAGATTCATTAAAACAACAGCTTTGGAAGACATATATTATCAAATACGATCGGCGGATAAAGGTAGGACAATTGTAAGCATAGGTTGTGGAAATTTGACATTTCAATGACCCGTATTTTTTTACCGATCCACGATCCAAAACTAGATTTGCAACCATGAGCGATCAATCATCCAGCGATCCAATCACCACAGAATCCAATAGAGAGGAATACCCTAAGACTATAGACCAGTTTTTCCAGGCAGGCATTAGTTATAAGAAAACCGACGCTGAAATCCGGAGTTTATTTGCCATTGATCAGGACCAATACGGTCAGCTCATTACTTTGTGCAGGGCGCATGGCATCAATGAGGTGTTCGTTTTGTCTACCTGCAATCGCACAGAGATCTACGGTTTTGCCCCCGATGTACAATTACTCATAGAATTACTTTGCCATTTCACCAAGGGAAATGCGGAAACCTTCCGTCAGAACGCTTTCATCCTGCAAGGATGGCAGGCTGTGCGTCACCTCTGTGATGTATCCAGTGGTCTGGATTCCCAAATCCTTGGAGACTATGAAATCAATGGTCAGATTAAACAAGCTTCTAAATTCTCTAAAGAGCAGGGAAGCCTTGGGCCTTTTACGGAAAGGCTGATCAATACCACCCTTCAACTGTCCAAAAGCATAAAAAACAATACGGAGCTCAGTAGTGGAACTGTTTCTGTTGCTTTTGCCTCCATTCAATACCTGAAGCATCATCTTCCATCAAAACCTTCTCCTAAAATTGTTTTGGTAGGATTAGGTAAAATAGGACGCAGCACGTGTAAAAATGTGCTGGCCCATTTGGACACCCGTAACATAGTTGTTGTCAACAGGACAGAAGAACCAGCCCGGATTTTTGCCAAGGAACAAAACATACGCTTTTCTCCCTTTCAACAACTGGGTGAAGAGTTAATGGATGCCGATGCCGTGATTGTTGCGACCAACGCCCAACAACCAACGGTATCCAACGCCCTTATACTAGGTACTTCGGTAAGTCTGGTGATGGACCTTTCCATCCCTTTCAATGCAGAACCCTCCATAGCTCAATTACCTGGAGTGACATTGATCAACGTGGACCATTTGTCTAAGGAAAGGGACGCTACCCTTAACAGGCGTAAGGCAGAGGTTCCCAAGGCCAAGCGAATAGTAGCTGAATTTGTAGAAGAATTTAAAGAGTGGTATAACATGCGCCAACAATTGGGCGTCATCAAAGCCGTTCGTCATACACTACGTCAGATCCCAACGGACCAGGTTCCCCTGATGGAATCCGACCAGGAAGAGCATATTCAAAAGGTAATCAATAACCTGGCCGTTAAAATCCGCCGGAATAACCCAAAAGGTTGTTGTTATCTGGAAGCGCTCAATGATTACTTAACCGCAAGTTCATAGCCCACTAACCAGCAGCGGAACCCTCTGGGAAAATAACATGGATAAAAAGATCCGCATAGGTACAAGAGACAGCCAATTGGCTATGTGGCAAGCTTCAATGGTCAAACAACAATTGGAAGCCGCCGGTCATCCCGCAGAATTAGTGCTGATCAAAAGTGAGGGAGATATAGATCTGGTAACCCCCTTATACGCCATTGGGGTTCAGGGTGTATTTACCAGGACCCTGGACGCCGCCATGCTCTCTAACCGCATAGACCTGGCCGTTCACTCCATGAAAGATGTTCCGGTGCAAATGGCCAGAGGCATATGCCTGGCAGCTGTACTCCCCAGGGCC
>CAJCIQ010000193.1 GCA_903970475.1 Beijerinckiaceae bacterium
CCGTGATGGAGGCAGTGATTCCCCCCGTGATTTCAACAGGGATAATGACTATAATCCCAGAGAAAGGGGTGGGGACTACAATCCCAGGGAAAGGGGAGATCGCCCAAATTACAATAGCAGGGATAATGATAAACCCGCCGATAAGCCAGATCGCTTTGAAAAGGATGATATCAACTTCAATACTGATTCAGACGAATAAATCAATTTAGGATAAAAACAGGACCCGCATCTATCAGGTGCGGGTTTTTTTTGCTCCACATCGCTCCACCTTTACTCCTTGCGGAGGCTGTCCGTGGGATTGGCGCGTATGGCTTTTATAGCTTGCGTACTAACGGTAAACAGGGCCAGTAAACCGGCTAACCCACCAGCTAGGAGGAAAGCCCAGGGCCTTAAAGTAATGCGGTTCTCAAAATCATTGAGCCATTGGTGCATGGCGTACCATCCCAATGGACATGCAAGCACCATGGACAGTAGAATCAGGTATAGGAACTCCCTGGATAACAATACCAGTAGTTGCTGCATGCCTGCTCCCAGCACCTTTCGAATGCTGATTTCTTTGGTCCGTTGGGTGATCGAGTAGGCCGCCAGGCCCAGCAGACCCAGACAAGCAATGATGATGGTCAAGCCTGTGAATACGCTTAACATGGCTGCCAGCCTGTCTTCTGAAGCATAAAGATCGTTGAATATATCATCCATGAAACGGAACGCGAAGGGGGTAGTTGGGTCATACTTGCTATAGATGCTCCTTATATGATCCAGGGTTTCGTGTACAGGGGCGCCCTTTTGGAGCTTGACATAGAGATAACCAGGCACGGGCATATTTTGGCTATGGATGTTGTCTATCGTGATGCCCAACCCATCCATAGGGTATTGCAGGGACTTGAAGCTAAAATCCTTCATCACCCCGATGATGGTCACCTTATCTGTATCATTATTACCCAGGTTCAGGGTTTGGTCAACGGGGTTTCCGGTTATATGGAATTTTTTGACGGCTTCCTGGTTGAGGATAATGCTTTTATTTGGGATGTAGGTTTCCAGGGCTTGATGGGGTGCATACTTCCATTGAATACCCATCAGGTCTATGAAGTCAGTGGAAGTCGAGATATAAGTGAGGGGAATCGCATGGCCCTTGTCTACCCCACTTACAAAATAGGCACTCCAGGGGCCATACAGGGGCTCAACGGCGAAGGCCGTTTTCAAGACGCCTGTTTGAGCTGCGACTTCCCGCCGGAAGGCTGTGAAATGGGGTGCCAGTTGGGAGGAAAAGGGAATGGAAACCACCTGATCCCTGGTCAATCCCGTGTCTTTGTGGCGGAAGTAGTCAATTTGTTGGTGCATGATCAGGCTACAACCGATCAGTGCAATGGAGATGGTGAATTGACCTACCATCAATACCTTTCTTACCAGGCTCCCACCTCGTCTGCGGCTAAGGTTTCCACTCAGGACGGCTATGGGATTAAAGGAAGATAATACCAGGGAAGGGTAGCTACCTGCTACCGCTATGGTAAATATTAGTAGGAATCCAAATAAAAATAATACGAGGGGGGTATATAGGTAAGCCGTGTCGATGTTCATGTGGAGCAGACTCAGGGCACTGGGCTGAACGAAACGGAACATAACGTATCCAAGCCCAAAGGCCCAGGTAGCCATGAGGGCCGACTCCATATAGAACTGGAAGGCAACGGTTTTGCGGGAAGCGCCCATGGTTTTACGCACCCAATTTCTTTAGCCCTGGTAGTGGCCCTGGCGGTGGCCAGGCTTACATAATTGATCAGGGCCAGTAACAATACCAGGGCTGCAATCAGGGGAAATATCTTCAGGTACTTGATATTGGAAAAATCTCCAAAGTTCAGTCCCAGGTGAGTGCCTTTGAATAGTTCAAGGTCATAGGTGACATGGGAAAAAACATCATCCTCATCTCCCGGAGGGTTCAGCCCATCCAATGTCTTGACCACCCCCGGAGCGACAGCGGGGCGGGCAAGGAGTAGGTAGGTGGTGACCATGCCCACTCCGAAGGTAGGGTACTGGGTCAGTTGCTCAAAGTCCTTCATATGAGCCCAACTGGAAATCGGAATGACAAAATCAAACTGAAGGCTGGAATTGGAAGGGGCGTCCGCTGCGACACCTGAAACTTCCAAGGTGTAATCGTGGTGGAAGGTCAGGAGCTGCCCTACGGGATCCCTGTCTCCAAAATACTTATGGGCGGCGCTCTTTGAGAGTACAACGGTTAATGGTTTGGCCAGCACATCCTGGGGATTTCCTTCCTTTAAGGGAAAGGAGAAAAAGCTAAAGAAATTGCTATCTGCAAACAATATTTTGGACTCAGAGAATAATTGCAGGGGGTTGGATTTGCTTTGGATGGGAATAGGTTGGGGATGTTGGTAGGTCCGCATGTAAGAAACTATCCTGGGATCTGCCGCTTTGGCTGTTGGCGCAGCAATAAGGCTAAGGCCGGACATAAATGTTTTTTGCCCACCCATTTCCAGCTCTGCATTGACCCTAAAAATCCTATCGGAATCCTTATGGAATTGGTCGTAGCTGTGCTCATGTGCTACATAGACCATTATGAGCATGCATACACATAGGCCAATGGCCAGGCCGCCGATATTAATCAAGCTATAAAGCACATTTTTACGAATGGAGCGCAGGGCTACCAGCAGATAGTTCCATGTCATGAAAAGATTATGAATAAAAATCATACCATGATTATAATAAAATGATTGTCAGTTATTTGTGTCTGGTTTTCCCTGCCCCTATGTACGCTTTCGGGGCAAATATCGTCCGCTATCGCAACAAGGGGGAAACGGTTTTGCCCTGATAGTGATGATAATCCATGAAAATGTGTTCTTGGTCCAAATGGTGAAAAAAACGGGAAATTTCCCGTTTTTTAATAGGTAGGTATGCTGATATGTGGGGCACAATTCTTTATAATCCAAAATATTTTCTCGTTAAAACTGGATAAGTATTATTTATTAATTTAAATTTATTTGCTCCGAAAATATCGAATGTTTATTTCATTATTTTTTAAATCAAACCTTCATTGTATTCAAAAAACGCATTTATTTACCCTATTTATGTTGCTTTCAACCTGCTCATATGCTGCTTCTGAGAAAAATCATTCTTCGAATGATAATTCAGAAACAAAGAATAAATCCAAAGTTGCTCCATGTACTCAAACCCAGACGGTCACTGTTACCGGCAGTTATACTTGTAATGGCACGGTGATTAATCTTTCGGCCACTTCTACGCAAACGGTGTCTGCTTCTAGTTGTGCATCTGCTCAGGCTACCGCCAAATCGGCAGCCCAGACCGTTGCTTCCAATGCCCTTTCTGGGCAAATCGTCGCTGGCAGTATCGCTTGCGCTCAACAGAATCAGTAACCAAATTGTATTTCAATAAATTTTTATCGATGAAACCTCTATATTTCTTATTAGCTCTATTGCTAATGATAACCTGTTCTTTTGCAAAAGCCGAAGCTTTTGGTTCCTCCCACGATAAATCAGACGGCAAGCAAAAAGGTACAGTAGCCCCTTGCACTCAAACTGTAACTGCAACAGCATCAACGACATATACATGCAATGGTGCTGTAATTACCGTTACTGCCAGTACTACCAAATCAGCTTCGGCTTCAAGTTGTGGAGCAGCAGCAGCGGCAGCGAATTCGGCAGCATCTGCAGCTAACAGCACAGTACTCCAGAATCAGGTAAATGCCGGTCTGGCTCAATGCACTAACCCCAATACCTAGTCGATCAGCTTCTTTATTTTCGGAGTTTTTTTACACCACTAGGATCATCAATACATAATACATTCTAAGATGAGAATTTATAGAATTTCTGTTATAGTATCTTCTTTCTGTATTCTTACTTTATTGTTGGCAGTTTCTTCCGGAAAGGCGCAGACAATGGAAGCCCATTATAAAATGTCGAAGGATATTTTTATGAGTGAGGATAATGGTTCAATGCGTAAGTTGGCGACCGTAACGTATGATGGCTACTTGTATCAAAGCGGGTCAAAGTTTATAAGCTTTAAGAGGCCTACCTTCCTGGCAGACTATCCCAATGGATTTGTAACCTATCAAACCGGTCCAAAAAGCGAATACTCTGTAGAGCTATCCATTGATACCCTTCAGGGAATAACCTATAGAAACTTTGACTCCATGTGCGTCCGTTATAGGATTGACATTCCTGGAAAGGGGGGAAGTGGTATTAACGTTTTGAGAAAATTTAACAGGGGTAACTTGAAATGGGATTATATGGACGAAACAAAGGATATAGGGGGGCTTAAATGCCAAAAAGCGCAGTTTGTTAATGGCAATGGCAAGCTTCAATGGGTTGTATGGTTTTGTCCGGACTTACCAGTTAATGGGGGGCCGGATGGGATCACGGATGTCCCGGGGTTGGTTGTAGAAGGTTCAGATTTGATCACGGATGAAAAATTTGTGTTGGACAATTATAAAACCAACACTGTTATACCTGAGCATATTTTTTGGCCCGAGGTGTTTTCTCAGCCCTTTAAGTAATGTAATGTATTATAAGATTCGGATGAGGCTGGTGTTTACCATATTGCTTGTTGTGTTTTGCGCTAGGGCAATTGGCCAGAATATATTAATTACAGGCACCATCTCTACTGATAGCGGTAAGGTGTTGGAGGACTGCTATGTCAAAATATCCATAGCGAAGAACAATAGGATATTAACGTATTTTAATACTGGTCGATCCAATCATTTCTCAACATCCGTGTCTTTCAATGATGTGGACAGCCTATTTATAACCGTTTCCCATGTGGGCTTTAGAACTTTCCGTTCAGGCTATCGAATCGATAAAATAGCCCCAATCGATGTTAACATCAAAATGTCGCCTTTGAGTGATACATTGAATAGTATAACGATCCACGCTCCTCCAATTTGGGTTCGGGGCGATACCACTTTTCTCAGCGTTAATGCCTTTAAAGACGGAGATGAACGCAAGTTAAAAGACCTCCTTCTAAAAATGCCTGGTTTTGAAGTGGATGACCAAGGAAATCTTCTATACAAAAAGAAAATAGTGGAAAAGATCATGGTTGAAGGGGACGAAGTGTTTGCTGATAAGGTAAAGCTGATGTTGAACAATTTCCCGGTGCATGTAATCAGTACTGTAGAGGTACTGGAAAACCAGAATGATAACCAATTAAAGAAGGGCCTTGTAAATGAAAATAGGGTATTTATTAATCTTGGATTAAATAAAGAAAAGCTCAAAGCTGCATTTGGATCTGGAGAGGGAGGTCTGGGCACTAGTGAAAGGTACCTGTTAAACCCTGTACTTTTTTCATTTTACGACAAAATAAAGCTAGGATACATAGGGAACTGGAATAACATTGGCAGTGGGATAGATTGGCGAGAGCAGGATGAGTTAAAAAACGATAAGGTTCTGATGGCTGAAAACTGGATGATGTCGTCAAATCCCTTGCAATTAGTTGATGAATTGGAGAGTAGAAGATATATTACCAATGGACAGATGGATAATCGATTTACCTTGACGATGCCTGCTCATAAAACCTTAAAAAGTAAGATCGAGGTTAATTTCATTAGAGACAGGCAATCTCAACGCACTTATAATGTTTCTACCTTATATACTGGTAATAATTTTGTTCAGCAAAACGATACCAGCAATATTTTGAATATACCTGATTTGTTAACTGTCAAATATGAGCTAACCTGGGCGATGAGTGCGTCAAAGGAGCTTAGATCGTCTGTGTCGTTTTACCATAATGGTAACAAAAGTTATAATAGGTCGCTTTAT
>CAJCIQ010000194.1 GCA_903970475.1 Beijerinckiaceae bacterium
TCCTGGTTCGTCCTCGGCAGGCTCTGGCGATTCCCTGCTTCAGGCCAAGCTCCATGATAAGGTAGCCCTGGTGGGTATGGTGATACCTCGGGGATTTTCCGATAAGGTCAGTGCGGATGCTAAGGCGGTAGCGGGGAAGGCCTTGCATTCTTTCGGGTTGGGGGATAGCTCCGCTTCGGTGGGGTCTCCTATAGCGGGTTCTCCTACAGCAGTGGCTCCTATAGCGGGTTCTCCGATGGCAGGTGGCGCTGCTCCTGGCGGGACTGGTGCTGCTGGCGTTGGGCCTGCCGGCGTTGGGGCTGCTGGCGAATCCGGTGCTGCGTCTGTGGGCGCGGGTAGTCAGGTGGGTGCACTTCCAGTGACCATATATGAGCATCCTATTCTTCAGGAGTCCTTCCGACGATCGGTGAGGGGCGCTATCGGGGGCGCCTTGCAATTGCTGGAAAGCCAATTGGTGCTTCAGGAAGTATATCGTTCCATCAATGATAAACCTTTGAGTGATTCCCTGGAAAATGCCATGCTCAATGGCAGTACTTTGGGGATTAAGGAAGTGACCCTGACCAAATCAGGGGCCAGGGGCATGCCCAATGCTGCCCAGCATAATGTGCCTTCCTGGACCATATTTGCTATGTTCTTTGTGGTGCTGTCCCTGGGAAGCAGTGTGGTGAAAGAAAAATTGAACGGAACCTTTGTGCGGCTCAAAACCCTGCCTACCAATTATATGGTGGCACTTTGGAGCAAGCAACTGACCTATCTGGGCGTCACCTTGGTTCAAACGGCCCTGATCTTTGCCATGGGGGTATGGGTATTCCCTTTTTTAGGTTTGCCCGGATTGCATTTACCCGCTGATGGTTTGGGACTGGTTGTAGTTACGCTGATTTGCGGATGGTGTGCGGTGAGCTACGCCATTTGCGTTGGGGTGTACGCTAATACACAGGAACAGGCCAATGGGTTCGGCGCTATTTCGGTGATCATCCTGGCGGTGATAGGCGGTTTGATGGTGCCTAGCTTCGTCATGCCGGATTCTATGCGGACCTTTATGAACCTCTCTCCTTTGCATTGGTGCCTGGAGGCTTATTACAGCTTATTCCTGGAAGGAGGAAGACTGAGTGATGTTTGGGTAAATATTATACCTTTACTCGCTATCACCCTATTGTTGCAGGGATTTATCTGGTGGGGTTTAAAACGAAAACAACTTATCTGATTATATACCATGGATCGCGAACAGCTTAAACAAACCGTAAAACAGCAAATCATTACTTTCCTGAACCTGACTTCGGTGAAGCCTGAGGACATCGGAGATGACGAACCCTTATTCGGAGAAGGCCTGGGGCTGGATTCTATTGACTCCCTGGAATTGATCGTGCTTATGCACAGGGAATATGGGATTGACATCAAAGATCCCAAAGAGGGTAGGAAGGTATTGGTGGACATTAATACCATGGTAGATTACATCGAACAGAACAGGACGAAGTAACTGCGGCGTACGGTGAGCCCTACTTCCGCTTATCTATAAACTTGATGATCTTTCGGGAAGCCTCGGGGAATTGCATCTTGTGCAGCTCCGGGGCTTCTACATAACGTACATGAGGGCTTACCCTCAACCTGGCCTGTAGATAGGCCTTTATCTTCCCATGGCATTCTTCAGTGGCTTCTTTGGGAAGTATATGGAGCAGTACCTCGTCCAGGCCCCATTCGTTGGAATATACTTCCACTACATAATCTTTCACTTCTTCCATTTCGTTGAGCAGGTCAAATAAGGCGGGGGGATACAAGGTCGTTCCCTTGAATTTGATCATTTGGGCTTTCCTGCCCAGGATGGGAGATAGCCTTATGCTATGCCTGCCGCAGGCGCAGGGCTCATCGAAGAACATGCAGATGTCTCCTGTCTTATACCTTAGCAGTGGCATGCCTTCTACCCTCAGGGTGGTGATGGTCAGTTCTCCGGGCGTGCGGGGGCCTACCGGTTGGTTCTGGTCATCCAGGATCTCGGCAATCAATAGGTTTTCCTGCAAGTGGCCGCCACGGCCTTGTCCACATTCGGTGAAGGCCGTTTGCATTTCCGTGGAGGCGTAGGTCGAATAGAGGTCTATATTCCAGGCCTCTTTAATTTTCCTGCCAATTATATTTAGGGTAAAGTCTGGATTCCGTATGTTTTCTCCTATGCAAATGGCTTTACGGACGCTGGAGCTATGGATGTCTATATGGTGTTCTTCGGCGTATTGGATGAGTTTCACGATAAAGGAGGGGACGGCTACGATGGCCGTTGGCTGGAGCCGGCCTATGGTTTCCCACTGGAGGGAAGGCACGCCGGGGCCGAGGCGTATCAGTCCCGCACCCAGTTTGCGTATACCTGAGTAATAGGCCATGCCTGCCATGAACTGTCTGTCCAGGGTCAGCATGAGTTGGTAGACGTCCGCGGGTTTACCATCCGCACAAACAAAAGAGCCGTATTCATTTTCGGCCAGGCGCTGGAGGTCCTTTTCCGTTAAGGGCACCGTCACGGGACTTCCCAGGGTCCCGGAGGTAGAGGTATATTCTATGATGTCGGTTCTGGGCACGCACAGAAAATCCTGCCCTTGCTTTTGAAGGTCTTCTTTGGTGGTCAGGGGTAGCCCGGCTAGGTCAGTCGCATTTCGGATGTTTTCGGGATGGATGTTGGTCAGGATTTCCCGGTAAAAGGGGGAATGTTCCTTCAGATAGGTAATAAGTGATTGGAGGCTAGTGATTTGGTCCGTGCTGATGGGTATACTCAAGGTTCGGGTGTTAAGGAGCGCTAATGTACGATATTTCATCCGGTGGGTTGGCCCGCGACGCTCGTTGGCAGGGTTGGCATCTTTAGGCTGGAGACTTAAATTTGCATTTTTAAGCCTGGAGCCTTAAATTTGAGGAATTAAGGCTAGAGCCTACATGAGGCCGTCGGCCGGAAAAGGAATCGAGACAGGCCGTCGGCCGGAAACGTTTATTTATGCAAGTAAAAGCGATCATCACGGGAGATCTCATCGCATCCAGGGATATAGAAGCCCCTAAAAGGCAGAAACTATACCTGGATTTGGATGCATTTTTGCAGTCCATCTCCAAAAAATGGATTGCCACTTACGAGACCTACAGGGGAGATAGTTTCCAATGCGAGGTTCAGGAAATGGAGCAGTCCTTACGGGTGGCCTTGATGATAAAGGCATATATCGTGTCGTATTCTTCGGCAGAAAAAAGTAAAAATAAATTACTGCTGAAAGGCTATTTTAATAAGGAGTTTGACATCCGGCTGGCCATTGGCATGGGGCAGGTGGATTTTTTAAACAAAAAGAAAATCACGACCTCCGATGGAGAGGCATTCCGTCTGTCGGGAGAGGCTTTGGATGAAATGAAGGACGGCAATGAGACTTTGACGATCAATACCAACAATGAAGCCCTCAATAAAGATTTGATCCCGATGATCACCCTGGTGGATGCCTTGACCCAGAAGTGGACCCAGAACCAGGCAGAGTTGGTCTTGCATAAGCTGATGGGGAACAAGGATGAGGACATTGCAAAGGATTTCGGTGTGACGGTTTCAGCGGTAACCCAGCGCAAGAAAACAGCACAGTGGCCGGCAATAGCAGTGGCCGTGCAGTATTTCGAGGAGAAGTTGACAACAATCAGATGATGCAATTATTTACATATAGCGAAGGGAGCATATTACTCAGGCTATTACTATCCCACGTGATCACTGACTTCTTCCTTCAACCCAACCGTTGGGTAAAGGATAAGAAAGAGAGAGGATGGAAGTCTCCGTACCTATTGATGCATGCTTTACTAGCAGGGGCATTGGCCTGGGTGTTTTTATGGAATATACAGCTATGGCCCTGGGCATTGATCATCGCCGTTACTCATTATATAATAGATGGCATAAAACTATCTTTTAACAGGCGTATAGAAAGATCAGATAAGGATCAGGCGACCAAAGCCAAATTGAACCTGAGCAGTTTCCTGGTTGATCAGGCCTTGCATGTATTGGTCCTGGTGTTGGTCTGGCTGTTGATCATTCACGGAGGAGGAAGGATACATTGGATGGATGCTCTTTTTAATTACCGCATATTGTTATGTGCCCTGGGATATTTGCTCGTACTCAGCCCGGCAGGATACTGCATTGGCATGTTTACCCAAAGGTGGGCCAGTGAGCTCAACATGGATGATAGCTTAAAGGATGTGGGCAAGTGGATTGGGATGATGGAGAGGGTGATCATCCTGACGCTGATCCTGATGCATCAATATGCTGCTATTGGATTTTTAATCACTGCCAAGTCTTTACTCAGGTTGGTCGATAAGCCGGAGGCGCTGCTCACAGGGGAGCGGATTTCTTTCAGTCCCCGTAAACATACGGAATATGTGCTGGTGGGGACGTTCCTGAGCTTTTCGGTGGCATTGGGCGTGGGGGCACTCCTAACTTATTTGATGTGAAAATGTCAGAGTGGACCGGTAATTAACGGGCCTCAAAATCCAGGGCCCATAGGCCGCTTGCAAGTGGAGAGCCGGCGACTTCCTAAAACGGATACCCAATGGCGAAGTTGACGACGGTGGAGGATATGTCCCCTACATTATAGAAAGTCCAGCGGTTCCCTGGATTCTGCCAGGGCTCCCGGACGGGGATACCGAAGTCAATGCGAAGTACGAGTATCTGCACGTCTACGCGAAACCCGAATCCGACGCCTACGGCGGTCTGGGAGAGAAAGTTTTTACTGAATGTGGAACCGGGCCTGGAGCTATCTGCCTGACGGGTCCAGATGTTTCCGGCATCGACAAATAAAGCGCCTTTCAGGTAGCTGACGATGGGGAAGCGCAGTTCTTCGTTAAGTTCCAGTTTGATGTCTCCGGGTTGTTCAATCAGTAAGGCGCCGGCCGTATAAGGTTGGTTGTAGGTACCTGGTCCCAGCATGTTGGACCGGAAGGCGCGGATGTCGTTGGTACCTCCGGCAAAAAACTCTTTACTGAAAGGCATGGTGGAGCTATTGCCATAGGCATAGCCAACACCTCCGCTGAAGCGACTAATGAACTTGAGGTCTTTATCGGTCCTGGATAAACTTAGGTAGTGGCGGAAGTCGATGGACAAGCGCCCATATTGGGAAAAAGGAACGCCGAATATATCCTCTTCTTTTCCTTTGGCGATGTCTGCACCGGTGATCCAACCCAGGAGGTTACCGGATAGATCGACGTTGGCATTGAAGTAGTAATTGTTTTTCTTTCGATTAGGTCCGGCGAGGGTATTGATGTTGAAGTTGTATTCGGGCCCTATGATGAATTGCCTTTCTATGCTCCTGGCCAGGGTGATGTTGCGCGTCAGGCTGTCGGCAAATTCAGGGGTGATGTGGGTGGGATCGATGAGGTTGATGACCAGTACGGAGAGCTGGTGTTCCTTGATGGCAGTTTCTTTGAATATGTATCCAAAGCTGACTTTGCTGGAAGAGAGGTTGTATTCCCCGCTGCGGTCGAATATATTGTAACTGGCATCGATCAAGGTCCTGGGTACATAAGCCCGGTTGGTTTCAATCCGGAAGGGGGCTATGAAGCGGGGAATATTCAGGCTTGCTTCTGTTCCATAAGTGGTGGTGGTAATTTTTTCTCCTTGCCCTACATATTGCTGGTCCAATCCTCCGGAAACGCTAAAGGTGAATAGTTCGGCTCCATGGAATAAGTTCCGGTGCTTCCAACTGAGTTGCACCTGACCGCCGACTGAGTTATCGGAACGGGTGAGCCCTGTCATTTGAAACTGTATGGATTTTCGCTGGGTAGGCGTTAGGTAATAAAAAGCGTTGAGTTTATTGGGTCCTGCGGTGTCGGTTTCGACGAACCGGGCCTTTACGAATTTATAGGTACCCAGGGTGATCAGGCGGTTTAAGGATAAGGAGTGCGCATCGCGGTTGTAGACGTCTCCGGGTTTGAAGACGAGGGTGCGGCTGAACACCACGGGCCTGAACATATGAGCCGTGTCCAGTATCTTATAACCATCATACCAATAATAGGGGGCATTGGCGCCGGTATCGGAGTGGATGTCGTAAGCGGCGAAGACGACGACCTCGTTTAATCGGTATATGTTTCTGGCTCTTTGCGGGGTTGAGGGAATGATCCTTAGTACGGCGTCGATCTGATGGTTACCTACCGTTGTATCACAATCGAGTTCCAGGTAATCGGGAGAGAAATAGTAAAACCCTTTTTGTTTAAGCTTGTTATCAATCCTGGTTCTTTCGTCTTTGATCATGTCCAGATCATAGATGGCTCCCTTTTTGATCCTGGAGCGTTTGGCCAGTTGGGCAATCTGCACAGTCAGGCTATCGGTGGGCGCGGGATAGCGGATGTTGCGGAAGGTATAGGGTTGACCCACCTTGGCGGTAAACTGATCGGTGGTCTCTTTCTTTTTTACGGCGCGCGCCATCAGTACGGTGTCAAAAAAGTAGCCCTTATTTTCCAGGTGGTTCTGGAGGATTTCCCGGTTCTTTTCAGAGGCTGCGCCATTAGCCAGTACCGGGGGCTCTCCGACCTTGTTTTTTATCCAATATCTGATGCCCTTGTTTCTCTTAGGGGTTCCCATGAGGTTATAGACCCATAGTTTGTATCTAAAGCCAAGAATGTTTGCATTTGGCAATGGCCGGATCAATGACTTCAGGTCTGCGGTCAGTGTCTTCTTCGTACTTTTATCCATGGGTACTGAACTCTCCAGTTTGATGGTTGACCCTACATAAAGGTATTCGTCCTTTCCCAGGTGTTTGGTGGTATTACAGCCTATTCCGAATCCCATCAGCAGAAGCCCTATTATATATGTGCCGAGCCTATTTAACATTCTTTGCTTTTTCAAATAGTTCCTTAAACCTGTTATAATCCAGGGTCAGTATGAAGCTGATCCCGGTTTCTACGACTTGCCCTTCCACGATATAATCATATTGGTCTTTGCGGTAGGCCCTTAACCGGTAGCGTCCATCTTTACTGAGTTGATAATCGACGGAGATGTCTCCGCCTATATTGGTCGTGTTTTCTCCTGGATTACTGGCGCCTGCTACTTCAACATTGGTGCCCACGTTGACCTGAATGCGGTCATTGAGGAAGCGTTTGGAAACGGTGACGTTGAGGTCTGTTCGATCGTTCTCCGTTCCGGTGGTATAGTCCTGGGTGTTATTGAGGCCGAAGTTGATGTCTACGCCTTTGATGAGGCTGGCGGCGAGTTGGTTGAGCTGGCCGGTAAGGAGCTGGCTGGCACTCTGGAATGCCATTTGACCTGCGGTCTGGCTTCCGGCGGCGCTTACCAGGGGATTGTCCCCTACAAAATGTCCCAGAAGAAGTACGGCGAAGGCCTGTTTATTCATTTCTGAAGGATCGGAGCGGAGCTGCTGTAATTTGGTGGTTACGTCAGGCCAGAGCAATTCATAGCTGGAGGGAAGGGTGATGTCAAAGGTGATGTCGGGTTTGAGCAAATCCCCGCCCATTTTAAGGCTAACGGTAAAGGGCAACTGCTGTTTAAATTTATTGATATCCGTGGTAGACCTGCCGGCAATTTCATCTTGAACCAGGTCTATGGGGGCTGTCATGATGGGATAATTGGCTATGATGTTTACTTTAGCTGAACTGGGGTCACCGGTCCAGGTAAGGGTAGATCCCCTTTGAATGATGAAGTTGCGTTTCAGCAGGGACAAGGTTAATGCGTAGGAGCCTTCGTCGATTTCATAGTTGCCGGTAAGGCTTGTTTTACCACTCTCATCCATGCTGAAGTTCAGATCAGCCCTACCCCTGACTTTGAGTGCATCTCCATTGCGCTGGTCAATGATCATGGTAAAGCGGGCGCTACTGTCAGTAGAGACGTTGGCGTTTATGTTCAGTCCCTTGGCGGGGCTCACGGTTTGCAGGGAGTCCAATTGGTATTGGGTCAGTAAGGTATCTGCCGGATGGGCAGCATCCACAAAGCGCACCACACCTACGCGGCTGACCACTTCCGGATTGGTTTCCGGCAGTACGAAGGTGAAGTCGGTTTGCTTGTTGACCTTCATCACCCCGTCCATTTTAGGCAGATCAGGGGTACCCTGAAGGTTGAGTACGGCGTCCATGTTCAGCTTCCCGTAAAACATGCGGTCATTGGCCTGATGGGCATTGACGAGCCGGAAGTTGCCTGCATAGAAGGTTAGGTCAAATTTATAGTTCCTGAAGTCAGTGGTGTATACGTTCCCGTCCAGCCTGGCTTTATCACCTGCTGAATCGAGCATGGTGAACTGGCTGAAGTTGAAGCCCGTATTGTCAAATTCTATTTGGTCGTTGGACAACCGTAGGGGCTCACCCGTGATATTGGGTACAATAAAAGCACTGTCGAAGTAGAGGTTGCCACTGGGTAAGGGTTTGTCCAGGGCGCCTGTAATACGGAGGTCTCCTTTCAGTCTGCCTTTGATGTCATCCAGTTGTCCAGCCGAGAAGGGTTTGGCAATGGCCAGATTGAGACTGCCTATATGTAGGGCCATGTCTGTATGACCGGTGCCTGTTTCGTACTGCCCTTTCACGGTAAGGTCATTGCCCTTGCCTTCCAGTTCCAAATCAGCAGCAAAGGTATGGGCCTGGGTATTGTTTACTTTTAGGGTCAGCTCACCTACGGTATCCTTTTTGTAGGCCAGGTTATGTATGGTGAGATCGGAGGTGAATACGGGGTTGCTTAACACGGAGTCAACCTGGGCAGAACCTTGAACGACCCCATCTACCAAGGCTGTGTCGAATGAGGTAAAGGTAGTTAGCCATCCTATCCGGAATTGGTTGAAATCAACCTTAATGGGGGAGGATGGATTACTCGTCAGGCTGCTGATCTTTAAGGATTGGTTGTCGTGGCTGATCTCCAGGTTATGCACCAGTATGCCTGCACTGTCATAATAAATCGCATTGTCCTTACGCACGTCCCAATGCATATGATTGAGGAGTAAGCTGTCTGCGTTCAGGTTGAGGGTTATAGCCCTTAAACTGTCCGGGCTCAGCGACTGCTGCACCTTGGCGCCAACCATGTACCAATCTTTATTATTTGAATCTTTGAGCAATAGGTTGGTGTATAAGGCATTTCCCTGAAGTTTTCCATAAATATCGGTTTGGTGTAAGGGAGAACTTCCAACCGACACGGAGGCGACCTGAAACCGGTAGTTCAACGCGCTATCCTGGGTCTGGCTGCTGAACCGCACCTTGGTTAATGTGTCGCTTCCGTAGATGAGCAAGGGGGCTTGCATAACCATATCCAGGTGTCCGTTTTTAACGGAATCATATTGAAAATGCGTGGTCAGTCCCAGGGTGTCCGAGCCTTTTAGGCCTGGTACCATATCCAGCACCAGGGGATCACTGGGTATGAGCTGCATATGCAGCATCCAGTTCTCCATAGCCAGGGTCGTGTCTTTTACGCCAGGCAGCGAATAGTAGTGGTTAATGGTTTGGGTCAGGGCCTTGCCCACCTGGGTCAGGGAATAGTGTCCATTCAGATCTGCATTGGCCATGGTGGTATAGAGGTGAAGGTATTGGCTGTCTGCCCTGTGTATAGCTATTAGATCCAGACTATCGGTATGCAGCCGGTGGGCCCCCGAAGCTATGCGGGTATGCAGCATGGTTAGTTTCCCATCCAGGAAATCGGGATTGGTCTTACCGAAATTTGCCTCCAACACCGTACTTGCCTGTAGGGTATCTTTTGTGAGGTGAAGGGCCCTTGCATCGATGGTATCCAGTTTCAGGGTTAACTGCACCGATGGATAAAGGCTATCGCCCACGTTATGAAAAATGGCATCCAGGTCATAGTGGATGGCGCTATCATCTATATCAGAATGAAGGTTGCCTTCTCCATGGTTGTATTGAGCGTTTAGGGTCAGGTCATGATAGGTATATCCCTTAATGGTTCCTTCTTCCAGTTGGACTTGTGCATTGGCCTGGAGATGGGGGAAGGACCAACCCTGGCCTGAGGCTTTGGCGTCCAAAGTAACAGCACCCAGGTTGTCTGATTGGCCGAGGATATAACCCAGGTTTAAAGTTTGGAGTCCAACCGTTCCATCATAGGTTTGGGCTTTCAGGTTCATCCGGCCATTGACCTTGGCTCCTCCTTTGGTAGTGGTTGCTATCAGATTAACTTTCCCGGCGTTGAAGGTGCCTGCGTAACTCCCGGTCGCGCTCAGGGCATAGGGTATATGGATGTTTGCCGGTAGCGCATGCGGTGGAATAAAAGGCCCGTAGTCTGAAGAGTCCGTCGTCAATTTCAGCATCGTGAAGTTATAAAAAGCCGAGGCGTACTTTGGCAGGCCCTGAATGCTTCCTCTTAGTGCCAAGGCGGTATGATTGGGCGCTTTTACGTTGAAGACGGGTATCTGAAGCCTGCTGAGTTGACCTTGCAGGGTTGTTTCCAAGTCTATTCTTCCATTTTCCTTGCCCCTGAAATAGCCAGCCATACCCGGCACGAAAGTTAATATGTCCCTGATTCCGAAGTAGGTCTTGGTAAATTTCGTATTCAGCCTCAAGGTTTCTGGATGTTTAATCAGTTGGTCCATCGAAGGGTACAGGGCATCCGTCTGGTTGTCTATTTGCGTTCTGCTGGTGAGTAGATGCAAGTCTTTTATATGGGAGGCAGTATCGGTATAGCTGAGGTAGGCGCTCAACTGTTTGAGCACGACTCCGCTTTGCTCTCCAAAGGAAAACTGGGTGATGGTTCCGAAGTAGTCATTGGTTGCAACGCCAATATGATCCGCCCTTAGTTTAAGGGAGTCTACCTTGAGGTGGTTATAATCTATCCCTTTTTTTACAGGTTTTTGGGTGTTGTTGTCATAGGTAAGGGCGGTGCTGTCCAGGGAGATACTTTTGACTAAGTATTTGTTTTTTCCCAAATCTATACTATCCACCATGATCAACCACTTTTGGAGGCGTACCCCAGCAGTCATCTTAGCTGTTTGGCTGCCATAGTCGAGGTTGACATGCTCCAGGTCAATGGCTCCTAATTGCAAAATCAGCGGATTGCCAGGAGTTACCGCGGTGCTGGCTGCCGTGACACCCGTGTTTTTTTTCATGGGTGGCGCGGTAACCAGCACCGAGGAAGACGCCGCCGCGGAAGGGCTGCTGGAAGCATACTGCCTGTACCGCCCGGAAAGGGAATCGACGACCAGTGAAGGCATCCCATAGACGCCGTGAGAAGGATCGATCGCCCCAAACTGTGCGCGTAGATTCCCCAGGTTTACCAGGGCTTCATTCCCTGTATAATCATCTTTGAACGTAGCCAGGATATGGTAAAGCTTCAGATCGCCCACCTCGAAGGTGAATCCGCCAGTGGTATCGGAAGCCTTTTGGGTGGTATCAGGCGGGCTGGAAAAGGCTTTAACGATAAAATCGTAATTAAATGCCGTGTCTTGTCCCTGACGATACACATTGGTCCTGACCCCATCGAGTTCTATATGGCTGACGGCAATTTCCTTTTTCAATAAGCGGAACATGGAGACATCCACCTTAAGCAGGGAGGCCGATAATAAGGTGTCTCTGTGCCGATCCTCTACATATACGCCTTCCAGTAGGATTTGTTTGGGGAAGTGTATGCGTAAAGTTTGAATGCTCACTTTAGTACCGAGCTTGCGCTGAAGGTAGGATACGGCTTTTTCTTTGGCGAAGTTTTGGACGGCGGGGACCTGTATAAGAATGATGATCACGATCAGCAACACGAGGATGCCTCCCAGGATCCAAAAGAATAAGCGTACGACTTTTTTAATTAGGTGTTTGACAGGCAAGGGCATATACGGGCAAAAATTACAATTTATATGCCGATAAGTCAAGTTCAGTTATCGCAATCTTAGTTACATTTACCCTGTAAATTCTTTTCTATGAAATTGCCGGCAGAACAAACCAATCTTCTACATCCGGATGAGAAGTGCAGGGTTTGCGGACAACCCCTCTATTCGACAGATCATGACAACTACGAGGTTACCTATCATTGCTCTTCACCCGAAGCAAGGTTTTGGGACTATGACAGGGGTACCCAGGAGCAGGAAACGGCCAAAAGACACTGGGAACAATCCAGGGAGGAAGTTTGTTTGAGAAAGCCGATTTAGGTCCAGGTGACGCAGGATCAGGCTGAGGTTGCCTCCTCGGGTCGCTTTGATTCGACATACCCTTTGAGCGATTTTCCCAGGGTGCCCAAAATCAGCAGTATCATCAACCAGTTGCTGATGGAGGCAATTTTTTCTCCCATATAATAGGAGGTTGGCCGGAAGGCAAATTCAATCTGGTGCTTTCCTGCGGGGACTTCCAAACCTCTGAGTGCATAGTCTACGCGCAGAATAGTTGTTTCTTTCCCATCAATATAAGCCTTCCAACCTTCGGGATAATAGATTTCACTGAACACCGCGAACTCCCTGGATGGGCTTTGGCAGGCATAATCCATTTGATCGTTCTGGTCATGTACCAGTCTGATCCAGCCTTCGGGGCTATGGGATGGCTGCGTAAGCGGGCCGTAGTATTTTTCAACGATGGCCGTATCGGCAGGATCGAAGTGGTCTAACGCATGCATGGATTCGTTGGGATCTTTTACCCAATGCAAGCTTTGTACAAACCAACAAGGTCCGCAGGCTGTCGGATTGAGGACCACCAAAGGATCGTCTGAAGCCTGGGTTCCCTCATCTCCGTATGAAATCGTAGAAGGGTGCTTGGGCATCAGGACATACTTGGTATTAAACATGTTCAATACCGACTGGTTGAGGGGTTGCTTGCCAAGCTGGTAGTTGATCAGGTCCTGGATCAATGCCAGTGGGGCCGGGTGATATCCACCCAGGGACCTATGAAAATAAGAAGTACCTGATTCCTGAAAAGCGTTGGTTAGTCCATCGCTGAGGTTGAGCACCCTATAATTGGAACTATCCTTACTGATTTGCAGATCTGCTTGGGTGGGGGCAAAAGATAGGTCAGATTCTTCCTTGTTCAGGTAGCTGCCATAACTTAAATACCGGGTGTCTACGCCGATCAGGTCCAAGAAGACCAACAGGCAAAGGGCGGTCATCACATAACGGCGACGCAGCCATCCCCTCATATACAAACTTAGCAGGAGAACGGCGGCGGCTATCCAACAAAAGGACCTGAGCAGGTCTTTTCCAAATAAGGCTTTTCGGTCCATGGCGACAGCGCTCAGTAATTGACTGCCCACTTTGGGGTCTACTTTGTTGATCTGGGTCAGGTATTGGGTGCGCTGAAGGTCTTTAGCCGAAAGGTAATCCTGGTGTACGTAGAGGATCAGGCCCACGGAAAGCAATAACCCGACCATCAGCACCGCCATCCGGAGCTTACGCAAACCCAGTACGGCCTGCTGGTCTCCATAAAAGCATTGCTGCAAACTAAGGCCTACCATCATGGGCACGGTCAACTGTGGAATGAACAGGATCATGCTGGGCGCCCTGAATTTATTATAGAGGGGCAGATAGCGGAATAAAAAATTGTTGAGCTGGGGGAAATGCCTGCCCCAGGCCATCAGAATGGCGATGACGGTCAGGCTGACCAGCCAAACCTTGTGCTTGTTATTGCCATAGAGGCAACCAAACAAAAACAAAAAGCAGACGATGGCTCCCAGGTAAATGGGACCCGAGGTGCCTGGTTGGTCTCCCCAATAGGCATCAAAGGCGGAAAAGAACTGGTCCCTTTCCCAGGCGGGCATGTTTTGTTCCTTCAAGGACTGGGCTAGCTTTGAATCTTTAGGCAGGGAAGCGCTGACACCCCCGTATACGTCGGGTACCAACAGAGACATGGTTTCGGCCCTTCCATAGCTCCATTGAAAAGCATAATCCAATGGAAGTCCGTGGGTGGCTTCTGTGGATGAGTCTTTGATCAGACTGCCATTCCGATTCGTTTCCTGCGAATATTCGTAAGTCGTTAGCAGGCTGGTCGCATTGGTCATGGCGCCCAACAGGCCTCCGCCGGCTGCCAGGCAAAGTGCCAGTGAGAGGCGTTTGTATTGTTTGTCCCTTATCCATAAAACGACATAGGATAAGGTGAGGGCAAAGACAACAATCAGGAAGTAATAAGCGATCTGCGGATGATTCCTACCTACCAGCAAGGCACTGAAAAGGGCGGTCAGGGTAGCACCCCACCAATAATTCCCTTCGTAGAGCAGGATCAGGGCTCCCAATAGGAAGGGAACATAACCCATGGCCTGGATCTCTGTTTCATGTCCCGCGGAAATCAGGATGGGATTGAAACTTACATATCCATAAATCAAAGCAGCCAGGATACCTAGCAAGGGATGAACCTTAAGTACCTGGGTCAGGAAATAAAAGGATATGCAAAGGAGGAAGAAAAAAGAAACCGGAGCAGGCAGGAACAGGGTCAATACATTATGTGTCCAGCCTAATAAGGAGCCGCTGTTTGATTCCAAAGCAATCTGGTAGGCGGGCATGCCTCCGAACATATTGGTATTCCATAAGGGAAAATGACCATGGATGGCTTTGTACTGCTGCATTTGGTGCACCATGCCCATCCATCCGGCCACATCAGATTGATCCAACACTTTGCCTTCGAAAATGGGGCGTCCATAGATGACGGCGATCACAAGGAAAACCAGCAATGCACCCAGGTGGGGAAGAAATTTTTTCCATTGGATCGTCCGGTGCATGCTTAGTTGGATACTTGGGTTAATGGGTTATGTTGCAAAGCGAGGCAAATATAGTGCCTGTAAATCAGGGTAAAGCAAAAGCCATATAAGAATCTCCTGAATATGTATTTAGTTTACCTCCTCCACAAGCTATAACTACATATTCTTTTCCCTTATAACGATAGACGGAAGGGGTGGCAAAGCCACAGGCCGGCAAGTCGGTTTCCCACAATAGTTGTCCAGTCCTTTTGTTGAAAGCACGGAATTTGGCATCTCTGGTGGCAGCAATGAATACCAGACCACCTGCTGTAACCACAGGCCCACCGTAGTTTTCTGTCCCTGTATGAATTCCCTTTGCTTTAAATTCCGGGTAGTCACCCAGGGTATCTTTCCAAACAACTTTTCCTGTTTGGAGGTTAATGGCCGATAGGCTACCCCAGGGAGGCATGATGGCTGGATACCCCTCTTTTGTTAAAAATTTATTATAACCGGTATTGGTGTATTTCATTTGATCAAAGGGGGACAGGTTATCCTCGGGTGAGATATATGCTTTTAATTGTAATATTTTGTCGTTTAGAATATAAGAAGCCAGCGCCTCTTCACTGCTTGACCCCAATTGAGGAAATGCGGGCATCATTCGCCTCCCTCCTTCCAGTAGCGATTTGAATGTAGACACCGTATACCTTTTGGAGACATCCATCAAAGAGGGATAATTTCCACTCCCTTGGCGCTCGGGGCCGTGACAGGCCATACAGTGGGTCTGATACAGGGCTTTGCCCGCTTCCAGATTGGTTTGGTGAGCATGAGGCTTCTCAGAAAGGGGAACCATGGTGAGTATCCAGGCCATCTCATTGGCGTTGACAAACAAGAGGCCGGAGGCTGAATCGTAGGCGGGCCCTCCCCATTCGGATCCCCCGTCAAATCCGGGGAGAACGACTGTCCCTTGGAAGGAAGGAGGAGAGAAAAGCCCGTTGCGATAGGTTTTCAGGCGTTTAACCAGGTCCTGGTAACTGGAGTCGGGGACCAATCGGTTTAAAGTGGCTTCATTCAAATGTTGGCGAACGTAAGGTTCGGGAAAAGAGGGTTCTGGTTGAGTGGGGGACAGTGAATCCCCGGGAAGGGCTCCCTGAGTGGAAACAGCGATCTCCGGTATGGGATAGATGGGGTCTCCCGTCGTTCTATCCAGCAGGAATACATAGCCACTTTTACTCACCTGGGCCAGTGCATCGATCTGTTTGCCATCTTTTTGCAGGGTAACCAAAACGGGGGCCGCGGGCAAGTCCTTGTCCCAAAGGTCATGGTGCACGGTTTGAAAATGCCATATACGTTTGCCTGTGGATGCATCCAGGGCCAGTACGCAGTCGGCGTATAAATCTGCGCCCTTTCGGTTACCACCGTAAAAATCATAACTGGCCGATCCCAGCGGTGCAAAAACAATCCCTCGCTGTTCATCCAGACTGAAGCCAGACCAGGCATTAACCCCTCCTGCATACCGCCAGGCCGTCGTGTCATCCCAGGTTTCATATCCCGGTTCATCCGGCCAGGGTATGGTATGGAAAATCCATCTTCTTTTACCGGTATGTACGTCGTATGCCCGGATATATCCAGGGGCAGCGGGGGTAGCCTCGTTTACGCGGGTACCGATGATGATCAGGTCTTTGTAGATGATGCCTGGGGAAGTGCAGGCCACGTAAAGGTTTTGAACCTCCCTGTCCAATCCCTGATGGAGGTCTATAGATCCTTGGTCTCCAAAGCCGGCCTTGGGTTTGCCGGTATTTGCGTCAATGCAGAACAGGCGTCCGGCTGCCGCAAAAAATAGCCTTTGATCTTCCCCACCTCCATTGTAGAGGGTAAGCCCCCTGCATACACTGAGGTCAAAATTGGTCCCCTTGGGCGCAGGATCAAATACCCACAAAGGCTCGCCAGTAGCTGCGTTGAGGGCAAACAGTTTAAGTTTTGGTGAAACGCCGTAAAATATGCCCTCATATTCCAGGCCATTGGCCTGAATTTGGGTACTCTTTTGGTCGGCATCATGGGTATGATAGACCCATGCCACTTTTAGCTGGGTTACGTTAGCGGTATCGATTTGGGTAAGTGGAGAATAATGTCGACTGTCTTTGGTTCCTCCATATACGGACCAATCTCCGGGGGGCTCATGTTTACAGGATAAAACCAGGGGCAGCAACAATGCAGGAAGGATAAATTTCATGTCATTAAATGTAATTATTCATGTTCAGTTATTATCCGATCTTTGTTAATTCTTTTTTAAAGTGATTTTGTGCGGATGCAAACGATAAATAAGGCAGTACATTCGATCCCGGTTCAACCACGCACCATT
>CAJCIQ010000195.1 GCA_903970475.1 Beijerinckiaceae bacterium
CGTCCTATTAAAACTAAAACTCTTTTATGAAACGCCTCAGCCAACTGTTGCTTGCCACCCTACGTGCAAGCCTATTCTTTTCCGCCTGCAAGAAAGACAAGGTAGCCTCAAAATCTGCACTAAGCCCAAGTGATTCAACAAATCCGGATGCGCTCGTAGCGATCCCCGCTGGTCTGATGCCCCGGTCTTACATCCACCTGATTAAAAGCGGATATGCCCTGATGTATCCAGGTGGTCACATGTATAAAGTGGAACGGGCATCCCGGAATATTATAGAAGATTTTGGTGTTATGCACAGGGGTACATCAACCTCCACTCCTTCCACTACTCCTATTAAGACCATTACCACGACATCCGGCAATTCCGGGCTTCCAACCTCCAGTGTAGATCAAGACAACAGCTAGGTGACCGATGCCTACGCTACGAACGGCACATCCACCCTTATCAGCAGTTTTTCCGCCAATTGGGTGGTGCCGAATCTTCCTGCTTCCAACGACAACCAATTGCTCTATATATTTAACGGGCTGGCAAACGCGCATTCCGCTACGGATATTATGTAACCGGTGCTGCAATGGGGTAATGGTCCGGCAGGCAATACAAATGGAAGTTGGGCGGTCGCCAATTGGTATGTCTGGGCCAATGAAGAACTAGGCGTGACTGCTGCTGTCACCCCGCTGGTTAACGTTTTCACGGGTACGATCCTGGAGGGCATACTTACCTATACAGGACAAGAAGGCGCCAGTGCTGGTGCCTACGAAGGTTCCTATAATTATACCTCTTCATTTACCAATCTCACCACAGGCAAAGCTTTAAATAATCCGCCTGGCATTATAGGAGACGAGGTAGTGAACGACGGCTTCGTCATTCCCTTTGTCTACCCACAAAACACCGCTTATGTAGCGTTGGAGACTTGGACAACATCTGCAAGTAGTGGATATAATCCAGGTATTACAAAAGCTGCTGATTACCCGGCTGGACAAAGTTATGTGGACATGTACAACATGGTGGTTAATGTCGGTGGAACCCCGCAAAGCGAGGGCTGGACAGCGGAAAACATCAATACGCCATATGGTGAAAATACACAGACTACACCGGGTTACATTAATTCGACCAACGGAGGCTCGGTAGTTTATCTTTACTGGCATCCTGCTCCCACCATCGATGGCTTGTCCAATATCAATCTGACGACGACTAACACCTCCTATACTGTTTCCGGCTATCCCGGCAACTCCGTAAATATA
This sequence comes from Beijerinckiaceae bacterium, assembly GCA_903970475.1. Lineage (GTDB taxonomy): Bacteria > Bacteroidota > Bacteroidia > Chitinophagales > Chitinophagaceae > Dinghuibacter. The sequence continues at coordinate 1,242 of CAJCIQ010000195.1, forward strand.
ATGATCGAGGGGGGAGATATCAAAATTCGCGGAGGTGGCGGAGAAATTGGAACGACGACGTCCACCATGACGATAACAACGCCGGGCATGACTTTTTCCAATGGCAGTACCACCGTCTCCGCCACCAATGGAATAAAATATGTTTCAACCACCATGCCTGCCAGTGGCTCATTCACAGTCAATGCATCGTATACTACCACAGGATCAGGAGGCACTTTAATTGCACAGACCCACGCTTACTGATTTCCGGCAAAGCCTCGCCACCCCCTCGGTGGACATTCTTCTAAAAACATAACACCCTTAAGCATGCGCGAATTTTGTAATCTATTATTGAAATTGTATAACAAACTTTGCGAAATAAAAATCAATTTTGAAATAATTTCTCCTTTTCGCGCTGATGCCATAGACATCATTGTTGCATTTCACAATCCACTCTATTTGTTTTAATTATTGGATAGTTTATATCCAATTGGTTATTCGTGTGCCAATCAACACATTATGTAACTATATTAATTTTAAATGTCCTAAATCGATTTCCAACTACTTTACGTAACTAAAAAAAATTTACCTCATGGACAACCACCTTAAATCCCAAAACACATTTCAAACTGCACTTCAAACGCCACTGGCCAGGAAAAAATTCCTTAAATATACTTTGTTCTCCGGGGGAACATTGATGTTGGGGCTGGATGCGTGTAAAAAAGGTAACCCACCTTCACCTGAAGTAACCGATGTTGGATCGGGAGATATAGGCATATTAAACCTTGCCTATGCGCTGGAACAACTGGAAGCTGCGTTTTATATAAAAGTGAATGAGTCCTTTTATACGAATGCAACGGAAGCAGAAAAGGCTATTCTGAGTGATATCATGTACCATGAAATGACGCACCGGGACTTTTTCAAGGCTGCCCTTGGCCGTTCCGCTATTCGGGAACTGATCACGGACTTCTCTTCCATAGATTTCAGGAGCCGGTCTAGTGTACTGGGTACCGCAAAGGCACTGGAAGACACTGGGGTTTCCGCCTATAACGGCGCAGGACAGTATATCTCAAATCCGGACTATCTCACGCTTGCAGGCAAAATAGTCTCCGTGGAAGCCCGTCACGCGTCTGCTATCCGGGACTTGTTGAATCCATTATCGGCTGCATTTGCGGGTGACGATGTCGTTTCCCCCACTACCGGACTGGATTTTTCCAGAACCCCCAATTCAACAACGGGTGGTCCCAGTATCGTAGCCACGGCAAACACCTTCCTCTACACCAAGATCTCAGCTATCCATCTCCCATAACACCATAAAACATAAGACATGAAAGCACTGAAAATATTTGAAGAAGTCTATAAAGAAGACGTGATCGGAAAGAATTTTTCCCGGAGGGAAACGCTGACCAAAGGGTTGGGATTTGGGCTTAAAGTGGCGCTGGCGGCCATCCCATTTGGTCTCCTGGAGACATTCAGCAATAAGGCCTATGCGGGCGGTCCCAGCAATTCCAGCATAGTAGGCATTCTAAACTTTGCCCTTACGCTCGAATACCTCGAATCCACTTATTATACCACGGGACTCAGCACTTCAGGGCTAATTCCATCAGCCGACTCCACGGTTTTCAAGCAGATCAGCAAGCATGAGTCAGACCACGTAGCCCTACTTAAAACGACTATTACCTCGCTACAGGGAACACCAGTACCTTTGCCTACGTTTGATTTTACAGCAGGGGGAACCTACCCTGACGTTTTCAGCAATTACCAAACCTTCCTTGCTTTATCGAACGCCTTTGAAGACACGGGCGTGAGAGCTTATAAAGGACAGGCGGCCGCCCTATCAGGGTCCGGCGCAGTGTTGACTGCTGCCTTGGATATACACTCCGTAGAAGCACGTCATGCCTGTGAAGTAAGAAGGATGAGGGGACTGAAAGGCTGGATCTCCTATGCCGAAGCTAATAGATTACCCGCTGCTATTTATGCTGGCGAAGACAATACCACTCAGGACAATATAAATGTTACGACCATTACGACCGCTCCAACCATTTCGGTGACGGAAGCCTTTGACGAGCCGTTGACGATGAAAGAAGTGTTGGGGATTGCCGGATCGTTTCTTAAAAGTTAACCAGATGAAATCCGCTCCTCTTTGTCACTAAGTGTTGGGTACTAACGACTGCCCTTTCTACATTTAACTAAAAAGAACGGATAATTCTCACTAATTTCTGTGATTTCAAATGATCCAGCTTTCCCAAATTCGACATGAATTGATTATCTGTCGTAAAAAACATTTTAACACAATCAAATATTTCATAACGATCCTTACTGATCAATTTGCCTTTGCCTTATGTATGAGCTTCTTTCAAAATGACTGCAACAACCATGTGCCCCCTCTCTGACATTTGATCATAGCAGTCACTGATTAGCTTCTCCCTTTCACCATTGTCCAATAAATGAATTAAGGCATAGCAAAAAATTCCATCATACTGGCATTTGTCAAATGGCATTTCGGTAACGGAGCCATGACAGATCGTAATATCCGTGCCATAATGTTTTTGAGCCATTTCAATAGCAGTATTTGATATCTCAATACCAGTTACTGATATTCCTTTGTCTTTAAAAATTTGCGCGCTCCGTCCGTAACCCATTCCAGGAATCAGGATATTTCTTACTGATTTTTGGGCAAATAAATCTTTCGTTAATACGGCTGAATTTGATGGCTCGAAACCCCTCATCTCCTGCTTTTCGCTAAAGGCTGATTCCCAGAATTCTGGCTTTTCAGTTTTGTTTTCCATAATGTTTAATAATTGCAACTAAGTTACAATTCGTCGTCACTTTCAAAAGATTTATCAACCAGGTTCCTTGTGACTACCATACTCGTTCAATAACCGATGCAACCGTCATTTTCATAACGCTCGACAACCTGCTCCACCTCTATAAAACTTTACATGCCTGGGAACGTCTATGTCCAAAGGTGTATAAACCTGAACCACCCTTTTAAACTCACAATTCCTTTCACTTTCGGTTTTTTGATTTGATATTGCCAAAGTACAAAATATTCGGAGCGTCTGAGCGGGCAGCAGCGATGTCAGGAATTCCGTCTTCATTAAAATCACCCAGTGCAAAACCGTACACCGTACCTTTTGAATCACCAAAAGAAATTGATTTAAAGTTGCGACCTGTCCCATCATTAAAAAATACGATTGACGGTACTTCTACGTGGCCCAAGATGATATCAACTTTTCCGTCTTTATTTAGATCAGCAATCGCCAGTGCATAAGGCACTACCTTTGAATCAGCTAAAGAAATACCTGGGGAAAAGCTTTGATCCTTTTGACCGAAATAGATATTTACGCCTTTGTTCTCTTCTATAGGTACAATGTCAGGTAAACCATCTCCATTAAAATCTGCTACTGCTGCGACACGGATTGTGGCGTTAGATGGCCCAAATGAAATACGATGGGCGTCTGAATAAGCCATATCTGAACTGCCAAGGTATACATAACGCTGGCCCCCGTCACGATGCGGTATAACAAGGTCAATAAAACCATCATTATTAAAGTCTGTAGTGTTTGGGTACTACTATCTCTTTTAAAAAATGCTTGTCATGTACCCGCGCGGCTGTTATCCGCATGAACTTACCTACTGATTGTACCGCATCTATGAGCATGTGTACCTTTAGGCCGCCTTTCTTTTGGCCATCTCCTGCCGGATTACGGCCTACCCCTTTCAGAATCTCACT
>CAJCIQ010000196.1 GCA_903970475.1 Beijerinckiaceae bacterium
ATTTATCGCCAACAATGCTGTCAGCACTAAATACATCATATTGATCATCTTCTGCCTGGGCTCTTTGGGTAAGGCCATGACTACTTCGGATTTAAAAGACGTTCTACAAATGGGTTAATCAGAGGATATAGTAGCCGGGCTCAAGGGAAGCGCGTCCCTTAGCCGGAAACTATGGACCTTATCTGCCATGCATGGCGTTGATCATGTTGCCATAAATCTGGTTGAGGGTGGTCAGGTTACCAGCCAGGGTTGAAATCTGCTTTTGAACCTTATTCGCCTCATCCACACTGCCTTGCATGCCCTCAGACGCTTTAACCAGGTTACCATAGAAAGCGTTCATGGCTTTCAGGTGGTTATTGGTGTCCTGCAATTCCAGCTCATATATGGTATTGAGGGAAGTCAGGTTTTTGGTCAGGTGCTGTACCTGAACATGGAAATCTTTAGTGCTTTCGCTGGCGCTATTGAAATGACCAACAGAGGCTGCGGCATTCGAATAAGCGTCTTTCATTGACACCAGGGCTTTGGTAGCTTCCTGCGTCTTAGCGGTATATTCACCAGTAGCAGCCATTGCTCCGGAGATGTCTCCGATCTGAGAAACGGTGCCATTGAATTTTGTAAAGCTTTCGCTCAGTTTGCCCAGGTTGGCAGGCGTAATGTCGGCTTTGGCCAGCATATCGTCCAGCTTATCCAGCGCAGGGTTGCCACTGCGGCTAACTGCTCCGCCCAGAGCCAGGGGCGTAATTTCGAATTTACCGGTGCGCCTTTCCTCAACGTCAGGATGTTCGGTAATATTAGGGAAGAAGCGCTCCCAATAATATTCTTCGTGCGCAGGAACCAAAAAGGCCATCAAAAGGAACACAATAATCTCTGCTACCAGACCACAAATGATCATAATATCCGCAGCGGGCCAGTGTTCAATTTTAAACAAGGCACCTGCGATAACGATGGCAGCAAAGAAGCTGAACAAAAAATTCATGACGGACTGGCCGCGCTTAGTTTTGAAAAAGAGCATAGGTAAAACTTTTAAACTGATTTAGGATAAAGGGTTTTAAAACTCATTGGGTACGAAACGTATAAAATGTCCAACTTTATTTCGCAATGAATGGATTTATTAGTGGCCGGCTGGCAGATCGATTACGCAACGGAAACCGATATAGGACTTAGCCGTATCCTGGTATTCGTAGGCACGGGTGCCCACTTGCAGGAAGTAGCCAACGTCTTTCCAGCTACCACCACGGATAACTTTGCGCTTCATACGGGGAGGATCAGAGTCCTTAGCATTCCAGCGAATATCCGGGTTCATGTCGTGCATGAAGTTGTATGCACCTTCATAATAGAGGGAAGAAGTCCATTCTGAAACGTTACCAGCCATGTTATACAGACCGAAATCGTTGGGCCAGTATGCATCAGCCCTGGCGGTATAGAATGCGCCGTCTTCCGGATAGTTACCACGTCCGGGTTTGAAGTTGGCCAGCAAACAGCCCTTCTTGTTACGCAGATAGTAGCTACCCCAAGGAAACAAGGCCTGGCTACGACCGCCCCTTGCTGCATATTCCCATTCTGCTTCAGTTGGCAGACGGAAACTTGATTCAGTAGGTTTCTTTTTGGACTCCAGGAAAGAGTTCAGGTAGTGTGTACGCCAGTTACAAAAAGCAGTGGCCTGTTTCCAGTTCACCCCAACCACCGGATAATTGGCATAAGCCGGGTGGGAGAAGTAACGCTGGGCCATAGGCTCATTATAGGAATAGGAGAAATCACGGACCCATACCAGGGTATCGGGATAGATTTTGATAGGCTCACGTACAATGAACTTAGACCTGGGCTCATTTGGCTTACGGGAAGCAGCGGCTTTGTAGTCAAAGTCCTCATACTGATAGACCATTTTCTCGGCATCGACTTCCCGCCTTCCGAATATACGGTTATCGGTGGTCAACATCATGGCATCCAGCTTTTCAGCAGTTCCTTTGTCAAATTTGGTAAAGATAGTCTTTGCCCTTTTCCAGTCGATGTATTCTTCCCCATCCACTTGTTTGACATAGTTCAGCAGTTTGGCGGCAATGGAGTCCCTTACCCAGTTCGTAAACTGGTGATACTCACTATTGGTGATCTCTGTAGCATCCATCCAGAAGCCACTGATGGATACCTGCCGGTTCCTTGCCGTAAAAGCGTAGTTTATGTCTTCATCGGAAGGTCCCATGTGAAAGGTCCCTTGGGGTACGTAGACCATACCATAAGGCTTGGTAAGGTTGTTGGCCCGGCCGTAGGAGATCCCCCGTAATTGGCCGTCATCTTTTGAGGAGGACTGCCCGCCTTTGCCGCAGGACGCCAGGGTAAGCGAAGCGATAGCCAGAAGGCCTAATAGTTGGTTCTTCATTGTCGAAATTTTCATATAGGTATTGGACAATTGTAAAGTTTTCACCTGAAATCATCACAAAATGTCCACAAGTCTATAAAAAATTATAAGAATTAAAAAATTTTTGCCAGTGATTTTTACGTCAATTTTTAACTTCTTTACAACGTTTCCGGACTCAGCCTTATTGTGTTATCCCCCGAATTTGTTGCACAAGACTAGTGGCATCGGTCACTGGGACCCTGCAAACGTAGTTCCGGCACAGGTATAAAAAGGTGGTTTGTTTTTCCCCCTTACCTGCCAACATGGGGAAACGGGCGTTCCCCATTTTGCCCCCCTGTAGCACTTTGTTGGGGATATATTCGGCCAGAACAGATGTTAGTAAAGCCCTATACCCTTCTCCAACTATAGCAATCTCATTCCACCCAAAATGGGCGTGAAGCGCCAAATCAGCCCAAATGCCAAAGGAGGTAGGGTACCGGGTCATGGTAGGCAACATATGGTGCAGCATGCTCATAGCCCTTTCCTTCCAACCTTGCTGGTCCATACATATGGCTAAATACCATAAGTTCGAAGCCATCACCGCATTACCCGATGGGGTAGCTCCGTCATAGACCTCTTTTTTCCGAAGCAAAATGTCCTTCTGCCCCGCATGGGTATAGTAGAAGAATCCGCTGGAAGGATCACTGAAATGAGCCAAAACATACCTCGTCCAGGACTCAGCCTCCAACAAATAGAATGGATCTGCCGTTATTTCCTGTAGCAATAACAATGCCTGTATCAGGTAGGCGTAGTCATCCAAAAATGCTGGATGCCTCACTACACCGTCTTTATAAACATGTCCCAGACCAGCCTGGGTACCAGACCGGCTTCTGGATTCGGGCTCAAACCGGAACGCTTTGATCAGAAACTGCATATGCCTGATGGCGATTTCCCTATATTTCTCTTCGCCTGTAACGGCAAAAGCCTGGGAAAAAGCCTTGTTCATCAATGCATTCCAACCTAAAAGCTGCTTATCATCCAACAAGGGCTTCACCCGTTTGGACCTCGCTTCCAGGAGTATGGCCCTACAGGAATGTAACACAGATAGCTGATCAATGGCAATTTCGGTCCATGGAAAAGGTCTGTGTAAAATATTGACACCCTCCCAATTACCCTCCTCCGTTACGCCATATACGGCACAAAACAGCGGGGAATGCTCCCCTAACAAAGCATCAATTTCGGCCTTAGTCCAGGTGTAGAATTTACCTTCCTCTCCCTCACTATCGGCATCCCAGGCCGAATAAAAGCCCCCTTCCGGAGACTGCCATTCCCTGGTCACAAAGTCCAAAATATCTGCTATAGCCTCCCTGAACCGGGGCTCTCTGGTTGATCCATAGGCCTCACTGAGCACAGAGACTAGTAAAGCATTGTCATAGAGCATCTTTTCAAAATGAGGAACCAACCATTTTCCATCTGTGCTATACCTGGCCATCCCCCCTCCAAGCTGATCATAAATACCCCCTCTAAGGATATGATCCAGACTATGAAGGGCGTGATCCCTCCCCTTGGATTCTCCGGTAAAGTGGGCATATTTCAGTAACCATTGCAAAGAAAAAGTCTGAGGGAATTTAGGGGGGCGCCCAAACCCACCCCATTCTGAGTCAGCTTGTTGCATCAGACCTGTCAATACCGTATTGAGCTGTTCCCTGGAAACCAATGTGGTCTTACTTGCCTCAAAAAGATCCTTAAAATTCGAAGACGTATGTTGATTGGGTAATCCAAAGGAATTGGCAACAACCAAATGCTCCGTTAACTGATTGGCCTGGGCTTCTACTTCCTCCCGGCGTTCCCGAAAAGCCCGCACCACCTCCTGAAGGGTATCGACCCAGGATAATCTTCCATAGGCTTTTATGGGCGGAAAGTAAGTCCCCCCGAAAAATGGACGAGTATCCGGCGTAAGGAACAGGTTCAGAGGCCATCCCCCAGACCCGGTCATGGCTTGCAGGGCATCCATGTAAATATGGTCCAGGTCGGGCCTTTCCTCCCTATCGATCTTGATGTTTACAAAATGACTATTCATGAAAGCAGCCACTGATGAATCTTCAAAGCTTTCCCTTTCCATGACATGACACCAATGGCAGGCAGCATATCCTATAGATATCAGAATGGGCTTATCTTCCGCCAGCGCCTTTTGGAGTGCTTCTTCTCCCCACGGATACCAGTCTACGGGATTATGGGCGTGTTGCAAAAGGTAGGGGCTGCTTTCGGAGGAAAGTCGGTTCATAAGTAGCGTTTTAGAGGTAACATCAAATAATTAACCAAATAAGAGGAGTGGGCCCTGGGGCCCACTCCTCTTACATAGTACATTCGCTTCGTTAGAGCTAAACCTTTATTATTTATCGTTCTTTACCAGGTACCTTTCCAAAGCCGCAACCATGGAGGGCGATTCCGGCTCGGGAGCCTTTATATCCAAATGTAGACCCGCTTCTTCCACAGCCTTGGAGGTATTGCTGCCAAATGCCCCGATTTTGGTTCCGTTTTGACGGAAATCAGGAAGGTTTTCAAATAGACTCTTGACACCACTGGGCGTAAAGAAGCAAATAATATCGTAGGCGTTTTCTCCTAAAAATTCCTTGACATTATTACTTACGGTACGGTAAAGCACCGGAGTGGCATATTCACAACGGTTGTTTCTTAACCAGGTGGTAATCTCATTATCCTGGGTTTCGGAACACGGATATAGAAATTTCTCGTTATCCTTATGCTTGTTGATTACGTCAAACAGCCCCTTATTAGAACCATCTGCCCCGTAAAATACTTTCCTTTTCCGGTACAAAATAAACTTTTGCAGGTACAGTGCTACCGCCTCAGCAATGCAGAAATACTTAGTATCCTGCGATACACTGATTTTCATTTCTTCGCAAATACGAAAAAAATGATCAATAGCATTCCTACTGGTGAATACCACTGCCGTGTAGCCTGCAATGTCAATCTTTTGCTTGCGGAAATCTCTGGAAACGACGCCTTCCACCCTGATAAAGGGGTGGAAATCCAATTGCACGTCAAACTTCTTAGCCAACTCAAAATACGGCGACTTGTCAGAGTCGGGCCGCGGTTGGGTAATTAGAATGCTCTTTATCGTCTTTCCTGTTGTGGTCTTCTTCTGCCCGTTTTTTACCATACCGGTCTTGGATATGATGTGTACAAAGTTAAAAAATAATCAGAAAAGCCTTAGATATTGTTTTGTAGATCAGCAAGAGTGGCGCAATTTCAAAAGCGCAAAGGTAAAGAAAAAAATGGAAACGGGTCATTTGGACTTCCTCCCAAACGGGCCTGTAGGATCGGATAAAACGATAAATTAACATTCCAAAAACAAGTAAAACACCTAAAGTGGCGCCGGCCGAGCGCAAGGGCTCCCGGGCAAAAGCCAGAAATGCGAGAATAGGCAGCAAAGCTACCCCCAAAATTTTGTTAACCAGGAAAACAATAAATATATAGGTATCAGCAGCTCCGGACATCCCGAAGATCCAACCGCTTAGTTTCAGCCCAACAAATTTAGCCGAATACAGCAGTGCCACCGCCGTTACGGCGACTACCCAGATTTGCCATTGGGGAACATTCAAACGAATAGGCTGAAGGGAGCCTAATAAAAACAGGAAGGTCCCTCCCGAGACTACAAAAAACAAATTGAACATCAGCGATGGGAGCCTGGCTTGTAATAGTTGTTCCCTGATCTGGTGTTGCCTTAAACTACTTCTGAAAAAAACAGTAAACAAGTCACTATAATACTTTTCATAGCCAGACTTTAATATGGCCACCCATAGGAACATGGCCAGTAAAATATAAAATAGTAAATCCTTGGAAATGTGAATCTTAGCTATCCCAGCCCTCGTATCAGGCCTGTAGGCCAGGCTCGGTGGTTTGGGTTTCTGAGCTACCAACAACGCCACTTTGGCCAGGCTATCTTTGGCCAAACTATCCCGCTTAAGGCTATCGGCCTTGGTAGTCAGTGAGGCAAAAACGGCAAGAGAATCGGCTCTATGCGTAGAATCCCTGCGTCTGGCGGCGGCCAGTCGTGCCGCCCTCCCCGTAGTGTCCTTATGGGCATGAAGGGTCGATTCTAGCGTATCTAAGGTCAATGGACGCCCAGTATCCCGGCCAGTTTTCACCGGATTACCCGTGTCCCGGGAAGGAATGGCTACCCGTCCGGAGTCCCCGGTTTGAGCCAGTATGGATAATGGCGTGAGGGAGAAGATACAGATCAGAAAAAAGAAGAAGCGCTTCAATGCCATTAAAAAAAGTTTACATATCCGATATGGACTTTCGTATTGCCAAAGTTAAAATTTTCACCATTCCCTTCACCTTCCGCGAAACTGATATTAAACATTCCGGCTTTGGTTTCCAAGTTTATTCCGAAACCAAAGCCCGCTAATATACCGCTTGTATTCATGTCAGCGCTCTTATTACGCACCCAGGCATCATCGGAAAAAGCGAAAAAATAAGAGTTCACACCGATTAAAATACGGTATTCCAGGGACCCAACCACGTATTGGCTGGCATAAATGCTTTCTTCATCAAAACCCCGAAGCAGTTTATAGCCCCCGATCTGAAAAAGCTCGTTGGTATATAGACGGGGACTAATTTGCCAGCCTCCATTCAGGGCTGTTTTCAGGGTCGTTTGTTTGCCGACGGGAAAGTAATGGGCATAGGCCATTTGTCCTTTGAACTGATAGCTTTTTAAGGGAACCGTGTCATAAAGGGAGGCAAAATTAAAGGTGGTATCCGCTATCTGGGTAATGGTCGTGTTTTCTCTGATGTGCCGCTGCCCCCCGAAAAGCGTCATGCTGAACTCATTCCCCTTTCTGGGGTTATAGAGGTAATTCGTATTTCTCCAATTATAGGTCATGCCTAGGGATACGGTCGTCATATCCAATTCATCCGGCAATTGCAAGGTTTCTTCGATAGCCGTCGTATCCACATTGAGCAGGCTGGAGGAAAATATCTGCAAAAAGACACTCAGACTTTTTTGGGCACTCATATACCAGGAAGCCCCCATATTGAAATTAACGTTCAGCCAGGAAGAATCCTTTTTAAGTAAATCAAATCCAACATTCATTCCTACAGGAGAGTGGAATAAATAGGGTTGGGAAAAAGCAAGGTCCAACCGGGGAGACTGGGGTTGCAATTGCTGCCAATTGATGGTTAGCGCCTCCCCATTACCAAAAGCATTTTGCAGATCCAGTTTCAGTTCTCCTACCACTTGGGTTTTAGTCGTCCCATCGGCCTGGGTAGTGGGTAATACGCCTAACATACCGTCCACCTGATTATTATTCCTGGGTTTCAGGTAAAGATCCAGCACAGCCCCGGAACTCATCATTTTCAGCGCCCAGGGTCTATCCTCCTGCACATAGGGCAAGGCCAAAAGCCGGGCGCTAACCATATTCAACTTGGATTGATCATAAATGCTGCCAGGAGGCAGGTCCAGGTACCTATAAAGGAAATCCTTGGAAATTTTAGCCTTCCCAAATACCCGGATACTATCCACCTTATAGATATATCCCTTATTTAACTTGAGTACCGCGTCTATGGCGTCACCTGAGATGCGGACACTGTCCAATCCAATCTGGGCAAAGGGATAGCCATGCATGGCGCAATAATCGATCACCTTGGTTTCCATATCTGAAAGGTATTCCCACTGAATCCCTTTCTTCCAGGCTTTCCCATCAGAAAGGTGTAATTGGTCCAGTATGAAGGGATCAATGCGATTTACCAGATGTCCCCAATGGTACTTCTTGCCCGCATACAGCCAAAGCGTTGCCCCACCCGTTCCATACTTTACAGAGTCTACCGAAGCCGCTATATACCCTTGGGCTTGCAGCAACCCTGTGAGTCCATTAACATACTTATAGCACCCTACCCTGTCCGGAAAACTTCTTTTCAGCCCCATCAGGTCCGGTTTGAGCGTAGTATCTTTGCCGGCACTCAGGATGTCCAGGGTATAGGAAGTCTGAGCCCAGGAAGATCCTGAGAAGATCCCTGTAGCCATCAACCATAGTATAAGCAGTTTTTTGGGCATGTATGGAACAATCACAAAACTATGGGTTAACGCATTAAAGCAATTGAATATTGGCCGGTATATACATTCATATTCCATTTTGCCGTAAAGCATGTCATTACTGCAATTTCCACTTCAGTACCAATCTGAGCTCAAAAAAATTAATGGTAGAGGCCCTCACCCAGGAAGTGGCATTGAGTAAAGATTACCTGCAATCAGCCACCGTAGGGACTATATACCTGGGAGGTGGTACACCCAGCCTGCTTTCTGTGGAAGAGTTA
>CAJCIQ010000197.1 GCA_903970475.1 Beijerinckiaceae bacterium
TGGATTTGAACTCCGCCAAATATCCAGGGGAGACCTTGATGTATACCGACATCAAGTCTTATGAACTGGGTGCAGGCCAAAGGATATCAAAGGAAACCAATCGTCTTCCGGCATTGACCTGCCTGCCCTTGCAGGCCAACTGGTTCTGGAAAACCGATTTCCCGACGACCCCCGTCAAGGATCCTCAGAAACTCATTGATGAAGACATTACCCCCCTCAATAATGCCTGGTGTAACTTTATATTAAATGTGGCGCCCAACACGGATGGGTTGATTGACGATAATGCCCTCCAGGCCCTGAGCACCATAGGTAGTAAATGGAAAAATGCAGGTCCCCTGTCTCCACTACCAGAAGGTATTGATCCCATCATTTCTCCCAATATCGCCAAATATATGCCTGCCACCGGTAGTTGGAGCGATGACATGAACATCTTTGACTTTGGTAACGATGATAATTTTGGTTCTGCCTGGAGCGCTAATCCGGAAGTCAAACAACCCTGGTATGAGGTAGACTTTGGAAAGGATCAGGCCTTCAACACCATTGTCATTACAGAACCAGAAGCCCATATAACCCACTATAGGTTGGAATATTGCGAAAACGGCGTGTGGAGGCCTATCCTGATCACATCGCCCTCAGGATCCACCCCCGCCTCCGCCCAGACCGGACGGGTAAAGGTTCACCGCTTCCAGCGTGTATGGGGTAATAAAGTGCGCATCCTCATAGATACTTTCGATTCCCCTCCGGGAATTGCGGAGTTCGGGGTGTATAATGAAAGAAGATAGCTCCATCATTTTATAAGGGCCGGCGAGCGCCGGGCAACGGGTCGGCACTTGCCGGCCCTTATTTTTTGCCCTATACTTTCTTACGGTGCGCTATGACCCAGGCCCCTCAAATTATCTTCCCCGAAAGCCGAACCCTGCATTCTCCAGTGGCGCCTGCCCAATGTCCGTTTATCAGCTACTTTAATTTCCGCTTTCCAATCTTCCCATTGAAGGAAATGGGCTGACGATTGATGAAATTAGCCTGTAAGGAAGTATAACCAGCGGCCGATACGGTGAGGTAAATGCTCTGTACGTCGTTGTTGTCTTTGACCTTAATAGTGATCTGCCAACCACCCTTCTTTTTGTCCGTTACGTCGTAAGTGAAATTCGTTGAGGTAAACTGAATACCGCCTTTGGAAGGATCAATGGGTGCTGTATAAGCCCTGCCATAATAAGGGAGGTAAGCAATGATGGTATCTTTTGTGACGGTAAAATCATAATAGTCCGGGGTCAGGTTCCTCACCGACGCGCCCATAGGCAGCGCTGTTTGCGCGTGAAAAACAAAGGCGGGTAACTTGACCAGGTTTTGATAATAGGCTGCCTGAACAGAATCCTTTTGCGCCTTTGTTAACGTTGGAGCAGGCATTTGATCCTGGATTTGGGATTGGGCATAAACGCCACTCAAGGAAAAGGTAAGCAAGCACATGCTCATCAGAGCTGCCCTTAGGGCTGATTGTGTTATCATAACAGAAGGTGTATACCTCAAGTTACTAAAAAAGCCTAATTTCCCAGTAGAGAAATTATGGATAGACACCAACTGTTGCAACAACTGCAAGAGTCAGCCTCCGTCCCTTACGATATCCTGATCATAGGGGGAGGAGCTACTGGCTTAGGTACGGCTCTTGATAGCGCTTCCAGGGGATTCAAAACCCTACTGCTGGAGCAAGAAGATTTTGCCAAAGGGACCTCCAGCAGATCTACCAAACTCGTACATGGAGGCGTGCGATATCTGGCCGAAGGGGATATTGGCCTGGTCAGGGAGGCCCTCCATGAAAGAGGCCTGCTCTTGAAGAATGCACATCACCTGGTCCATATTGAACACTTTATCATTCCCATTTACACTCGCTGGTCTGCCATCAAATTCACCTTGGGCTTAATGGTCTATGACCTGCTCAGTGGAAGAGCCAGCTTTGGGCCATCGCGTTATATCTCCAAAGAAGAGGTATGTCGTCGGTTACCCGGCATCCGTAAGGATCAACTTAAAGGAGGCGTCATCTATCAGGATGGACAATTCAATGATGCCAGGCTAGCCATTAACCTGGCCCAAACGGCCGTGGAGCAAGGAGCATTGGTGTTTAATCATTTTAAGGTGACCGGACTGCTCAAGGACATCAAGGGTAAAATCTGCGGTGTAAAAGCGCAGGACTGTCAAAGCGGGGAGACTTATGAGCTCTCCGCTAAATGCGTCATCAATGCCACCGGTGTTTTTGTCGACGATATCCTTCAGTTAGATGAACCAGAAGCTTTTCCACAGGTCAGGCCCAGCCAAGGGGTACACCTGGTCATGGACCAGTCTTTTCTGGGATCTGCTGATGCACTGCTGATTCCCGAAACGGATGATGGAAGGGTGCTGTTTGGTGTGCCCTGGGAAGGTAAATTATTGGTGGGCACGACCGATACCCCATTAAACGTTCATAGCCTGGAGCCCAGGGCCCTGGAAGAAGAAATCAACTTTATCCTCCATACGGCCGGACAATACCTGCAAAAAGCCCCAACCCGATCCGATGTACTCAGTGTATTTGCCGGTCTGAGACCGCTGGCTGCGCCTAAGAATGGAGAATCCAGCACCAAAGAAATTTCCAGGTCCCACAAGATTATTCGGTCTCCTTCCGGATTAATTACCATCACCGGGGGCAAATGGACTACCTACCGGCGCATGGCAGAAGATACCGTTGATACCGCCATAGAAGTCGCAGACCTAAGGCTCAGGGCCTGCGCTACCCCCCACCTTAAAATCCATGGGGCCATCACGTCCCCAACCTCCCCGACCACCGACGCGGCGCCTATCACGGCTGCGGCAGCCTCCATTGGAAACCATCTCTCTTTATACGGTTCCGACCGATCCCATATTGAAGCCTTGCAGTCAGCCGATCCCAACCTGGCAATCCCCTTGCACCCACGCCTGCCCTTTACTGGAGCCGAAGTCATTTGGGCCGTTCGCGAGGAATGGGCCTTGACCCTGGAAGATGTCTTGGCCAGAAGGGTAAGAGCGCTTTTTCTGGATGCAAGCGCCTCTATCGAAATGGCCCCTAAGGTCGCAGCACTCATGCGGGCTGTTCTCCAAAAAGATGCAGACTGGGAAGCAGCGCAGATTCAGGCGTATACAACACTGGCAAAAGGATATTTGTTGCAATAAAGGATTGCTTACCTTACAGCAGCTTGTTATGGAAAAATATATACTATCCCTGGATCAGGGAACGACCAGTTCCCGGGCCATCGTCTTCGATCAGGCAGGCCGCAGCATAGCTATGGCTCAAAAGGAATTTACCCAAATCTTCCCCCAGGCAGGATGGGTAGAGCACGACCCAAATGAAATCTGGTCCACCCAGGCGGGGGTAGCCGCCGAAGCCACCGTAAAAGCAGGGTTGAATGGAACCAATATAGCCGCCATTGGTATTACCAACCAAAGGGAAACCACCATTGTATGGAACAGGCATACAAGTCAGCCCGTTTATAACGCCATCGTATGGCAGGACAGGCGGACAGCTGAATATTGTAACCACCTTAGGGAAACCCATAGGGAAGATTTAATCCGTCAAAAAACAGGTTTGGTGATTGACGCCTACTTCTCCGCCACCAAAATAAAATGGATACTGGATAATGTGAGCGGAGCCAGGGAACAGGCAGAAGCAGGAGACCTGGTATTTGGGACCGTAGATACCTGGTTGGTATGGAACCTCACCCGGGGAGGCGTACACATTACCGATGTAAGCAATGCCTCCCGTACCTTGTTGTTCAATATACATACCCTGGATTGGGATGAGGCGCTCTTGGAACTGTTTACCATTCCCCGGTCCATGATGCCCACCGTCAAAGAATCCAGCGAAGTGTACGGAGAAACGAAGACCACCATCTTTGCCTCTAAAGTGCCCATCGCCGGTATAGCTGGTGATCAGCAAGCCGCCTTATTCGGACAAATGTGTCTTTCTCCGGGCATGGTAAAAAACACCTACGGCACGGGTTGTTTCATGCTGATGAATATCGGAGAGAAAAGTCTCATGCCTTCAGATAATGTACTGACCACGGTAGCCTGGAAGGTCAATGGAAAGGTTAACTACGCCTTTGAAGGCAGCACCTTCATAGCCGGCGCCGTCGTTCAATGGCTAAGGGATGGATTGGGCATCATCCGCTCTTCCGCAGAAATCGAATCCCTGGCCGCTCAGGTACCCAATACCAATGGAGTTTATTTTGTCCCTGCCTTCACCGGTCTAGGCGCACCTTATTGGAATCCCTATGCCACAGGCATGATGATTGGTTTGACCCGGGGCACCACCGCAGCCCATATTGCCAGAGCCGCGCTGGAAGCCATAGCCTACCAGACCTTGGAAGTCCTCAAAGCCATGGAAGCAGCAGCCGGTACACCCATTAAAGAACTAAGGGTAGACGGGGGCGCCACCGCCAATAACCTGCTCATGCAATTCCAGGCCGACGTGCTTGGCACCAAAGTGGTCAGGCCTACCATCACCGAAACCACCGCCCAGGGCGCTGCTTACCTGGCAGGATTGGCGGTAGGCTACTGGAAAGACACCACCGAAATCGAGCGTTTCTGGAAAGCAGACCGGGTATTTGCGCCGGCGATGGATCCCCAGGACGTAGCCACTGGTTTTCACGGCTGGCAACGAGCCGTAAACGCGGTGTTGAGCTGGACAAAGTCTTAAAATATATTGATTGCCCATATGAGTCCATTTGTAGCTGAATTTTTAGGCACAGCCGTACTGATCTTACTTGGAGATGGCGTAGTAGCCAACGTATTATTGAAGGATACCAAAGGAAACAACAGCGGTTGGATCGTCATTACCACCGCCTGGGCCATGGCCGTATATGTAGGAGTCCTTATTGCCTCCCCTTACAGCGGAGCCCACCTCAACCCCGCCGTCACGTTTGCGCTGGCCCTGGGAGGCAAATTTTCCTGGAGCCTGGTGCCATCTTACGTCGCTGCCCAATTCCTGGGCGCCATGTTAGGGGCTTTTTTAGTATGGCTTATGCACAAGGACCATTTTGACCGTACCCCGGATCCCCAGACTCAACTGGCCGTATTTTGCACAAGTGCTGCCATACGCAATCCTGCGCTCAATTTTCTAAGTGAGGTGCTGGGCACCTTTGTGCTGATATTCGCCGTCTTCTATATTGCAGGCCCCAGCTTTGATCTGGACCCAGGCGCTGTTGACATTAAAATACCCTTTCACTTCGGTTTAGGATCAGTAGGCGCCCTCCCCGTTGCCCTGGTCGTCTGGGCCATTGGCCTTTGCCTGGGAGGCACCACGGGCTATGCCATTAATCCTGCCCGTGACCTGGGTCCCCGTCTGGTGCATACCCTATTGCCTATTCCCGGAAAAGGCTCCAGCCATTGGTCCTATGCCCCCATCCCCCTATTGGGACCGCTGGTAGGCGCAGCCCTCGCCGCGGGGTTGTTTAGGATATTATAAATCAATGAATTGTAAAAAAAACATTGCAATAAATGCCATTCTAAATAGCAATTATTCCCTCTTTCTGCTATTTGAAATAGCAATATGAACGGTTTATTAGACAAATCCAATTTACGCGTCCAAAGACAGAATATTAAACACATTCGGTCCCTGATGAACAAAATTGATTGGACAGACCGGCTAATTGGCATATTGGGTGCTAGGGGGACTGGCAAAACAACCTTGATACTCCAACAACTAAAACAAAGATTCGGATTAGGGACAGGATTGGGCCAGAGAAATTAAAAACGTATATGACTTTTACGATGATATTCAAATCGTATTTACAGGATCCTCTATTACCGACATCCTAAGACAGAATGCAGATTTGAGCCGTAGAGCGGTCCAATATGAATTAACAGGTTTGTCTTATCGGGAATTCCTGGAGATTACTTCCATCGCCAGCATTTCCATATTGTCCTGGGAAGACCTCCTTTCCAAGCATGTTCAAGTTGCAGGGGATATTAATTCGGTCATTAAGCCCATACAACATTTTAAAGAATATCTGCAATATGGGTATTACCCATTTTTTTTGGAGAACAAAAACACGTACTTCCTCCGTTTGGAAAACTACTCCCTATTCTCGCTGCGAACGTTCCATTTAAGCCAAATATCAGTAAGCTGAGTGAAAAAATCGGCATCCATAGAAACATCCTGGTAGAATACCTGCATTTTCTCGACAAAGCCAAATTAATAAATACACTCGCCGCTGAGGGAAGAAGTATCAGTGTCCTACAAAAACCAGAAAAGATCCATCTAGAGAACACCAACCTTCAATACACGCTCGCTCCTAACCAGGTGGATAAAGGCGCCCTTCGTGAAGCCTTTTTTCTCAATTAAGTACAAAATGCCGGTCATAATCTATCCATTCCCCCTAGGGGTGATTTCCAGGTTGATTCGCAATGGACCTTTGAAATCGGAGAAAAAAACAAAACGATGAAACAAGTAGCCGACATACCAGATGCATGGGTAGCTATGGATGAAATTCAAATCGGCTCTTTCCAGAAAATACCCTTATGGCTTTTTGGGCTTTTATACTGATTATTTACGGTTCGTCACCACTTGGATGCAGATGGTCAAACAAAGCCAAAGCTAGTCTCGGCCTATGATAGGTTTGTATAAAATTAAAACACATGCAACCTACTACTTCCCGAAGGGCCTACCTCGACTGGCTTCGCATCTTCTCCATACTAGGTGTACTGGTTTTTCATTGTACCATGCCCTTCTCCAACCTGGATAGCTGGCATATTATGAATCATGAAAAAAGCGAAAGCCTAACCCTATTTGGTTTCTGGCTTAGCCGGTTCAGGATGCCCCTGCTGTTTTTCATTTCCGGCGCCGTATCCTGGTTCATGGTCAAAAAGAGGACTACCGGATCGTTTATCCTATTGCGTTTTCGCCGGTTATTCATCCCCCTGCTTTTTGGGATGCTGGTCATCGTACCTCCCCAGATATATGCTGAAAGACTGACCCAAGGTTTCAAGGGTAACTACTGGGAATTTTACAAAACCGTATTTCAGTTCAAGCCATATCCTATGGGAGGCAGCTTTAGCTGGCATCACCTCTGGTTCATTTTTTACCTCTTTGTTTATGACCTGGTGCTGGCAAAGTTTTTTACCTGGAGCATTTCTGAGAAAGGTGCCACCTTCGTCCGCAAATTGGGCTGGCTGGCCCAGGGCAAAAGGGTGTACTGGATGGTGCTGCCGTCTGTCCTCAGCTTTTGTGGTTTGATCTGCTGGTTTGATGAGACGCACGACTTTGTACATGACCTGTGTTACGATCTTTATTGGTTCTTCTTTTTGCTCGCGGGCTTTCTGGCTATGCTGCAACCCAGGATCCTGGATAGCCTGCAAAGGAACCGCCGGTATTCGCTGACAGCAGGATTTCTGTTGATGGGTTTATTAATGTACATGCATGTGGAGCATATCCAGATTTCTTCCCTTTTCAGCCATCCCCTGCAAAACCCTTTTTTCTTTGCTTCCCTCAGCGTTTATCCACTGGTGGCCTGGACTTGGGTGTTTGCTGCCATAGGCTATGGGAAGCAATATTTGGATAAGACCAGTCGCGTCCTCAATTATATCAACCAGGCCGTTTATCCATTTTATATTCTGCACCAAACCATCATCGTCGTACTGGCCTATTTTGTCGTCCGTTGGTCCGACGGGATTGGCATGAAGTACAGCTTCCTGGTAGCCACCACCTTTTTCATTACGATGGGCATCTACCACTTGTTCATATGTCGCATACCCGTTTTGCGCTTTCTTTTTGGCATGAAGGCCTCCAAAGACGTAAGGCCAGCGCCCCACACGTCGGCTCCGAACGCGGATACCCCGACGCCAGCCCTGGAAAGCGGCCGCACGTCCGCTCCAGCCCATGATTCCAAGATCCCTCAACCAATTTTACAAGGATCTTTATAATTTACAGTTCATGCGAAACGAAAAACTTTGGGTTAGGTGGTGGTTCCCTCCCCTGTATGGGTTGATGAACTATGCACTGATCCGCCTGATTACAGACGTGATGTCGGGTTTGAAGTTCTGGCACCGCAGCTTTTCACTCAATTCAACCGAGATTGGCTACACCATCCTCATCAGTTATCCCTGGGTTATGCTCATGCAATATATGCTCAACCGCAGCAAGCGCAGAACCGCTCAGCCCGGTACCAGAGCCATTTGGAGAGAATTTGTTCAAGCATATCTGGTTTCCGCTTTATATGCCAACGTCACCATCTTACCACTGGCGGCCCTCACCGATGACGGTCTCCAATGGTTTGATGCAGTAAACATCAACGTAGTCACCTCCTTCTTTAGCCTTAGCTACTATGCCATTTCCAAGGTCATTATCTCCCTGCAAAAAAACTATGAGCAACAGCTTCAAATCGAAAAGATCAGCAATGACCAGTTACAAACGGAGCTGCGTTTACTCAAGGCCCAGTACCATCCCCACTTCCTTTTTAATGCCCTGAACACCGCTTATTTTCAAATAGAGGATAATAACGCACAAGCAAGGGAAACCCTGGAAAAATTGTCTGAGTTACTGCGCTATCAATTATACGATCCCCATCAAGGCGTTCCCATCCGAAGAGAGTTGGATTACCTCCAATCGTTCATAGACTTGCAAAAACAACGAATGAATCCCCACCTCCGTTTACAAGTGGACATCGACAAGGCCCTTCAGGACCAGATCGTTTACCCCTTACTGTTATTACCATTAGTGGAGAATGCCTTTAAGTATGCGGGAGGAGATTATTGGATAAGGATCAGCGCCCGAAACGAACAGGGCCAATTAAAATTTCAGGTAGCCAACGCCATTCCTGAAGACATGCCCACACCCAATGCAAAGGCCTCCGGCATTGGGCTGGATAACCTAAAAAGGCGACTGACCCTCCTCTACCCCGACAACCATCAGCTCCAGACCCACCAGGAAAACAACCAATACAACAGCACCTTAATCATTCCCTTATGACCCCCATTACCTGTGTCATTACCGACGATGAACCCGTGGCCCGTAAAGGCTTACAAGGATATGTGCAAAAGATTGACTTCCTTAAACTAGAAGGGGTATTCGAAGATGCCATGAGCCTCAATACCTACCTCCATAGCCATAAGGTAGACCTATTGCTGCTCGATATTGAAATGCCCTATCTCAGCGGATTAGACCTGCTCCAAAGTCTTGCCCAACCCCCTAAGGTTATATTTACAACCGCCTACGAGCAATATGCACTCAAGGGCTATGAACTCGATGTCGTGGACTACCTGCTGAAACCCATCAGCTTCAATCGCTTTTTGAAAGCGGTCAATAAAGTACATCAATTAATAGGGTCCACATCCGCAACAGCGACTGCGGCAACACCCACCTCAATGAGTTCCCCTTCAAACCCAGGGCACCTATTCATCAAAACCGATAACAAACTGGAAAAAGTCATTTTGGAGGAGGTGCTCTATATAGAGGCCATGGAAAATTACGTCGCCATCCATACGACCCACGGAAAATTAATGACACATGCCACCCTTAAATCCGTCATAGAAGCCCTTCCCCCTGCCCTCTTCATGCAAGTGCATAAATCCTATATAGTCCAACTGAGCAAGATCACTCACCTGGAAGCCGGTAGTATTGGCATTGGGAAGGCCAGTATTCCTATTTCCCGCACTTTGAAGGAAGGGGTGATGGAAGCGATAGTAAAAAACAAGTTGCTATAGCCCACCAGCCCCCTTTCCGGTAACATCGTCCAAACCCCGGTTCACCATATTGTTTGACTTGGTGTCAGCCTTCTCAACGTTTAATCACGATATTACTGGCCTTATGATCCGGATCTTCCACATCAATATCCTGGAAAGATTCTCCCTGAAGGTCCTGAGCAACGATAGCGGGTCGGTAATCCTTTTTGGCGCAGATGAGTTTCAGGCCTTTGATGGTCAGGCCCCGGACGTGCCGGATATAAAGTCCCCAGGCCGGTAGCTCCTTGAACATGGAATAATCGGGATAAGCAGTGGGTCGTTCAGGGACCTTATCCAACTCATCCAATCCCACTTTAGCGATGTAGGTATTGCCCCCACCCGGATAATGGATTTCCACATCAGATAAGGTCACTCCCTCAATAGGGGCATCAGCCATACCCACTATAGATGCGGGAGAAATATTGCGGGGCTGATCCTCTACAGGCCCTTCATAGGGATAACCTGCATCCGGCTTGGAAGCCGGCACTTCTACATACACATGGGAAATGGATATGCTGTCCATGCGGCTCTTCTTTCCTGCTACGCGCTCTCCTACACGCAGGAACAAAGCATTTCCTGTATTTTCCGCCCTCAGGCTATCGACCACTATGTTCGTCAGAAAACCCCCATCCACCGCTTCCAGCGCCAAAGCAGAACGATAAGTATCATATACTACATTATGCAGGATATGGATGTTGGTGAATCCTCCATAACTGGCTGTTCCGAATTTGATTCCATTCGCACTGGACCGTATAGTATTGTCCCGGATCAGAAAATGATTACAATATTTGGATGCGTCATGGGATTTAAGGCAGATGCCGTCATCGGCGACGTCAAAAAAGGAATTCATCACGCAGACACTATCACAATCCACAATATCGGCTCCATCGTTGTTCCAGAATGCCTTACTATCCACGTGTATACTATCTAAAGTCAGGTTGGTGCATTGGTCATAGGTTTCGACCCAACAAGCTGAGTTCCGTAAGGTAATCCCACTGATACGGACCTGGTGGCAATTACGGAAATTGATGATCATGGGGCGGTTGGTTTCTACCGGCCTGTCGTTACGGAATGGATCATTAATGAGCCCTTTATGCACCAGCTCGCTTACATTCGCAGCAACTTCCCTCCCCTGTCCATCAATAATACCCTTCCCCGTGATCCCGATATTTTGCTGGTCATAGGCAAAGATCATGGCCATAAATATTTTCCTGTCATAGTCCAGTGGATTGAGCGACCCCATCAATACAGCCCCCTCCTCCAAATGGATAGTCACATTGGACTTGAGGTATATAGAACCCGTTAGGTAGTGGCCCACAGAAAAAACCAACCTACCCCCACCCTGTCCGCTGATGTAATCAATGGCAAACTGTATGGATCGCGTATTGAGGTCCGTCCCATCAGAACGGATGCCAAATAAGGATGCCGGATAGTCTTTGGCCTCCGCGCTCACCCATAGCAGGCTCATCATCAAACCTAGCAGTATATGTCTATGTACCATATTCAAACTTAATGAAAGACCCATCGAACGATGCTGCTGTCAAGCTCCATTCTTCCAACATCAGGCCGTCAAAATCAGCCGTCAGGCTCCTTTCCTCAACTCTGCCGTCAGGCTCCATGTCCCTGCCTCAGAAAACCGTGACCGGTCCGAGCAGACCTACGGTTTGCCAGGGTTGAATTTTTCGTTTCTTATTGGTCCATTTTTGAGCAACCACATTGCTTTCCAGGGTCTTCATATAATTGCCCATCACCGTTACCACACCTATTACTATCTCATTATCTCCCTCATGCAACAAGCCTTCCAGAGAGAATATACGACGACCAAACCAGGCTACCTTCTCCAGATCTTCTCCAGCTACACTCGCTGCCACCCCATTTACCGAAACGCTGGCTAGCCCCTCCACCTTGCCGAGGTTGATCAAACCTACGCTTTTCCCCTTTTCCATAGACAGGGAAATGGTATATACAGCCTTCCCAGCAAATCCCTTCTGACCCGGCAGGTCTTTGAGGTCTTTTAGTTCAGCTAAAGTCACCGATTGATCAGACCCGTCCATATGATGCAGCGCCACCGCCCAGGGCCCCGTCAGGGTTAGCCCCATCGGACCTGGACCTGCTCCTGTCGGAATTCCCGCGGCGGTTGACGCAGGCGTCCCAGCTACCCCAGGTAAAGCGCCTACACCCGTGAACCCTGATAGCACAGGCTTCCAGGCCTTCCCTTTGTGCGCTTTATCCCAAACGAGCATGCGCAGATCCGCGGGACTCATATCCAGTTCTATCGGGTCGGAGCCAGGGCCAACCAAATACCGGTCTCCTGTTACCGGATCCCAGATCCAGGTGTTTTTGCCGCCTCCTATATCCGAAGCCACCTGCAAGCGCACGGCAAGGCTTTCGTTCAAGTTGGAATGCACCAGGACGATACAATCCAGTCCGTTGATCTGGTAGCGTATCTGAGAAAGAAAAGTGTTGGGACTGGAGATTTGTACATAGGGCGCAATTTGGTACTGAGCCTGAAGTCCTTTCCACCAACCCATAAAATCATCTTTTGGTTTGGGTAGGATAACGAACCTATCCGGCCAGTTCTTCATGAGTGCTACCCAATTCTTCACGAGGGCGTCCCTCCCCTGGTAGTCCTTCAGCCCCGTAGACTTAAAGGGACAAGTATCCAGGCAAAATACCCTACCACCACCTTCTACAAATTCATGTAGCTTTTGAGCGGTGGGTACGTCCATCCTTTCCACGCGCACCAACAATATCGTATGGTAAGAACGGGAGCCATATTTCATCCAGCCTCCATTCATGGAAGACTCCGCTATGACCTTTTCAGAAACATAGTCGCAGGCATTACCATTTTGATGGATGGATTCCCAGATAAGGGACAAATAGGAAGGATAAGTCAGCGTAGGAAAGGGTTCGTTCTGGGCCCCATAAATGGTCCACATGTCCGAGGTGGGTGTCAGTACAGCGATATCGGCAAACATGTCTCCCTGTTGCACCAAGGCCGAGACCCTGCTCCTGTAAGTGGTGAACCTGCTAAAATAGGGCCACCAAAGGTTTCTTTCATTAAAGAAAGTTCCGTATCGTATCCAACCTGGAAAGGGAGCCTTCGGTGGGGAATAGTTAAACCCATGAAACACCGGATGGGTTACCCCGGATAAGGTACTTTGATCCGACGCCAGCTTGAGTATTTCCAAAGTGGCATTGAATACCATGTCTGTATCGGTGAGCTCCTCACAACTGATTTGGTGCTTTCCTTTGAGATGGGCTGCGGAAGAGACATACTTATTGATCATGGTATAGGCCCTGCCTACCCTTGGATCTGCTTCATTGATCTGTTCACCTATTCCATACTTGATCCAGGTTTCGCATTCCGGAATGTCGACCTCGAAACTTCCTTCCAGCGGGTGGTATCCACGCCCATAAGCCTGTACCCTGGACAGGACTTTGTTTTCATTACACCAACTGACGAACGTACCTACAAACCGCTCGTGAATCAGTTCCCATTTGGTCAAATCAAAATCATACCGTGCCCTTTCCAACTCTTCCACCAATGCTGGACCCAGGGCGCTTAAGTATCTAAAAGAAAAACTCTTTCTAAATCTATCTTCTTCCACTTCTTCAGACGTATCGTCCTTTCCGGGAAAAAAATCGTAGAAGTTGCCCATGCCACCAACCTTATATAGTATAAAGGGCAGGTAAGGGAACAGATCATAGCCCCTTCGTTTCTGAAATTCAGCGGCCATGTCCGCACACCAATTGGCGCCTTCCAGCTCCATAGAGTCGGTGAAAAAAGCCCTGATCCTTCCCGTTAGCGGCCCTATCTTTTGCTGTATGGTATCGGACATATGCGTCAGGTATTTACGCACAGCACCTGCATTATAGTGGTTGAGTACAGGACCATTGGCCCCAGGCGCACCGTTAATGACCTCGCTGAACCCATCGAACTTGACGACCCCATAAAGTACATAATTACCCATTGGTACCGTCAGGCGTATGATACCGGAAGGAATCTGGTCGGAAAGGTCTTTAGCCTGGTCCAGGCTAACCAAAGGATCTGGAACCAGTTTCACACTGATCAATTCCATGGTCCGGCCTGCATAGGGTGCAGAAATGGCCGGATCAGCGTCCTTGAATAAGTCGAAGGTCGAAAATTCGTAGTCCTGACCACCTTCAAGGGGCCGGGTGGTTACCGTCAGGATCTGAGACCTTTCCTCTCCTTGTAAAAACTCACCCCCAAAAGGCCAGCCTGAGCCCACAATCAAGTCAGCCGTCATCGACAGGGAGGCGGCTGTTTTCAATGTATAATCCAGTATGTCTATCCAATCGTGACTTAACCAGGGAATAGAAGGGATGCCCAGGTCATCCGTCTGAGGCGGAAACTGAATGGGATTGATCTCTACCCCACCAATACCCGCTTCTTTAAGTAACCCAAGCTCTCTGGCAATTTCTTCTTTGGTCACCTTGTCACCATTCCACCACCAGCGTACATAAGGACGTATGGATATATCAGGCGTGCGGAATTGCTCATAGATTTTGGAGGAGGAGCCCATCACAGGCTTCGGGGCACCGTCTCCTACGGTCGTATGTCCCGCCGCCCATGCGCTTGCCCCCGGAATCAATCCCAGCACCCAATTTCCAGAAGATAAAACAGAACTCCATTTCAAGAAAACCCTTCGCCTCATAAGTCGGACGGAATTAAAGGATAGATGAGGGGGTTTTGAGCGTCATTATTCAAGAGATCGCCCACCTTCAGTTTAGCCAGGTAGGCATCCGGTAAAACATTGTGTTTTCCATTATAGGTGCTTCCATCCGGCATATAAGCACAGGTCATGGCCCTTCTCCACCCATTGGTCATATTAGGTCCAGCCCCATGTATGGTCAGGGCATTATGAAAGGAACAACTTCCGGCCTTCGTAGGACCTGCTACAGAAGGTCTTTTAGCTAATTCAGGGTATTGGGAAAAGATACCGTCCATGTTTTTACCAATAGGGGTATCGTTGAAGTTGGTCTCTTTAAAGGTGCCTGGAATAAAATAGAGACATCCATTTTCCAGGGTGGCGTCATCGAGGGCTACCCAAATGGAAAGGGCCCTCCTGTCGGAGAATGACCAAAAGGGAGCATCCAAATGCCAACCCGTAGGATTGGCCCAGGGCCTTTTGAAAAGGGCCTGATCGTGCCATATCCTGATACCCGCTGACCCCGATAAGCGAGCCGCCATTTGGCCAATACGCGCATCCAACATTAGCTCCTTGACACCTGCATGGGTCTGCCACAGGTTAATAAGCTGATCAAACACCTTCCCGAAATAATCTGCATCCTCATTAATACCATCGTCTTCACCCGTATGAATGTCTTTGCCGGGGATCTTTATGCCGGATCGCTGGGCCGTAGCTTCCATAACGGTCTTTCTCCAATGCTCCAATTCTTGGGGGGATAGGAAATCGTCTATGACCAGGAAACCCTGCGTTTGAAATTGCAGGATTTGGTCTTCTGTAAGTTGGCAATTCATGACACGCGGGTTGAGATCGTTAGCTGGGACGGCAATCAGGGCCATGCCCTGACCTAAATGTAATAAATATTAGGCCAATTGCTGAGGCGCCAGGCTCCTGTCTTAGGCGAGCTCCCGTTTTACCAGGTCCTTCATGTACCGGTTGACCTCAAACTGGTCGGCAACGGGCTTACGGGTGAATGGCAGGATGGGCATATAAGGTGGGGGACCAAATTCCGCCGTAACGGTAAGTAGTGCTGCCCCTTCCGCCCGTCTGGCCTGGACAATGCGTTTCCACCATTGCAGGTGTTTATCCACGGCCTCCGCCCATTCCGGAGCCCTGGGATCAGGGACCTGCGGACCTTCCTGGTACCCTACCCGCGCATGGATATGAGCCGTGCGGTGGAAGGCCTCTTCCATAATTACTGAAAATGGTTCCAGGTAATTTTCTGATACACAAACCCAATGGGAGAAATCTGCCGTAATCGTCCATTCCTTCCTGGCTTCAAAATAGGGCTGGATGGCCATAGGTGCGTAAGTGAAACGACGTCTGTGCGTCTCATGCGTGATTTTTGCGCCCGTCTTAGCCTCGAAATCCAAAGCTATGTCGATCAATGCAAGGTTCTGCTCGAAAGTGAAGTAATCTGTGCCTGTATGGGAATTGATCAATATAGGATTTCCGTCTAGGTTATGGTGGAGGTATTTTATGAAGGACTCCTTATATTCCCGGAAATCGCTCCCATCGGCCTGGTGTTGCTGGGAAATAAAAAGCAATTCTTGTGTAAACAAGGCATCCAGCAGCTCCTTTTTATCGGAAGCGTCCAGGGGGATTCCGCATTCCAGGCCGTCAAAACCTGCATTCCGGACCCTGGCCACAAAATCGGTTATATTTTCGTGCTCATGTCCCCATAAGGGGCAAAAAACCTTAATATCCATATGGCGTTAAGCGTTGGTATTCTCTTTTTCCTTGACCACCGTCAGGTCCGCCAATTCTACGGTCAGCGGGACCATACCCAATTGCACGATGGCCCTTTTGCCCCTGATTTCTTTGACGGTGCCCACTTGCCGGTTTTGCTGCATGCGCACCCTATCCCCCACTTTAATGTCCCCACCCACGACTTCATACTTTTCATCAAAGCGCACCTTGTGTTTCTCCGTCACTTGTTTTTCTTTTTGTTGAAACAACAGGGCATTGATCATTTTAACCACCTGAGATTTGTCTTCCGCCTTTTTCCATTCGGAAACCAGGGCTTTGAGCTTACGTTCGAGGTCCTTCATTTGGTCTATCCGCTCTTCAGTGATGCGGTTCTGCTCCTTTTGTAGTTCTACCTGTTGCCTATGCCTTTCCTTATCCAAGACGGTCGTCATTTCCTCTTTGAGGCGG
Source organism: Beijerinckiaceae bacterium (assembly GCA_903970475.1). Lineage (GTDB taxonomy): Bacteria > Bacteroidota > Bacteroidia > Chitinophagales > Chitinophagaceae > Dinghuibacter. The sequence goes on from CAJCIQ010000197.1 coordinate 16,590, forward strand.
ACGTTTTCCTTCAGTAAACGATGCAGGTCTTTTTCCTTCTTCTCTACCTGGCGAAGGTCCTGCTCCGTCCTATTGAGTAATTTATCCAGGTTAAAATGATCCTCGTCTACCAACTGGCGGGCACGGGTGATCAGCCTTTTATCCAATCCTATGCGTTCTGCGATGGCAAAAGTATAGGAGCTACCAGGCTTACCAATGATGAGCTGGTACATGGGAAGCAGGTTTTGCTCGTCAAAGGCCATGGCCCCATTGATGATGCCCTGCACCTTGCCCGCCATTACTTTCAGGTTCAGGTAGTGCGTGGTCACAATACCATAGGCATGCTTGCGCGCCAATTCCTCCATGATCACTTCTGCAAAGGCTCCCCCCAGGTTGGGGTCGGACCCACTACCCAATTCATCTATAAAAAAGAGTGTACGCCCATTAGCCGTTTCCATAAAATACTTCATGTGCTGGAGATGGGCACTATAAGTACTCAACTCAAATTCCAGGCTTTGGGTGTCCCCTATATGGATCATTACCTTTTTGAAGATACCAAACGTAGAATCGGGTGAAACGGGCACCAACAAACCACTCTGAAGCATCAATTGCAAAAGACCTACTGTCTTAAGGGTAACTGTCTTACCCCCGGCGTTTGGTCCGGATATCACCAGGATGCGTTGTTGCTCATCGAGGGTAACCGTCACCGGTATGGTCTTTTTACCTGACTTTTGGTTATAGAGGAATAATAAAGGATGATAAGCTTTGATTAATTGCACATGGGCTTTGTCCACCAGGCTAGGATAGTTGCCATCCATATCTATACCCAGCTTTGCCTTGGCCCGGATAAAATCGTATTCCCCGACAATCTCATGGTAGACTTTCAGCAAGGGAGCATATACCGATAACCGAGCCGTCAAATCCCGGAGAATACGATAAACCTCCTTACGCTCGTCGTTTTCCAGGCCAAAGATGTCGTTGTTCAACTCCGTGGTTTCTTCGGGCTCAATAAAGGCCGTTTTCCGGGTATCACTTTCCCCGTGGAGAATCCCTTTGACCTGGCGTTTGTGTTCGGCAAAAACCGCTATCACCCTACGCCCGTTCATAAAAGACTCTTCTATATCCGCTGCGAATCCATCCTTTTTCATCCTGCGCAGGATCTTTTCGAACATACGGCTCAATTCTCCCCTTTTCCGGTACAAGCTCATCCTGATCCGGGTCAGGTCTTCGGAGGCGCTGTCTTTGACCGTCCCCGTTTCATCCAGCACCTCATCGATCAGGGTTTTTATGGCTTTCTCGTAATGGGTATCCTTTACCACCGTATACAAACCAGGATAGGCGATCTTGCGTTCCGTATCAAACCAGCGGAAAACCTGCTGGATGCTATCGGCCAACCTACGGACCTGTAGCCATTGTTCCCCCGCCAGGAATCCCCCTGGAATACCCAATAACCTCAGCTCTTTAGATAAGTTCAGAACGTGATCATTGGGAAAGTATAGACCGCTTTGTTGCACCAATTTATATTCATGGCTTTGGCGCAGTTCCAGCTCAATATATTCCAATCTGGTATGCACCCTAAGCCTTTCCGCCTTGTGACGGGCATATTCCGACCTACAATGCTCCATCAGCAAAGCCCTAACCTTATCAAATTCCAATTGTACCAGCGCCGATTCTGGAAATAACTGCATCATATACTCGCAAATAATATAAAATATCTTAATTCAGGCTTTGAATCCCGGATTTTCAAATAATATCAAAAATCCATAATATTGACTCCTATGTCTGAGACCGACGTGGTTGCCACAGTGTTAAGGCTGTCCTAAATACGATCCCGGGGTGCTGACGGCATGTGAATTATTCGGTATTTTTAGTACCGAAAATCCCTTTTTTAGGGAATTACATTCGATCAACTAATACATGTCGGAGCAGATATTAATTTACAAAGGTACGGCAATGAGGTACAAAGTGATGATAGGGGTGGTACTGGCCTTGTTCTCCTGGTCCTGCGCTCAAAAGGAAAATCCCAATAAAGGGATGAGTGATTCTTACGCAGCGGCCTCGAATATCAAAACAGATACAGCAACCTTCGGAACGGGTTGTTTCTGGTGCTCAGAGGCCATTTTCGAGCAACTGGACGGCGTATTGAAGGTAACCAGCGGATATAGTGGGGGGCACGTAGTCAACCCTACTTACGAAGAAGTATCTTCGGGAACAACCGGTCATGCAGAATCCGTGCAGATCGTTTTTGACCCTTCAAAAATCAACTACGATGAACTCCTGAAGGTATTCTGGCAGACCCACGACCCCACTTCCCTGAATAAACAGGGTAACGACGTAGGTCCTCAATACCGCAGCGTAATCTTCTACCGCAACAGCCTCCAAAAACAAAAGGCAGAATACTACAAAGAAGAACTGGATAAATCAGGCGCCTTTCCCAAACCCATAGTCACCGCCATAGAACCTTACGAAAATTTCTATACCGCCGAAGACTATCATCAGAATTACTATACCAACAACCCCAACCAGCCTTATTGCTATTTCGTCATCCGGCCCAAGCTGGAGAAGTTTGAAAAGGTTTTTAAGGATAAGTTGAAGAAGGATATGTAGTCACGCCCGTGCGGCAGCGGCACTTTTCTTCTACAGCGGCGGCGTTTTCTCTCATAACTTTTTTGAGCCCCGGTTTCCGGGGCTTTTTTGATAATCCTCCAATAAGCCGTAAATTCGTTTAATCACAGTGGTATGGGTACCCTCCTCATACAGCTTATCCAAGGGAAACCGCTCAGGGTTTTTAGGTAATTCTAATGATAGATCAACAATTTGATCCTTTACCCACTGCGCATTTTGGGGAGAGTCTTCGTGGATATAGAGGTACGCCTTCATTAATTGGGCCTCAGCCCTTAGGGTCCAGATGGTCACCATTTCTTGGAACGCTCTTTCAATTCCTCAGCAGTAATGAAATTACCACGAGCGAAGTCCTCCAGGGCTTCATCGATTTCCTGGTTATATTCATCCAGGCTTTGGCGTTCGGTTATATGGTACTCAATGCCCAAATCGTTGAGCATTCGGACAACTTGTTCCTTCTTAGCCTGATCCTCATTATTGACTGCATCGAAATCAATGACAATTTGTTGCATATCTTCACTTTCTCCTTATGGCAATTTACGCATTTCAGCCGGAAAGGTATGGTTTGGATACCCAGAACGAAGGTAATGTATGGTCTTAAACCCTAATTGTACCAAGTAAACGACTGATGCTTATAAATTACTGATTTTCAAATAATAAAATAATACCTACCACTTATTAAGGATAAGTTGAAAGCGAAAAGGCCACCCCCATATGAGGTGGCCTTTAAAATTTTGAGTCCCGTGCTCATCAGAACCCTAATTCCACGCCTACCCTCTCTTCCATTTCCTTTGTAAATACACCGTTCATTTGCGTATTATCCGTTTCCCCTGATGTCAGGAACAACTGATCGATCCCTGTACCTGTCCTCCAATAGGCATATTGCCCCCCAGCAACCAAAGCGACGAGATGCGTCAATCTGTATTTGAGTGACACCTCTGTCCGCACGCCATACCCCTTGGCCCTGTCGTTGAAGCTATCCGGCTGGCGAAATGTTTGAATCAGGTTCCAATCAGCCCGGCTGTTGTAATTTACCTGACTATAGGTTCCGGTTCCTTCTACCGATAGTCTCCTTAACAGCCGTACGGTTGCAATGATTTCCGCTGCTGGTCCATTCCAATTTGCTTTATAGGTACTGTTTAATATCCCGCCCAGGGCAGGATCATTATCCAGGAGGAACAGCGTTTGCCGGCTTCCCCCGTACCCAATGGCCAGTAGGAGTCCCCAGGCCTTCATTTTCACTACCTTATACCCTATCAGTCCTGACCAGGTTGCCCCGGACCCCTGGTTGCTGTTGAAATATCCGTGATACGAAGCATCCTGCCGGTTGTTTTCCTGGTAATCGATGTCCGAGACGGAGCCCGACCGGATGAACAGTTGGTTGTATTCACCGATGAGCGTCCACCGTCTCCACACGTCATACCTGACCAAAGCCCCGATGGAGGGCCCCTTGAGCCCCTTCCATTTCAGCTCAGAATAAATGTTCGGGTTCTGACCGGCACTGTTTCCGGCTATCGACCACCGGAAATCCTGCCCTCCATATCCAGCCCAGGACTGGATCTCCCAGGTTTCGTCCTGTTGGGCCATCCCTCGGGGTCCTTCCAACAGCAGGAAAAGCAAAATCCCTCCGACGCATAGCCTGGAGGATCTAAATTTGTTTTTCATCAATTGACAATACTATAGGTGAACTGCTCCCAGCCCTGCGCTTGCAGCCGGTTACATTGCATGGCTGAATCTGGTTGTGCATTATTGCTGGTAACATAATCTCCATTTGTCCCCTGAAGCGAGATGGTGCCGTTGGAATTAACGATCCACCGGAATTGTTCCCAGGTCGATGCTGTAGTCCGGTTACACTGCATGGCTGAATCAGGCAAAGCATTATTGCTGGTAACATACAACCCGTTGCTGCCCTTAAGTGTGATCAGCCCGTTACCTGCATCCCCCACCGTAAACTGTTCCCAGGTCGATGCTGTCGCTCGGTTGCATTGCATGGCCGAGTCATGCAATGCGTTATTGCTGGTAACATAATCTCCATTGCTGCCCTTGAGCGTGATCACCTGACCTACCGGCGGCGCTGCTCCGCTCAAACTGTAGACATGCACATAGTCAACCAACATGTTTGTCGGCAAGGCACTCGTATTGACGGTCGAACCCGACAGGGTCCCGCCCACCGCCAGGTTCAGGATGATGTAAAAAGGATTCTGGAAGGCACCCGTATTGTTGATATTATCCGTGATATTACCCGTCCAGTACAGAGAATCGTCCACGTACCAGTTGATGGCCTCAGGCGTCCACTCTACAGCATATATATGAAAGTCCCCCGGTGTATTGTCCGTAGATGTACTGCCGCCATACGACGCATTCCCATTGTCATACCAATGCATCGTCCCCAGGATGGTGTTATTGGTGTTGACCTGCTCCATGATGTCAATCTCCCCGCACGCTGGCCAGCTTGTTCCTGTATTAATGGAATTTCCCAGCATCCAGAAAGCCGGCCACATGCCCTGAACCATCGGCAAAGCGATCCTGGCCTCGATCCGGCCATAAGTAGTGGAAAACTTCCCATAACTGTCGATTTTCCCGGAGGTATAAGGCTGACCGTCAACGGTCTGGTTCTTGGCGGTAATGACCAGATACCCACCGCCTTCTGTAACATTGGAGGCCTGGTAATATTCCTGTTCACTGTTAACACCTGGATTGCCAACATCGATGTTCCAGTTGCTGGTGTTGAGGCTGGTCCCATTAAATTCGTCCGACCAGATCAACTGATAAGAGGTGGCTGCCCTGGAGACGGTGGATTTGTCGGAGTTACTGGGTGCCTGGTTCAAATTTTTGACGCAGGATAGGGCAAGTACGGGAAGCAGGAAAAAAACCTGACGGATCCCTAACGGCCATTTTCTAAATACAGATAGATTCCTTTTCATGATGGCAACAATTTTTTTGATTGATTAATCATTAAAATTGTTTACCATCCGTTAAATATCCTAATAAAAAGGTACATCAAAACCACAACACGAAGTTATCATGAGTACATCAAAGCCGCACATCGGGGCGGATAATCGCTGATTATCAACACCTTTCATTCTCAGATTTCTGGATATTTTACCGTGAAAGCCGGTACTTTGACGATGCCTATTTGCGTCTGTCATCCTACGGGATCCAGGATATGATATCCAGAAAACTCCGAGTATAGTTTTTGTAGCCTATTTGTACATTCATGTCAAGAAAATACTTTAATTAATTGATTTATAATATTTTATAAAAATATCTTACTTCTTAAGCATAAGTTGAAGAAGGATATGAAATTGCCGTGTTATGGATACCCTACTCATACAGCTTAGAAATAATAAAACTTACAAGCTTTTACAAGACTTGGAAGATTTGCGTTTGATTAAGATATTAGCTAAAAGAGAAAAGACAGGACCCGAGACCTACAAAAAGAAGGATTCAGCTAAGTTCAGAGGCGCCTTGAATCTGAATGCTGAACAGTATGCAAACTTCCAGAATCATGCATCTAAAATTAGGGGAGAATGGTAGCCCCGGATTCGGGGCTTTTTTGTGGGCGTCACTAATACCTTCTCCCTACATTCCCGTTGGAGGGCGGCGGAGGCGTTGGTTGCCCATAAAGAGGATAGCTATACCTCTCAACGCTTACACTTCCCGAAATGGAGAAAGTCCGCGCATCATTTGTATAGATCAGGCCTCCGGATATACCCGCATTCAGGTTCAAACCATTGAAGTTATTGAACGCATGATTCGGTAATGGCGAATAAGGAAGGCTGCCGATCATATAGGTCGGACCGACCGAAGCACTGGCAAATGCGGAGAAATTATTATTGAGGGGTTTTATGAGGACTAATCCAGTCTGGGCAGACACATAGCTCGCGCCTCCCCTTCCTGAAAAAATATAACCAGCCGAAAAGTTTGTATAAGAACGCACCTGCCAGTTCTTAATCGGAGTAGTCCCCATACCTAAAGCATATGGCGTAAATGATAACGCAGGCCCTACTCCCATGATGGGATCTGTGGGCAAGTACCTCTGTGCCCTGGAATCCAGGAAAAAGGTTAATGCGAGTAAGGAGAGAATGATTCGCATATGCGCCGTTTGAACCCTAAATATACAAAATTCTGGGGTCATACCTTTAGGAAGGTAGTTTAGAAAAAGCCCCCCTCAGGTATGGAGGGAGGCTTTCATAAATATAAAACAAACTTCAGCCCATTATGGATTGGAATAAACCAGTGAATATGAATCCGTATTCGCATTGAGCGTGAACAAATAGGACAAGCCATTGGAGCTATTCTGATAACCCAACAGCGTACTGTAACCCGAGAGCGTGCCATTGCCCTCAAAGCCAATAACCTTATCCCCAATGTAACTATAGGGGCTGCCATAGGGATTAGCACTCATAGGATAGACCCCCTGAATTCCTGAATTGGGAAAGGTCCCAGGAGTCAATTTTTGACTGGCGGCCTGGGATAGTGCATAATCGTATATGGGGCCGCCCGTTCCTGACCCAGGTGTATAACACAACATATTCTGCTGCTCACCGCTGGAATTGTCATCATAGGCAATGATACGGTCCTGGTAACCCGTAATGGGGAAACCAGGGAACCACTACGGGAGTTATAGATATCCGTAAAATTAGTGCTGTTGGCTGATCAATCCCATGCCGCGTTTTTCAGCAGGCTCATGCAAGAAAGAATAGATGACGACTACGGGGATTTCATGACGGCCACCTTAGAAGAAGTAGATGAATTTGTTGGGCCCGCAAGAGAATATATTGAATACATCTCAGCAATGATATCCAAAAAATGAATTAGACAAATAAGGAAGTTTGCTGTGTAAAAGCGCGATTCCCTTTCCAACCCTCCCCCTTAACCCTCCATTAACCAAACTAATGCTACAAATAGGGTGCTGAAAACCCTTTCCGCCGTTGTTCTAATAGGAGCAGATACTCCGCATAAAAAAATTACGAGCAGATGGATAGTGTAGCAGCCCATATCAAATCCGATATCAGTCAAGGCATACGCAGCCGTTGCCAAAGTTTCACCCCCTTTGAGGAAGAATGGATAGAAGTGCAGATGCAACCCCTGGACGAAAAGCAATTCGTCAATATCTGGATCAACCCCCAATTAACTAAATGTATTGGCCTTCACTGGCTTAACAGCCTTTGTTCAGCCATCTTTGAAAAGTACGGTATCAGTACCTACGCCTTGAATTGCATATAGATTGCCTAAATCAAATGATTACTCATCGCAACCTTGATGAGCGCAGCCGTGTTTTTTACCTTAAACTTCGTCAGCATGTTCTTTCGGTGAGAGTCTATCGTAGTGCTGTTAAGAAACAGCCTTGCCGCGATCTCATGATTGGTCAGGCCTTCGGCAATAAGCTCCAGTATTTCTTTCTCTCTTTTGGTCAAGACAGGCAACTGCTCACTGGGCATTCTGCTCTTCAAGGTTTCTGCCACTGAAAAACTCACGTATTCATGGCCCATGGAGACTTCCTGTATAGCCATTACGATCTCCTGTTTGGAGGCATCTTTCAACAAAAAGCCAGCGGCCCCATTTTCCTTCATTTTTTTGATAACACTTACCTGGTTAGAGGTGCTGAGACCAATAATCTGGATCGCCGGATATTTCTCTTTCACTTCTTTACAGAGTTCCAGGCCACTTTTTTCAGGGAGGTTTATGTCCATCAAGAGGATATCCGGTTGGGCTGTTTGTAGCAAGATCATCAATTCGCTGGGAAGTCTGGCGCTACCCATCCATTCTATCCCCGCTTCCCCATTGAGAAGGGAATAGATGCCCTCAATGATCATCTGATGATCATCTATAATGAATACGGTAATCATATGGCCAGGTTTGAGATTTCAATGTTCACAGAAGTGCCTTTGCCCGGTGCCGTCTGGATATCCATGCTGCCGTTCAGGTAGGCCACCCGATTCTTTATATTCATCAGCCCATTGCCATCGCTTGTCGGAAGGGCGCCAGGATTAAAGCCCCGTCCATTGTCCTCTACCGTAATGCTCAAAGCATTATCCTTCCTAACCAGTTGCACCAAAGCCGTGGTAGCTTCGGCATGTTTCAAAATATTATGAACCAGCTCCTGGATGATACGGTACACGGCGCCCGCAGTCAAGGGAGGAATGGAACTTTCTTCGATGTCAAAGGATTGATAGGTTAACTGAATGGCGCCGCTTTGGTCGACACTATTGCAAAAATCCCTTAGGGCACTATCCAGGCCGAACCTAACCAACGCTTCAGGCATCATATTGTGGGCAATGCTCCTTAATTCCGTTATCGACCGGTCCAGCATGGCCATACTGCGCTCGAAAGCTGCCACAGCAGCGGGTGATATAATCAGGTTTTCCTGCATATTGGAAAATGAATATTTCGTACTGGATAATAAAGAGCCCAATCCATCATGAAGGTCCTTGGATAGTCTGGTTCGCTCCTCCACCTGTCCCTGCAATACTGCCCTGGTAGCCAACAATTGCTTCTCCTTTTCCAACTCGGTAATGCGTTGCTGCTGTAGTAAAGCATCAGCCTGTAAAAGCTTCTTTTTTTGCCGGTAGTTTCGTAAGTACAAAAAGCCGATCACCCCTGACACCAATATCAGTGCAGACAGCGCCCAGTTCATCGTACGTTGCTGGCGGAGGGTAAGTTTTTGAATCTCCCGCTCCTTATTCAACACATCAATTTCAGCCTGTTTCTTACTCAGGGAGTATTTGGCATCCAACTCCTGCGTATTCTTCAGGATCTGCTCCGACAATAAAGCGTCGTCTACGGAGTCCCTCAGCTTATCATAATAATGATAACGGGGAACATTGCCGGCAGCCACTTCCACATTTCCCGCCTCCTGGTAAGCATCCCTCAATACAGAAGCCATACCTCCATCCCTGGACAGGGCAATGGCACTATCGGCGTAGTGCATGGCCAGTACAAACTTCTTCTGGTGCATCCAGTATTCGGCCAGACCAACCAAAGCGTAGCATACCCCTTCCTTATTGTCAATGGACCGTGAAATAGACATCATTTCATCGGCGTTGGCTTTAATCAGGTTGAATTTTCCGAGACTGGCATAGACGTAATCCATTTCGGCCAGTACGTTTACTTCCTGGTATTTGTTATTCTCTTTCCTGGCCACTTCCCGGCATTCAATCAATACGACGAGGGCAGTGTCTATACGCCCTAAATTAATCAAAGCATCGCTGAGGTTTATCATGCCCGATCCCAGTCCGTGTGTGGAGTACAAACGCCTGCATAGCGCTATTCCTTTCAATGCATATATGTATCCATCCTTGAATTCCTTCAGCGCATTGTAAATCCCGGATATATTTCCATAAATGAATGCCATGGAAGAAGAGTCCCCTAAAGCCTCATAAATGGCGGAGGCCTTTAAGTAATAATCCAGGCTGGAGGACTTATCCCCCATATCATTAAAGCAAATAGCCGTATTGTTGTAGATATTGGCCAAGGCTTTCTTCATATTTGCCTTTTGGGCGACGGCAATGGCCTGCATGTCCAGAGCAATGGCCTCCTGATGCTTATTCTGGCAGGACAATATGTATCCCTGCATGCTCAATCCATTTGCCAACATGCCTGGAAGTTGCCGTTTCCCGCAAAATTTACACAGGGTTTTTGCATAATAGTCCGCAGAGTCCTGATGGTTATCCAGGTATACTACACCAAGGTCCAGCAGTGCTTTTGCCTTGACCGAATCCTGTTTCGCTCGAGAAAGGGTGGCCAAAAGGCTATCCCTCCTGTGTTCCCAGGAGTCTTGTCCGTAAATCTTATAAACGGATAATGCGGCAAACACGAAAAGAAGAAGCGATTTCATTCAGTAAGGTAGTAATGAAACTATACTAAAAGTAAATAAAGATGGTTAATCGAAAATTCCCCTTTTTAAGGGATTTTATCCTCCTCTGATAAAAAATAGCTTTGTGTATCCTAATGCATCAGGGGTCTTAATTATTCACTAATACCCATAATAATGTGTAAGCCTTCTCTATTGGGCTGGCTCAAGAATATAGCCCTTGCCATGCTCCTACTGTCCGGCATTCATGCAGCTGCACAATCAACAGCTGACCAATCCTTCAAGTCTATACCCCAGTCCACTAAGGATAATGCCGAGAATAAAGCGACCACCAAAGCAAATACCATTTCCAACAATGCCATGGACAAACTCGACAGCGCGTCCAACAAGGCGTTTAAGGGGTTTACGGGCTTATTTAAAAAGAAGAAAAAACCCGCAGCGGACTCTACAAAACTACCCGCAGCCGACAGCACTAAGCTTCATTCTTTTAATAGCATTCCTTACCATAAAAAAGAAATCCGGATCATACTCACCCCATCAACCTGCCAATCATGAAACGCATTCCATATTTCATACTCCCATTAACCGTAGCCCTTTTCAGTACCTGCGCCCAGGCCCAGACAACAAAAACGGCATCCACTACGACTAAGCCTACGGCCGCACCACAGCCCCATCCGACCAATGCTCCTGCAAAAGCGACTCCCCCCGCATCAACAGCACCGGTCATAGATGACAATGTGCATACGTCGACCACTAAAGTGCTGACCCTACACGATCCAGAGTATAAGAAAACAGATAAATACGCCAGGAGCAAAAAGAAATTCGACAAGACTTTTGATGATACGGCCTCCAAAGCCATCACCTTCCCAGATGGCTCCAGGATACGCCTGAAAATGGTCAAGAACCCCTCCTTTGGAGGAATGCCCACCAGCATTAAAAGTAGCACTGTAAAGGGAAGTGAAAAGAAAGAGAAGAAAACAGACAAAGGAACCCAATGGGATTGTTCGAGTTCTTCCATAGCGCTAACAGCCAGCAGCACCTCTTTCCTGGAGGCAGACTATGCAACACAGGCCGGATATATCTATCCCGGAGCCATATACACCTTCGATAACTTCTTTAACGGCAGTTACAACGAGCAAACCGGGGTCCGCTATCCGATCATGCTCGTCAATGAAAACCCTAACATCACCGGCAGCTCCTACATCAATGTTAAAAACCCGGGAATGGGTATAACCACCAATGCGGTAGATAAACTGATCAAAGAGATGAAAGGGCCGGTTGCAGACGAAGAATTCAAATACCAGATCTATGAAACCGGCAACAGTGCCGCCCAGGCCCTTCAGGTCAGTGGCGGCGGTAGCTATGCCGGCTTCAGTGCCCAGAATACCTATAGTACCTCCAGCACTTCCAATACGGTAAGCCTGACCATCGACGCTACAAAAATCCTCTACACCATCAACATGGCACCCCAGGATAGCGGGTTCTTTGCGGATCCTAAGATCGAGGCTACACGCAATCTGATGGTCATTGGCAGGGTGAGTTATGGTATCCGTGTATTGGCCAACCTGACCTACACCTTTAACTCTTCCGCCGAGGCTGATCAGTTCAAGGCAAATTACAGCGGATTCGGCGGCAGCGCTAATATTAGCCTAAACCAGCTATCCCAGAGTTCTTCCGTATCCAATACCATTAACTGTTACGTCATCGGGGGGCCCGGTAGCTCTACCATTTCCTTCAATAAGAAAGACCTGGAGTCTCAGTTGAAGGCCGTTTTCAAAGGAGCCAGTTACTCCAACGCAAAGCCCATCGAATACAGCTTCTTCAATATGGCCGGAGACCTGGTAGGTTCCTACAGCGCCACGGACAACTTCACCGAGCGTAATTGCGTCCCCAATACGAATGCCGCCAAACTGCAAAGCATTTTTGTGACCTTCAATACCGGTGCGGATGGCAAGGACAACAACACCCATTACACCTTTTCCCTCTATGGTGGCAATGCCGGCACC
>CAJCIQ010000198.1 GCA_903970475.1 Beijerinckiaceae bacterium
GTAGTTGGCGGTGGTCCTACGCCTGCTCAACTTGTAGCTAGCCTGACAGCCAATATCTTCACTCTAACTGGCGGCCTGACAAATTCCTCTCCTTTATATACCCAATTTGTTACCGAATTGACAGATTTGGCTGGCACCGCCGTAGGCTATGATATGTTGAATCAGATTTTGAACGCTGGATTAAAGATACAGCTATCAGGCGTAACGCCTGATGGGGCGCAAGCCCTTTATGACCCAACTACCACAAATGGGGTGGTCACCAACAGAATAATGGATATTGGAGGCCTCAGTATTACCACCAGCACCTCCAATTTTGACGCTCAGGCAAGCGATTTCGGAATAGTCGCTCACGAATTGTTTCATGCTTACATGGATGTGGTAGAGGGATTAGTGCCAACCCCATATTGGAAGAGTTCGCAGGTGGAAATAGACGCATTCTTGTTTCAATACATGGCCTGCGCACAAATGGACCAAAATGATAAAATCGCCCCCAATGACTTCGAAAACTCTTATACAGTCTTTAGCGTAAATCTAAGCACAGAATCAGAACAGGCCGCTAATGCAGGTAATTCAGGGGCACTTGCATTCTTCAATGCCTGGCAAAATATGTTTCAAAGCGGCCAATTCACCCTGACAAATTATAATGCTCTGATCACCAATTTTCATGCCGCAGACATTAATAATGGATATACCGCTTTGACAACGACTGCTGAAACACAAGCCGCATTTACGAGCTCAGCCATAGAGACTTTTTTTACAAAGGATTATTCGCCCAATAGTGGTTCCTTCAAACCGTTGTTTGATCCATTAAATAATACTAAAGCCGCAAGCTCAGGAGGCACCGATGGGAACCCTGGTGTTGGCATTGTTATTACACCCAATGGAGGTGTTGTCTATTCTTCCGGCAGTTCTACGACTTACCTTGCAGGCGTAGCGCCTTCCGGCAACACAAGTACAGGTTCATCAACAAATGCAGGTGTAACAGAAACCTATACAGGAGCCACAGCCGTCGGGGCAGTTCATGCTAGCACACCCGTGGTGAATTCCGATGGAACCGTAACCTGGCAGATTGTTGATTCCCAGGGAACAGTAATAGGAACGGTAACGGTGACTCCTCAGGTTAGTCCTCCTACTTCGTCCCTTCAGGATCCCACAACCCCTTCAGGAGTGGCCTACACAAGTTCCAGTTCGGATGACGGCGACGATGGGGGCTCTGGAAGTAGCACGGACACCAGTTATGATGTATAAATAGTCCCTCATATTTATAATGGATCCAGTTTTCTATGATCAGTGTCGAAAGCCTCAGTGAGATCGTTAACCAGTTATTTCCCGGAAACGCAGGCATTTTACTTACAGGCAGTCAGCGGCAAAAAACCGTTTTTCAGGCAGAAAAAGATATTGACCTTATCGTCCTGGTCTACTTCCCTGGAAATGTGGTCAATAGCATTCGATATGTGGGTGAATTTGCCTTAGACTTCACGTTGCTGCCTTTAAGTGACCTGGAGCCTATATTGGTAAATGAAAAGGACGACCTGAAGGGAATACTGCTGGATAAACTCCGAAATGGGGTTATCATAGAAGATAAAAGGGGATTAGTTCAGATGCTGGTGGACAAAGCAACTGAATGGTATAGCCAAATGACCCACCAGCGGGATCATGCCTTCAGGCTACAGGTCACTAACTTAAAGAAGCTATCAAAATATTTCTTCAATAAAAACGATCAGTATGGCATTGCTGTGCGGCGCTCCTTGCTGAACGATTGGTATACCTATATTACGAATATTGAGGGTTTTAGGCAAAACGGGTTCCTAATGGGGCCCTATCATAAGCACTCGTATCTGGAGGAGCATCTTCCCAGGTTTGTAGAAGAGATTACTTCTGTGATAGATCAGGCAAGGCAAGCCAATGATTTTTCGCCATTGTTGGAGTACACTGCCTTTTATACACGGTTGATCAGCAAGGCGGGTCAACTAATACCAGACGCATATACAGATTGTATCATGCATATTGATTATGAAGGGTTGACTTTACCTCAATTTGTGTTATACATACTGCCCGCTTTGTCCAGAAATGAACATTTCGCCAATGTATTTCAGTACCTCTTTACCCCTTCGCCAAAATACTTCAGGGCAAATCCACATAAGCTTTGTATTGCTTTAAAGGTGCCCGAAGGAGATTTCCGGCTATACAAGCTCAGGGCGTTGATAAATGCCTCCGTCTCGTCATTCTACGGGGAGAGGAAAATTAAATTTGCTTACACCTTTGAGAAAAGCATCAGGGGAAAAGAACCATATAAGGAATCCTTAAAACAGCTCAGGGTCGGTCTTTATGAATTGCTGTGCTCAGACCTGTATGCCTACCCAGAGGAACAGGTGACGATGAATTATTTCACTACTTTCCAGCTTTTGGATTTGCTGGTCGTAGAGACGCAAATCAATCAACAGGATTATTATACGGCAGCAGGATGTTTGTTGCAGAACCTCATATTCCAAAAATCCATCCTTACCAATAAACCCGATGCACTGAAAAATCAGCATGAAGTGTTTGTTAAAAACGCTGAAGTGGAATATTTGAGGCGCTGGGCTTCATTTCTGCCCTCACAGATAAGTAGCAGAGTATTCCCCATGAATGAAAAGGCAAAACTATCCATGGGCAAAGTCCGGAGCGCCTTGCAACAATTCCTTGCACAATCCATTTCCGAAAATGTCGGCCATCTGACTTTTCTGGCTTGGAAACAATATGGTTTTAACCATATGGAAAATGCGCTCAGTTTTTTAGTCGCGGCAGGGGAAGTCTTGACCTTCTCTAATCTGACGGAAGAGAGAAAGGCTAAGGCATTGTATGCCTATTCCAGAGCAGTTAAGCCTGAAACTTTATCACCCACCCTACAGCTCCTATTTTAGCATCTATATAAATGTTATATCAATAGTAATGTCTTTCCCTCACGAACATCAATTGGATTTTAAGGATTGCGGTCCTGCATGTATCAAGATCATTGCTAAATTCTACGGAAAATATTATAGCATACAATACCTAAGGGACCTTTGCGGCATCAATCGGGAAGGAGTCAGCTTTCTGGATATTGGTTATGCTTGCGAAGAAATTGGCATCAGAAGTACCTCAGTGCGGCTGGATTGGGATCAGCTGAGCCATCAGGTAGCCCTTCCTTGTATTGTACACTGGAACGCCAACCATTTTGTGATTGTCTACAAGATTTCAAAGTCCCATGTGTTCGTATCCGACCCGGCTAAGGGTATCCTCAAGTATACGATTCCTGAGTTCAGGGATGGTTGGTTAGGCAAGGAAGAAAAGGCACCAGCCATGATTTTGGAGCCCATGTCCGATTTCAAACAAAGGGCTCCAGGGGAGAAGATAGAGCGCAAGAAAACAATGGAGAATTTCCTGGCTTACTTTTCTCCATATAAAAAGAACATTGCCCTTCTGCTGGCAGTCATGCTCATCGTTACAGTGTTGCAGGGCTTCCTCCCCTTCATTTCCAAGGCGGTGATAGACGTAGGTATTCAAACCAAGGACCTTACTTTTATCAACCTCGTGCTGGTAGCCAATATTTCCATAATAGTAACGGTGCTTTTGAGTAGTGTAGTCCGAGACTGGATCCTTTTGCATATAACCTCAAGGCTGAATATCGCCATAATATCCGATTACCTGATCAAGCTAATGGGATTACCAGTGACTTTCTTCGAAAATAAACTGGTTGGAGACATTTTACAAAGGGCCAACGACCATGAGCGAATCAGAAGCTTCATCATGAACAGTTCTATTAACCTTCTGTTTTCCACTCTGACTTTTTTGACATTTACCGTAATTCTAGGCATCTATAATCCTATTATCTGCATCATTTTCCTGATAGGGAATGTTTTTTATGTTGCTTGGGTTCTATTTTTCCTTCGTTTCCGAAAAAAAATGGATTGGGAGTATTTCGACCTGGTTGCCAAGAATCAAAGCTATTGGGTGGAGACTATCGGAGGTATTCAGGATATAAAGATTAACAACTACGAGAAGAAGAAAAGATGGAAATGGGAATCGATACAAGCTCGTTTGTATAAGGTAAACCAGAAGGTTCTATCCATCAGCAATGCACAAAATACAGGTGCGCAGTTCATAAATCAGCTCACCAATCTACTGGTTACCTTTTACTGCGCTAAAGCTGTTCTGAGTGGGGATATAACCTTTGGCGTAATGATCGCCACCCAATTCATTATCGGAATGCTTAATGGGCCGGTTTCTCAATTCATTTCTTTCATCCAGTCTGCGCAGTATGCAAAAATCAGCTTCCTGCGACTCAATGAAATACATCAATTAGAAAATGAAGATGAAGGGGAAACAAACAATAGTTTAGTGCTGCCCGATCGCAAGAGCCTGCTACTCAAAAATGTCACCTTTCACTACAATAAAAATGCAGCGCCGGTCCTATCAAATATTTCCATGATCATCCCGGAAGGTAAGGTTACAGCTATCGTTGGAGACAGCGGAAGCGGGAAGACTACGCTGCTAAAATTGATACTCCGTCTCTATAAACCAAGCTTTGGGGAGATATCCATCGGGGACATGAATATCCAGAACGTAGGCCTCCGCCAGTGGAGGGATAGTTGTGGTGCTGTCATGCAGGATGGGAAAATATTTAACGATACCATTCTCAATAACATCGTTCTCGATTCCGACAATATTGATTATGGCTTATTACAGAAAGCCGTTACAGCCGCGAACATAGGGCGTGAAATCGAGAGTCTTCCCTTAGGTTATCAAACAATCATGGGCGAAATGGGTAGAGGACTCAGCGGAGGTCAAAAACAAAGAATTCTGATAGCCCGGGCTTTATATAAAAATCCATTGTTGTCCGGATAAATCCGGGTTTAAAAATCTGTGATCCTTTATGGACAAGTGCTACAGGCTAAAATCAGTAGTTTCAAAAATGGGGGTAGCTCCCCCTGGTT
>CAJCIQ010000199.1 GCA_903970475.1 Beijerinckiaceae bacterium
GCTTACCGGGAAGGTTTGGGCTGTAGGGCCCAGCGCTGGGAACTATTGGGAAGTTTTATAAAGTAGGTAGCCCCTGGGGGCGCCCAATTGATCATCGGACATGGGTAAATATAGAGAAAAGAAACCGGGGTCTTGCTGATATTCACCTCAGCAAAGACCCCGGAATTTTTTTCCCGCTATCTGCTTTACAGCAGGCTGGCGGCGGCTTGATCTACGAACCAATAGAGCTCTCCGCTCTGAGGCTGAATGATTTGTGAAGGATAATGGTCTACATTTCTGGCTCCTTTCAACACTTCTTTAAGGGCATGGGCCTTTCCGGTTCCAAAGGTGAGAAATACAACCCGGCCGGCCCGGTTAACCAACGGAGCGGTCATGGTGATCCTATACATTTGCTGGGCGTCTAACCAGTAGGCCTTTACCCATGCATCTTTTTCATGAATCACGGGTTGACCCGGGAACAAGGATAGGGTATGTCCATCCTCTCCCATACCATTGAGCACCAGATCGAAAGTAGGTCCTTCCTCGTCGAAATAAGTTTTCAACAAGGTCTCGTAGGCGGTGGCTGCCGGGTTGGGGCCTAATTCTGTTTGGATGACGTGTACCTGGTCCGGGGGAACGGGTACGTTATCGATCAGGGTCTCGAAGGTCATTTTGGCATTGTTCCGATCATCGGAGAAGGGTACTGCCCTTTCGTCACCCCAAAACAGGTGCACTTTATCCCAGTTGATGCTGGTTTTGTAAGGAGGAGATGCCAGCAGGGTATACAATTCCTTTGGAGATCCACCCCCCGTCAATACAAAGGTGAACCGATCCTGGTTAGCCAGGGTCTCTTCAATGTAGGAACTGATCCAATCCGCCAAGGCCTTGCTGACCTCCGTAGGCGTTGGTTTGATAACGACTTCCATGGTGCTACAATAGGTTTTTATTTGGCGCCTGCGGTCATGGTAGCCCAGGTATTTCCATCTCTGGCAATAAGGGCTTCTGCGTCTTCTGGTCCCCATGAGTTTGGTACATAGTTGGGGAAATCCACCGGAGCACGGGTTTCCCAGGTTTCCAGGATGGGGGTAATCACCTTCCATGCCGCTTCTACCTGGTCAGCTCTCATGAAGAGCGTGGCATTACCTTCCATGACATCGAGGAGCAACGTCTCGTAGGCCTCTGGCTCATGGTTCTCATAAGCTTTGTCGTAATTGAATATCATGTCCACTGGGTCCAGAATCATGGTTTGACCTGGACGTTTTGCCTGGAAGCGTATCCTGATATCCATTTCGGGGGAAACGGTAATGGTCAGTCGGTTGGGCCTCCAGCTATCGGCTGCTTCCGGAGGGAAGGCGTAGTTGGGCGCCGGGCGGAAGTGCATGCTGATGACCGTGTTTTTTTCCCTTAACCTTTTACCCGTCCTGACGTAGAAGGGCACATCCTGCCAGCGCCAGTTGTCAATATAGAACTTTACGGCAGCAAAGGTTTCGGTATTGGAAGTGGGGCTAACACTTTCTTCCTGACGGTATCCGGGAACTTTTTCTCCCTTCATCCAACCATCGGCATATTGGCCACGGACGGCTATAGCGTGTACGTCTTCTGGCGCAATGCGGCGGATGGCGTTGAGGACGTCTACCTTTTTATTCCTGATTTCATTGGCATCGAAGGAAACAGGTGCTTCCATGGCCACCATACACATGATTTGCAAGATATGGTTCTGCACCATGTCCCTTAAGGCGCCGGCAGACTCATAATAGCCACCCCTTCCTTCCACCCCTACTGTTTCAGCAGCGGTGATCTGTACATGGTCTATATAATTCCTGTTCCAGATGGGCTCGAACAAGGCATTGGCAAAGCGCAGGGCCAGGATGTTCTGGACCGTTTCTTTGCCCAGGTAGTGGTCAATACGATAGATCTGGTCTTCACTGAACATGCTCATTAAAAGCGTGTTCAGGTCGTGAGCGCTTTTCAAATCGTGACCAAAGGGCTTTTCCACCACTATACGGGTACATTTTTTGTCCCCGCAGAGCTCGATCTTTCCTAGTTTGGGGGCGATATCAGGCACCAGTTGAGGAGCTACGGCCAGATAGAATATGATATTGGGATGTGTACCCCATTCCTGTTCCTTTTGTTTGGCAATATTGGTAATGCCGTCATAGGATTCATCCTTTTCGGCGTCCATTTGCAGGTAGGTCACACTCTTGGAGAACTCGGCCCACTTTCCGTTTTGCTCATCCTTGCGCCTGGAAAACTGTTTGATACCATCCAGCAGACGCTCCCGGTAGCTTTCGTCGCTGAACGGTTTACGACCGATGCCGACGATGGCGAATTGCTCGGGCATCCATTCGTCAATATAAAGATTATATAGGGCGGGAATCAACTTTCGGTAATTCAAGTCCCCACTGCCTCCGAATATGAATATCAGGGAAGCAGACGGACGTTTGTTGCTTTGCATAACTGCTTTATTTTTTGGTGTTGTGACGGTAGGTGTTTCCAATGGTTGTGCCTGGGACGCTTCCGCAGGCTTGCTTTTTGTTGCTGGTTTGGTTTTCGGCTCCGCTGCTGTTTTGGGCGCTGCCGGCTTACCTTTTTTTATTGGGGTTGCCATTCTGAATGGAATATTCCCGGCCTGTCTATGCGTTGATAAGTATGTGCCCCAAAGTAATCCCTTTGGGCTTGGATCAGGTTAGTGGGAAGGTTAGCACTTTTATAAGCATCAAAATAAGACAGGGCGGCTGCCAGGCCGGAAACGGGGATTCCTGCGGCTATGCCTTTCTGTATGGCCAGACGGGTATTGGCTATCACAGGCGCTACCATGGAAGCGATCCTGGAATCCAACAGGAGGTTGGACAATGTGGGATTTGCGGTATATACCTGATAGAAAGGTTCCAGAAGTACTGAGCGGATGATGCATCCACCTCTCCAGACCCTGACCACTTTTTCCAGGGGAATTTCCATCTTCCATTCTGAGGATGCCAGTTGAAGTTGGGCCATGCCTTGTACATAGCTAATCATCGTGCCAAAGTGGAGCGCATCGTGCACCAGTTGCACCAGGTTGTTATCACTGATATGGGTAGATCCGGCTGGATATAGTTTGGAGGCTTCTATCCGCTCGTCTTTTAGGGAGCTGATGGTACGCAGGGTCACTGCGGTATCGATGACGGGGATAGGCGTAGGCAGGTCCAGCGCGTCCTGGGATGTCCACTTCCCTGTGCCCTTGGCCCCTGCTTTATCCAGGATCATATCTACCAGACTGTTTCCTGTCAGGTCGTCTTTCTTTATAAATACATCGGCGGTAATTTCTACCAGGAAGGATTTCATGTCCCCTTCATTCCAGGTCTTGAATACTTCGTGCAGTTGGTCATTTGAATAACCTGCGCCTAGTTTGAGTAAAGCGTAGCATTCACTAATCAGTTGCATAATGGCATATTCTATACCGTTATGCACCATTTTAACATAATGTCCGGCAGCTCCGGTACCCAGATAATCCACACAAGGATCTCCATTCACCTTTGCAGATACGGCAACGAGCACAGGAGCTACCTTTTCGTAGGCATCCTTATCTCCACCCGGCATGATGGAAGGGCCGGTACGGGCGCCTTGTTCTCCACCGGATACGCCCACGCCCATGAAGTGGAAACCCTTTTCTGCCATGTATTTGAGGCGACGTTCCGTATCCGTGTAATGGGAGTTGCCTCCGTCGATGACAATATCGTCCTTGTCCAGTAAGGGGATCAACTCAGCGATTACATCGTCTACAGGTTGACCTGCCGGAACAAGCATCATCATTCTGCGGGGCCGCTCTAGTTGGTCCAGCATTTCTTTTAAAGTTGCAACGCCTTTTACCACCGTGCCTGGGGTGGCAGCCGATTCCAGGGCTTGACCCTTGGTGGTGTCTTTATCAAATCCAATCACAGAAAAACCGTGATCAGCCATGTTAAGTAATAAGTTACGGCCCATAACCCCGAGGCCGATCATACCGAAATGATAGGATGTTTTTGTCATGCAATTAGAATGAGTAACAAACCTACGTGAAAATAAGAAATGAAAAGTCGCCTAATTTTGCATGAAAACGGATATATTATGTCTGATTTAATTGGAGAATTTAACGAATACCGGGCACGTATGAACGAGGTTATCCTGAGTAAGAATAACCTGGTGATGAAGCGGCTCTGGAATCTGGATACAAATACATACGAGACCGGGGCCTTGGATACCAGAACCAAGGAAATGCTTGGATTGGTGGCTTCCATGGTGTTGCGTTGTGATGACTGCATCAAATACCATCTCGGAAAGTGCCACGAACAAGGCATCCATACAGAAGAACTATATGAAATTTTTGCGGTAGCCAACATCGTTGGTGGAACCATAGTCATTCCACATACCAGAAGGGCTGCTGAATATTGGGAGGCCCTACAGGCAGCGGGCGCCAACCCGGCCTAGCAGGGTCGGACTACGCTATGCAACGCTGGGGCGGAATATGACCACCCACCGGGTGGTCGCCAGGGTTGTGCCCCTGGTGGCTTTTGTTGTCGCACCGGGCCTCTGTGGGTGGGCATTTGACGAATTGAAGCCCAACCATACCACCGAAACCTTATCTTTGTACCAGGGCAAATGCCCACCGGAACAATTATCCGGCTTAATAACCTACTAATTTAATAGACCATGAGTGAAAGGGAAGCAGTGGCCTCCGGAATTGCACTTACCCCTAAAGACTTTGCCACTGATCAGGAAGTACGTTGGTGCCCAGGATGCGGAGACTATTCTATACTGGCGCAGGTACAAAAAGTCATGCCGACCTTAGGAATTCCTAAAGAGAACATTGTCATTATTTCCGGAATCGGTTGTTCAAGCCGCTTTCCTTATTATATGAACACTTACGGAATGCACTCGATCCATGGCAGGGCTACGGCCATTGCTTCCGGACTAAAGGCAACCAGGCCGGAATTAAGCGTTTGGATCGTGACCGGTGACGGGGATTCACTAAGCATTGGGGGCAACCATACCATTCACCTGCTCCGCAGGAATTTCGACGTGAACATTATGCTCTTTAATAACCAGATTTATGGTTTGACAAAGGGGCAATATTCTCCCACTTCCGAAACAAATAAGGTAACCAAAAGCACTCCCCAAGGCAGTATAGACCATCCTTTTAACCCCTTGGCCCTGGCTATGGGGGCAGATGCGACATTTATTGCCCGTAGCATGGATAGGGACCCCAAGCACCTTCAACAGATGCTGATCCGTAGTCATGGACATAAAGGCGCTTCCCTGCTGGAGATCTACCAGAATTGCAACATCTTTAATGATGGGGCATTCGAGATTTTCACGGAGAAAGGATCTAAGGCGGCGGAAACCCTGTTCTTAGAACAAGGACAGCCTTTAGTCTTTGCTGGGGGCTCCAAAGGTATCCGACTTGATGGGTTCAGGCCTGTAGTAATTGATCTGACAACGGGTGACTACGCGGCTTCTGATTGCTGGATTCATGATGAGCGTGATTTTTATAAAGCGCAGATTTTGGTGAGGATGTTTGATGATCCCAATCTGGAAGGACACTTGCCCAGGCCCTTCGGTGTATTTTATGAAACCGACAGGCGCTGCTATGAAGATGCGCTTACTTTACAAGTGGACGAAGCGCAGGCTTTAAGGGGGAAAGGCGACCTGGATAAATTACTGAGGGGAAAAGAAACCTGGGAAATTCTCGCTTAAAGACTAGTGCGGTCTTAATATAATCAACACATAATCAAGCGTATAGACAAAAAATTGGCCCCAATAGACATTGGGGCCTCTTTGCTTACCTCTGAAACCACAAAATGAACTTGTGATGTATGTATAAGAACACAAAAACCGTGCAGAAATAAATTCATGCACGGTTTTTTTTACATTTTATTATGAGCGGTCGATTTAGGACATTGATGTTTCGAGTGCTTTATCGGCGGCTTTCATGAGTTTTTCCTTCTTATATTCATACCACCATAAGGGTGCTGTCTTTTTCATGAGGGTGTCTATTTGTCTCATCCCTACTAGGTTCCAGGCCCCTTTTAATTTTCCGGTGATGGTATTATTCAAGGCCCGCAGACTCATAGCAAATCCACTATCGAGATATTCCATATGATGCCAGTATCCCGCCGGCATAAATAAGGTATCACCATGTTCGAGGATAACTTCATAGCCTCTGGCCAGTTTAAGTGCTGGAAATGATTTATAGTCAGGCGTTTGGCCCTGCTCATAATAATGACTGAAATCAGCCAGGCTCAACACTTCAAAGGGCTTGCGATAGAGTTTGTGTTGTTCCTGATAGGGAAAAAGGAGCACCCTCTTGCGGCCTGCAAACTGTGTGTGCAGTATATGAGACATATCGATATCGAAGTGCATATGTGTGATAGAGGTAGCACCCCCCACAAATAGCATAGGGAATTTTTTAACAAAACCTTTCATGAGGTGGTCTGGCCATGTAAAATCTTCCGTAAGCTCGGGGGCATGGTCGAAGATATTGAAGAGAAATATCCTCCAGCCAGCAGGACCTTTGCGGATCATATCAATATACTCTCCGAAGGTTTTATAGTCATCAGCTTTGTTGATGGGCGTATAGGCGTCGCTTTTTACATTATTGTAGAGCGCTACCTCTTTGCTTCCCACTTTATCAGCGAAATAATCCCAATTCCATTTATCCTTTGCCTTCCAGCTATTAGAAAGGTCAGTAATCACCAGAGGTTTAGCGGCTTCATAATATTCTCTCCTAAACACGTCCGCATCTATGGAGGCCACTTTATCAACAGTTTGTAACTGCATTTCGGGTGTATTTAAACAGCAAAATTACTTATTTAAAATGGTTAGCGATTCATTTACCGTAAATTGGCCTTATGCTATTACACGTCCATCCCGTTACCCCCCAGCCCCGGGCACTCAGGACTATAACCGATTGCCTGAGTGAGGGAGGAATCATCGTATACCCGACAGATACCATTTATGGGTTGGGTTGTGATATCTTCCAACATAAGGCCATAGAGCGGATTTGCCAGATCAAGCATTTGGACCCTGCCAAAGCACAAATGTCCTTTATCTGCTACGACCTCAGTGACTTAAGCAAGTACACCAAGAGTATAGATACGCCACTTTACCGTATGCTCAAGGCCTACCTGCCAGGTCCCTATACCTTCATATTGCCCGCCAGTAAGGAAGTTCCTAAAATTTTAAAAAGTAAGAAAGACACCATTGGGCTTAGGGTGCCCGATAACCATATAGCCAGGGAAATTGTAAGAACTTTGGGACATCCCATTCTCAGTACTTCTTTACCGGGGGAGATGGTAGAAGAGTACACGGACCCTGACCTTATTCAAGAAAACTTTGGCAAGGTGGTTGATCTCGTGGTGGACGGAGGCATTGGTGGAATGATGGCCTCTACTGTCGTAGATTGCACTGGCGATGAGCTGCGCTTAATTCGTCAGGGATTGGGCGTTTGGCCAGAAATGGCTTAATAAACCCCTATGCCTTTTATTATACTAGATACTATTATACGTGCCCCAATAGAGACTTGCTTTGATATATCCAGGAGCATTGACCTGCATATGTTGTCCACAGCGCATACAGGAGAAGAAGCCATTGCTGGAAAGACCAGTGGTCTCATTGGGCTGGGAGAGACGGTCACCTGGAGGGCCCGGCATTTTGGCTTGTGGCTCAGCCTTACTTCAAAAATTACCCAATACGATTGGCCCTTTTGCTTCACCGATGAAATGGTGGAGGGGCCTTTTCACTCCTTTCGTCATGAACACCTGTTTACCCGTATATCCCAGGGTACGCTTATGGAGGATAATTTTTCCTACAGAAGCCCTTTGGGGCCATTGGGTAGGATAGCTGACCGGATCTTCCTTCGTCAGTACATGGCTGATTTATTGCTGCGCAGGAATCAGGTATTAAAGGAGGTCGCGGAGAATATGTTATTTATAAAGCATAACTGACCCAGTGCGCTTGCGTCCCCAGGTTCCCAACCCCACAAACCCCGCCAAAATCCACCCCAAAGCAATCCATTGAGCTTGGCTCAAAGACAGACCCAGAAAGGTATAGCGGGGATTGATCTTGATAAATTCCATGAGGAAGCGCTCAGAACCATTCAGTAAAGCGTAAATACAAAACAGTAAGCCAGGCGTCAACAGCCGGCGGCGAATGGCCCACAAGATGCCAAAGAGCAAAAAACAAATAAGGGATTCATACAAGGAGGTAGGATAAACGGGCCGAAGCAACATCGTGCAATAATTGCCTTGGCAACCGGGTATGAAAATACCCTGCCGGAGCACATTGTGCGGATACCGGTAAGCCCAGGCCCAATCGGGAAGCCAGCTCAACCAGGAGGGCGGCCGGGAAAGATGAACGATTCCCCAGTCTCCATCTCCTGATATATGGCATCCCATTCGCCCGATGGCATAGGCAAGCATCATGCCTGGAGAACCAATGTCAAGGGCTGTCAAAATGCGGATACCCGCGCGATAATTTATAACTAAAAAGGTGAGTGCCCCAAAAATCAATGCGCCATAATACGACAGACCATTGTACGTAAAGGGGTGAACCATTACCCCAGTGGGATCATCGAGTTTGGCAAATAGGATGGCCCCTATGAATCCAAAGACTCCACAATACAACAAAATCGTGTCCATTAACTGATAGGGATGAACCAGCACCGAGGAGGATTCCGACTTTTTTCGCCCCATTTTTTGGTACAATATTGTCCCAGCACAGACCAGGACGGCTCCTGTTACCCCCCAAAACACGCTACCATCCGCAGAAAACAGTAATGGCATAATTCCCCCGGCAACGGGGAAAGAATTTTCCCAGAAATAAGCCCCCTTAAAGCCAACTAAAAATCCGATCAGGATTCCGACGATGGTTCTCTGGGGCCCATGGTTAAGGATTTGCGCGTGAAAAGCAGAAATCTGACCTAAGGCCTCCTTACGTTTATATTCAGATTGAAATATAAAATAAGCCCCCCCGAATGCCAGCACCATAAATACCCCAAAAGAGTGAAAGATATATGGGATAAAGGCTAATGTATTGTGATTATTCATTATCTTAAATTGGTACTATTTTGCCTTAGCATATTTTACCCAGGGTAAAAAAGTATAAAAAATATTTGCTAAAACGATTTTTATATATACTTTTATCTAGGAAGTTATGTGAAAGGAGGCTTACTATACCAAGTTATCGAGGTTTCATAGACGAGGTCATATATAGAACTATTGCTTAATGTGAAAAGACTGATTTTGCTTCCTCTTGCGTGAGGGATTCCCCTCCAGCGTCAAATTTATATTTCCTTAGGTATTTTCAGCATGCTTTGCTATGCCGTATGTCGGTCATGGGATAGCCTTGTATTGCCTCATTGTTTTATTTGCCATATGTGTATTATGAGAAAAATTGCTCTGCTATCAACTACGATTGCCTTTTTAGTGGTAGTGACCAGCTGTACCAAAAACAGCTTCCTCAACAGTACAACCACTTCCAATCTCGATTCCACCCAAGTCTGGGCTGACAGTACCTACGCGATTGGTTTCCTGAACAACATTTATACGAATGTAGGTTTTGCCGTAGACCCTAAGCGCTTTTCCGGAAACGGATATGCTGCTGGTCTGGACGCAGCCTGCGACGAAGCCGAGGGCCCCAACGCCTCCAGTTCCAATGGGTTTACCATGTTTGCTACGGGTACCGTTACACCAACCGTTATTCCTATAGATGCCTGGTCAACGCCCTATACCATGATCAGGGCGGTGAATCAGTTTCTGGGACACCTGTCCATTATGCCCTTTAATGCAACCCTGAAACAGGAGTCTAGAGCAGAAGCACGGTTTCTCCGGGCTTGGTATTACTTCATCATGCTGGAACATTATGGAGGGATACCCATTATAGGTGATACAGTTTACACAGCCACCTCAGATCCTTCTGAAACCCGGAACTCATTTGCCTATTGCGTTAATTACATTTCCAACGAACTGGATTCTGCCGCAGCCTATTTGCCATTTACCCAAACCGGTTCCAATTATGGAAGGGCAAGCGCAGGAGCCTGTTACGCGTTGAAGTCCAGGCTGCTCCTGTTTGCCGCCAGCCCCCTGTTCCAGAATGGTGGCATTGGGGCGGGTACGGCCTTGGACAGCATCGTCGCCTACCCGGATGCTGATCCCAATCGTTGGGTGCTGGCCTATAATGCTGCCCAGTATCTCATCAGCAGAAACATGTATTCGCTCTATTTCGATAGTACCAGTCAGCCAGGGCAGTTGGGATATGGGTTTCAGTCTCTGTTTCTCCAACGCTATAATACGGAATACATTTTCCCACACATGATGGATCCCAATAAATACCTGGAAGAACTCTGGGACGTACCCTCCAGGGGAGGTAGCGGTGGTCCGAAGCCCTATCAGGAAATGGTAGATGCTTTTCCCATGGCCAACGGGCTACCCATCACAGACCCCAATTCCGGCTATGATGGTAATCAACCCTATGCCAACAGGGATCCCCGTCTTTATTACACCATCATACATGATTCTACCCTCCGACCAGAGTTTAATACCAGTCAACCTTCCCCTGTTCTTTTATACCTCAATACCAGTGTGACACCCCCACAGCCTGCTAGTGAAGATGCCATCTACCAGGGAACGACTACGGGCTACTACATTAACAAGATGTTGGATCCCACCGTAACCTGGTACGGATTAAATACCACCACCCGTTGCCTGCCACTGATCAGGTATGCTGAAATATTGCTCAATTATGCGGAATCCATGAATGAGGTCTATGGCCCTGTCAGCTATGTATATAGTGCAGTGGAAGCTATCCGGCAGAGAGCCGGGCTTCGCCCTTATCAGCTACCCGTAGGCTTGACCCAGGACCAGATGAGGGCAGCCATACAAGCCGAGCGCCGCGTTGAGTTTGCCTATGAAGGTCTTCGCTTCTTTGACGTAAGACGGTGGATGATTGCAGATACTTCCCAAGATCATTTGATGCACGGAATGGAAGTGGACCGGAATGGGTCTCAGGTAACCTATAAGGTTATTTCTATCAGACAACATAATTGGAATAAGGCCATGTACTTATGGCCTTTGCCACTTTCCGAAATAGCAAAGGCCCCCAATCTACTACAGAATCCTCTTTATTAACGACTAATGACTGCTTGTATGAAACGTATGAAATGGAGCTTGCTCCTGTTTTTCTCACTGGCTTTCCTTTGGTCCTGTAAGGTGGAGAATAACCTGAAAGTCCCGACTGAACCCATCAAATCCATCAACGGCACCTGGCAGATCATTGCTGCCACGGAAAACGGGTCCGATTTGACTAAACTGTATGATTTCAGTCAGTTCAGGATCACCTTCACCGACAGTACCTACACCATTACCAACCTGTTGCCATTCATGGTCAATACCACTACTGGGAAATGGAGCTTCAATGATCCGCAGTATCCCTTTACCATGACCCTGACGCCAACCGATAGCAGCAGCAGTGTAAGTTCTCCCCTCCAGTACCCGGTAGTGGGTGGGGTGAGGAACATGATACTGACCTTCAGTCCGGGTTGTCCCCAGAACAGTTATGAGTACACACTTCAGTTGGCTCAATGATGCACTAAAACGAAAGCAATGAGATTGATTTTACATAAAAGAAAACGGGGGCATGTCTGGAAGATTGCGGCTGCTCTGGTCGTCATGCTGATCATCGGCTGTTACGTCACCATTGAAGGGGTCAATCAGCCTGCCAGCGTTAATGCGGGGACGCCCCTGACCGTCACCATTAACTGCCAGACCTTTGCCAATACCTCTTCGACCCAGGCTGTAGTGGTCGGGGTATTGGTACCCAAAATCTGGAACGCGTCCACGAATATGACGGTAACCTTTACCAGTGATATTACCAGTGGAGCCCAGCCTATGACGGTTATTCCTACCTCCGTAGCCGCACCGGGAGCCAACGGGTTGAACTGGCAAACAGACATGCTCAACACGCTGGGTCATGCGGGTAACCTGATCCCGGAATATGAATGGGTGGCCTTTCAGTCCAATCAGCAATATACCATAGGGGGTAATCAAACCATAAACGAGGTGTTCACCATTACCTGTAATGTTGGGCAAAAGAACGTATTGTTTAATATGGGCTATGTGGTGGCTGAAAGCAATGACGGTTTGCACAGTACCGCCTGGGGTGATCCCAATACCTCTTATTTCGGAACATACTTCCCTGGAGCACTCAGGGTTTACGGAACCGGCACGCTGATGGACTTCGTCAATCCACAGTTATCCGTGGCTACTCCTTCCTCCGCTACCGACAACGACATTATCACCATACCATTTAATGCGACCTTGGTTAATACTGGACTAAGCAGCGCCGGCGCCGTCTATGTCTGTGCGACCGGATACCTGACGAATGGAGACAGCATAACCGTTTGCGCGCAGAACAGTCAATCGAAAATGACCCTGCAAAGTGCAGGAAACTGGTCTATGGAAATGTGGCCCAGAGGTTTTTTCAAACTCTCGCCGACTCAATCCCTGGATAGTTTGCACTATTTATTCACCGACCAGACAGGTACCATTAAAGTCGGGTATGGAGGCAAGTCCTATCCATTCTCGTTCGATTTTGGTTGTAACTAGATCCACTTCAATCATCCATTATGCGTCTCCACAATCCACATAAAAGCGTAATCATTCTCATAGGGGTCTGCCTATGGCTGGCCCCGGATGCAAAAGCTCAAAACGCATCCCCTTCTTCAGGACAACCGGGCGCTCAGGTATCCACTTACTTCGTAAAAGGATTCGTTGCCGATAACTTTGGCGCGCCTCAGGCCGGGGTACTGGTTTCGGTGAAGGGACAAACCACTGGTGTCCTCACTAACCAGGAGGGTCTGTTCCGCATCAACGCCATTGCAGGAAATATCCTGGTATTCACGCATCCTACATTCTATATTGCCGAACGAACAGTCGGCAGAGATACTTCACTGTCCGTGAGGCTTTCTCCCAGGTTTGTGCCCATTCCTATAACGCCTGGAAGGGCTATAGAAAATAAGGATACCATCATCCTTCCCACCATTCAGGCACAGAAGCTGGATGTACTATACGGGCAGCAGGACAGGAACTCATTCCTGGGGGCCGTTAGCACCGTTGGTAGTGAACAACTCAATACAACACCCGCTTCTGGTTACCTGTATGCCTTACAGGGCAGGATGGCCGGTTTGGATATCAATCAGACGGCGGGCTTTCAATCCTTTAATACCTCGGTATTGACGTCCTTAAATACCTTCATCGGTACGTATACACCTACCAATGGAACCACCCAGGAAGGCCCGACAGATAACTCAGAGTTCAACGTAACACTAAGGGGTCATGCGGGAAGTTCGGGTCAGAACCCTATTGCTATCGTCGATGGGGTTCAACGGGAATGGTATAATATAGATCCGGAGAGTATAGAATCTATTTCCATTCTGAAGGACCCTTTATCCAATATTTTCCTGGGCCAGAACAGCTCCAGGGGAGCCATCATTGTAACGACCAAACAAGCAACCCCAGGCCCCACGCGTCTGGACATCACCGCTGAGTCGGGCATGCAACAGAATTTGGGATTGCCCACTCCACTACCAGCCTATCAATACGCTTACCTGCTCAATGAGGCCCTGGCCAATAACGGAAAACCCGCTGCCTATTCATTACAAGACTTTGAGGCCTACAGGAACCATACCGATCCCATAGGACATCCGGATGTCAACTGGTACAACACCATTCTGAATAAGAATCCCCTTTTGACCAGGATCAACCTGAATGCTGCCGGTGGGTCCAATACGGCGCGGTTCGTCATCGACCTGAGCTACATGAATAAGGAAGGGATTTTCGTGAATTCTCCCACTACCTCTTATAGCACCAACCTCGACGTTCAGCGCTACTATATGAACACCAAGATAGACGTGAACGTCAACAAACACTTCGAAGTGGAATTACAAGCCCTGGGCAGGCTACAGGATGGTAATCTACCGGGAGTAGCCGTCGGTACGATCCTGAATAATTTACTCACGACCCCCAACAATGCCCATCCCGTATTCAACCCCAATGGATCATTTGGCGGTAATCCGAATTATACCCAGAACCTCCTGGCACAGGTAACCGGGTCGGGTTATGAACCGGACCATAATCACGACCTGATGACCAACCTGAACCTGAAGTATAACCTGGATCAGATCACTAAGGGCTTATGGGTGAAGGCCAGCGGAGATGTTTCGGTACAGGCCGAAACCAACCTCAACCGTAGCCTTCAGCAAAACGTTTTCCAGATGGTGACCAACAGTAGCGGAGACACCAGCTACAACCAGTATGGATCCGCCATTGCGGAAAGCAACAGCTATAATACTTCCTCCTGGGCCAGGTATAGATTCTTCCAGTTTTCCGCGGGATATGACCATAGTTTTCATGGCATACAAAGTATTCACGCTGAAATACTGGCCGACCAGAAAAGAACCTTGTTTAACTATGATTTGCCCGCCGAGCTGACCAACTTCGCAGGTAAGGTGTCTTATAATTATGAGGGAAAATATTTTGCAGAAGGCGCTGCCAACTACAGTGGTTACGACCGTTACGCACCCGGACATCGCTTCGGCCTGTTCTATGCAGGAGGCCTTGGATGGTTGGTGACCAAAGAAGCCTTCTTCAAAGCGTTGTTCCCCTGGGTGGATAACTTCAAGATGCGCGCGACCTATGGCTTAACGGGTAATGCCAATGTAGATGATTACGGATACTATATCTGGAGAGAGCAATATTACTCTACTGCCGGTACCTATGGCTTTGGCTCCGGGTACAACCTGGGTCAAGCCAATGTCTACTATGAAGGAGGTACACCGGGTAACCAAACCCTGGCGAATATCAACGCCACCTGGGAGAAGGCCCATAAGTTCGATTATGGTGTAGACCTGGCCTTTCTCCAGAACACCTTGTTGTTTACAGCAGACTATTACCACGAGGTCTACTTTGATGTCATGCAGCAAAGGGGAGACAACGTAGCCCTGATAGGTATTAACTACCCGGCTGAAAACCTGGGAAGAGACTTATACCAGGGAGCGGAAATCGAACTGACTTACCAGAACAGGGTTGGCAATTTTAATTATTTCTTTACCGGCAACGCTTCTGTACAGCAAACGAAAGTCCTGTACATGGATGAGCAATATGAGCAAAATCCCTGGAACGTGCACACGGGCAGACCGGTTGGACAACCTTTCGGATACATTGCCGATGGCTTGTTCCAGACAGCCGCTCAGGCTGCCGGCGCTCCCACCATTACCGGATATACACCTCAGGCCGGCGACATACGCTATAAGGACCTCAACCACGACGGAGTGATCGACCAGTTTGATCAGGCCCCCCTTGGAAAGGGAAGACCCATGATCTACTATGGTCTGACTGCGGGGTTCAACTTTAAAGGAATCGAAGCCAGTGCGTTGATACAAGGAGAGGCCAACAGGGATGAAATCCTCAATAACTCCGGCATATATGAAGGGTTCCTATCCAACGGAAACGTCTATACCCAGGCTTACCAGCAAGTGCTGGGACGCTGGATTCCGGAAGACGCTGCCACTGCTACAGCACCCCGTTTGACTGCCGGAGGTAATGGATACAACTACGCACCGGGTTATTTGCCCAGTACTTACTTCCTGCACAATGGGAATTTCTGGAGGTTGAAAAATGTCAGCATAGGGTATAATCTACCTTATTCCATGTTGAAAAAATCGAAAATGGGTACCATTAAAATATTTGTCAGCGCACAAAACCTGTTCACCCATGTTGCCTACAAAGGGGGTGTGGATCCCGAAGTGGAACTGCCCAGCTATCCCATACAAAGGATATTGAATGCAGGCGTAAAGGTTAGGTTATAGTACGTATGACTAAAAAAGAAAAAAGATGAAAGCAACATATACATCAATCTTTTTGGTAGGCTTGCTGGGGCTGGTATCCTGCCAGAAGAACTATGAATCAGTTCCCCTGGGTCAGACGGCCGTACAAAATGACGTATTCAATCCCTACGACTCGGCGGGTACCAATGCTATTTATTACCTGGCCAACTGCTACCTGCAAAGCCTGACCAGCGGACACAACCGGGTTGGAGGGGATTACCTGGATGCCGCCTCTGATGATGCCGTTTCTTCCTCCAATACACTTAGCGCCGTGCAGGAAATTGCCACTGGGCAGTTTTCCGCTGCGGCCACCAATTCGGATGACGTTTGGTCTAAGGATTATACCTGCATCAGGGACAATACCATATTCATCAATAATATTTACATCGTTCCCATCAATGCCAAACTGCCTGATGGACGTCCGATGATCGCGGCCTACCGCTCCGAAGCCCGGTGGCTCAGGGCCTACCTTTATCTGGACCTGGTAAAGCGCTATGGTGGGGTTCCTTTGTTGGGCGATACCGTGTTCACGATTGCGGATAACGCCCTGGTGCCCAGGAATTCTTTTTCCGACTGTATCAACTATATCGTCAGTGAATGCAATGATATTCAAGACAGCCTCCGAACGGCTTCACAGGTAAATGGAAACACGTACGGACATATTACCCAGGGGGCGGCCTTAGCACTCAAGGCCCAGGCGCTGTTACTAGCGGCAAGTCCCCTGTTCAATGGGGGAAACATTGATCCTAATAACCCCTTAACCGGCTATACCAATTACGACGTGAATCGCTGGAACCTCGCTGCCCAGGCTGCCCAGGCGGTGATGAACCTCAATACCTATCAGTTGATGCCCACTTTCCAGAATGTATTCACCGACCAGGCCTCACCGGTGGGTGACAATACGGAAACCATCATGTGGATACAGGTGGGATCCCAAATAAAGGTAGAACAGGTGAACTCTCCCGTAGGGTATACGTCCCAGGGTGCGACCGGGGAAACAAGCCCCACTCAAAATCTGGAGGCCTCTTACCCTATGAATAATGGATTGCCTATTACGGATCCCGCTTCTGGTTTCAATGCACAGGATCCTTATGATAACAGGGATCCCCGCCTGACCAAAACGATCTTCTGCAATGGAGACCTTTGGCTCAACAGGAATGTGGAAACCTTTGATGGGGGCCTGGACAAGCCCGGAGGCATTATTCAACAGACCAAGACGGGCTACTACATGCGCAAGTTCATGGGGCCATTTGAAAGTGTCCAAAGCAACCCTCCGGAATTTTCCAACACTATCCATGACTGGATCCTAGCCCGGTATGCGGAAATTCTCCTGGATTTTGCGGAAGCCACCAACGAATATTCCGGTCCTTCACAAGCAGTGTATAATGCTTTAATACAAATCAGGCAAAGGGCAGGCATTCAACCCGGAGCGAATAATATGTATGGACTTGCCGTAGGAATGGATCAGGCAGATATGAGGACGGCTATTCAACTGGAAAGACGATTGGAACTGGCCTTTGAAGAGCACAGGTATTGGGATATACGTCGCTGGAAGATAGCAGAAGAAGTCTACAATACGGCCCCTCTTCAGGGACTGGATCTGGTACAGACTTCCAACGGGCTGATCAACTATAATCCGATCAATGTGCTGACCACTTCCTTCATCGCGCCCAGGATGTACTTATATCCTATACCCTACGGCGAAGTAGTGAAGAACCCTCAGATGAAACAAAACCTAGGCTGGTAATCCATTCAATCAAAAAATGAACTTTTCGGATATGAGTAAGCTACTGATATTGCTCTGCATAGCCACCCTTCTGGCGTCAGCCCGCTCCTGGGCTCAGACGACACGCATCGTCACGGGTATAGTAAGGGACGAATACGGACCCCTGGTAGGCGCCACCGTCGCCGAAGTAGGTCAGGCTAGAAGCGGAGTGCAAACCAATGGTAAAGGCGAGTTTAAACTCGTGCTGAGGGGTACCTCCAATGCCGTTGTGATCTCCTACGTGAACTACCTGAAACAGACCATAGCCCTTAAGGCAGGTGCTCAAAACACCACGCTGGATGTGAAGCTGGTCCAGAATACTGCCGGGATGGATGAAGTCACCATTGTTGGATTTGGTGCGGCCAAAACCAGGTCCACCATGACAGCAGCAGTTAGTAGTATTGATGCCAAAGAAATCGAAGATGTGCCCACTTCCAGTGTGCAGAATGCCCTGGCGGGAAGATTGCCCGGATTGGTGACCGTTCAACGTTCTGGTCAACCTGGTCACGATGCTTCGGACTTTTATATCCGCGGGGTCAGTTCCTTGAACCCCAATGGTAATCAGCCCCTGATCCTGGTAGATGATATAGAATACACCTATGATCAGCTCCAACAAATCAACGTCAATGAAATTGAAACCATTACCATCCTCAAAGATGCGGCCTCTACTGCCATATATGGTATCAAGGGAGCCAATGGTGTATTGCTGGTCACCACTAAAAGAGGGGTAATTGGCAGGCCCAAATTCCAGATCAGGGGAGAAAGCGGAGCCCAGTCTCCGGTGCGCACCCCCGAGTTCCTGGACTCCTATCACTCCGCTTTACTCGTTAATCAAGCCTATGCCAATGATGGTATAGCGCCTCAGTTCTCTCAGGCAGACCTCGACGCTTTCAAAAACGGGACTGACCCTTATGGACATCCCAACGTGAATTGGTATAAGGCCATCATGAAGCCCGTCAGTTTACAAGCCAATGCAGACCTCAACGTGTCCGGGGGTACCCACAACGTGCGTTATTTCATCTCTGGAGGCGCCTTTACGCAGAATGGAACCGTGAAGAACTTCGGGACCAATCAGAACGATATTAATTCAGACGGGGTTAACTCCAATTACTTCTACAACCGTTACAATATCCGCGGCAACCTGGACGTAACGGCTTCCAAGAACCTGACCCTGCGTATGGACGTGACTACACGCTATATGGATGTTAACCAGTCATCTAACGTAAACGTCATCGGAAACATTTACAACTACCAGGATTACCATCCGTTCTCGGCACCCTTTATCAACCCCAACGGCAGCTTTGCTTATGCTTATGATACCCAGAGTCAGCTACCTACCCTTAATGCCATGCTGGCTTCAGGTGGTTACGTCAGGGATCGTCGAACAGACTTCAATACGTTACTGGGGTTTGATGAAAAATTGAGCGCCATTACCGAGGGCCTTCAATTGACCGGCAGGCTGGCTTATTCCAGCGAACTGGAAAGTGTGCTCCAGCTCAATCACGGATTTGACTTCCCCCCCACTTACCACTACAATCCCGTCAATGGTAGCTATACGCTCAACACTGGCCCCAGTTCCGGTGGATATGTAGAAGGAAACTGGGTTAACTCCGGTTATACGGACCTGGATATACAGATCGTGAACGCCCAGTTGTTCCTGACCTATGACAGGACTTTTCACAATACCCATCACTTCAATGCCTTACTGTTATGGAACGAACAAAACTCCAGGACTGATGCGGACAGTTCGGTGTTTGGTCAGGTTCCTTCCAAGTACCGGGGCTACTCCCTGAAGCTGGGATATGACTACAAGCAGAAGTACATGGTCGAGTTCAACGGAGCCATCAACGGATCTGACCGTTTCCAGTCCTCCCACCGCAACGGGTTTTTCCCCTCTATCGGGGTGGCTTGGAATATGGCCAAGGAAAAATGGTTTGCAGAAGCCCTGCCTAAAGTCAACCTGTTTAAATGGAGGGCTACTTACGGGGTTGTTGGTTCAGACATCGCCCTCGGTAATCAATACCTCTATACCCAGTATTACTATACGGGAACTCCCTACAGCTTTGGCGCCACCCAGTCAGATGGAACGACGGTATACGAAGGCGCTTTGGGCAACAACAATGTGACCTGGGAGAAAGCCCGGAAGTATGATTTTGGTTTGGACTTTAACCTCTTTGGGGATCATATCACTTCCACTACAGATTATTTCCACGAGTATCGATTTGACCAGCTAGTCGTTCCGGGTAACGTACCCCTTATTATCGGTATAGGGCTTTCTCCCACCAACGTGGGTATTACCACCAACCAGGGCTGGGAAGAAACGATTACGTATAAGAATACCGTCGGCAAAGTCTTCTACAGCGTGGGTATCGTGTATTCCCACAATAAGAACAAGATCATCTATGAGGCCGAAGCTTCTCCCCGTTTCCCCTGGCTGGCGGTCACCGGTCACCAGATCAATCAACCTTTCGGATATGTATGGGAAGGGTTTTATTCCCAAGCAGACATCAACAACCCCAAAGTGGCCAAACCCAATACGGCTGCCACCCTTGTTCAGGGTGACCTGAAATATAAGGACCTGAACGGAGACGGTATTATTGACCAAAACGATGAGGAGGCTATTGGTCGCCCCAATATTCCCAACACTACAGTGGGCCTGCCCATCAAACTGGGATACAAAAACTTCGACCTGAGTGTCCTGTTCCAGGGCGCATTCCAATACTCCTTAAGCTTGTATGGAACGGCCATCGAGCCCTTCCAGAGCCAGTGGCAGCCCATTCATGAATTGGCCTGGACGCCTGAAAATACCAATGCTTCTTTTCCCAGGTTGACATCTAACCCAACGACCATAAACAGCCCCACCAACTATATGTCCAATTTCTGGTTGGTGAACGCACACTATATCCGTATGAAAACGGTAGATCTGTCTTACCAGCTCTCCAAAAAAGATATTCCTTTTAAACTAAGCAGTGTCAGACTCTACTTGAGTGCTTACAACCTGCTGACCTGGAGTAATGTGGCTAAAAAATATCAGCAAGACCCGGAAACCGAATCCAATACGGTAGGGGATGCCTATTTAACCCAAAAAGTACTCAACCTGGGAATACAGGTAGGATTTTAAGCCGTTGAGAAATGATCAGTATGAAAAACGCAGTGATGGCAACATGGTTGATTTCCCGTGCTTTGGTGGGAACAGCGCAAGGTAAGGAGCCAGTGGATTATGTCAATCCTTTCATAGGGGCTTCCACCAATGAAGACAAAGCCGGGGCTAGTCATGGTCTGGGAAAAACATTTCCCGGGGCCACAACCCCCTATGGTATGGTCCAGGTCAGCCCGAATACCATAACCGGAGGGGATAATGGTTGCGGATACAGTTATGAGCATACCAGCATTGAGGGGTTTGCCTTTACCCAGATGAGTGGGGTAGGCTGGTATGGTGACCTGGGCAATTTTTTGGTGATGCCTACCACTGGACCCCTGCATACTTTCTCCGGTAAACTGGAGGATCCCTCCAAGGGCTACCGTTCGACCTATGATAAATCCAGCGAACACGCTACGGCAGGATATTACAGCGTCCTGCTCGACAAGTACCATGTACACGCAGAAATGACTGCTGCAACCCATAGTGGGATGCTGCGGTTTACCTTTGAGGCAGGCGGTCACTCCAGGATACAGATAGACCTGGCCAGGAGAGTAGGGGGCACCGCTACTTTGCAGTACGTAAAAGTAGTAGATGACCATACCATAGAAGGATGGATGAAATGTACCCCTGAAGGGGGAGGATGGGGAGATGGAGCGGGGAATGTCTACTATACCGTATACTTCTATGCCCAGTTCAGCAAACCCTTGACCCAGTACGGGGTCTGGTCAGCCGATATTCCCGACGACTGGAGCCGTAAACGTGAATCGGTCACTTCGGATAAGTATCAGGATCGTATTGCCCAATCGACGGTGCTACCTATGGTAGGCGAGCGCCAGGGCAAACACCTGGGTTTCTATACGGAGTTCGATGCCAAGGCTGGGGAAGCGGTACTGATGAAATCGGGTATCTCCTTTGTCAGCATAGCAGGCGCTAAACAAAACCTCAACGCCGAGATTCCTGACTGGGATTTTGACGGGGTACACCTGCGCAGCAGGCAACTGTGGAACCAGGCCCTGGATAAAATAGACATTCATGGTGGTACGGAGGAGGAAAAAACAGTTTTCTATACTGCCATGTACCATACGATGATAGACCCTCGTATCCTTACGGACGTCAGCGGGGACTATCCCGGAGGTGATGGACAGGTCCATCGCTCTGCTGCCTTTACCAAACGCACCATATTCAGCGGATGGGATGTGTTTCGCTCCCAGATGCCCCTGCAAACCATCATCAATCCTGCCTTGGTTAATGATGTCATCAATTCTTTGGTGTCCCTGGCTGATCAAAGCGGTCAACATTATCTGGAACGCTGGGAAATCTTCAATGCTTATAGCGGTTGC
This sequence comes from Beijerinckiaceae bacterium, assembly GCA_903970475.1. Taxonomy (GTDB): domain Bacteria; phylum Bacteroidota; class Bacteroidia; order Chitinophagales; family Chitinophagaceae; genus Dinghuibacter. Next base: position 22,119 of record CAJCIQ010000199.1, read on the forward strand.
ATGATTGGCAATCCGGCGGTGGTCGTCCTCTCTGACGCTTATGCCAAGGGGATCAGGGGATACGATGTCAACAAGGCTTACCAGTATGCGGTCAATTCCTGCGAACGTTTTGGCAATGGAGACAAGGGCTGGAGCTATATCTGTGATCCGGTTGACCACAGCGGCACTTCCTATGCATCCGCTCCTTTTGTTATTTCCAATACGCTGGAGAATGCCTATTCGGAGTGGTGCCTGGCCCAACTGGCTAAGGCCCTGGGGCATTCGGAAGACGCCGGCAAATACGCGGCCCGGTCTCAAAGCTATAAAAACGTATTTGACACTTCCGTGCATTGGTTCAGGCCTAAGGAGGCAGATGGGTCCTGGTCTGTGTGGCCTTCCGAAGGCCGCCTGAAACAATTCTACGGAACGGTGGAAAGCAATCCTTACCAACAGGGATGGTTTGTTCCCCAGGATATCGATGGCATGGTGGCTTTGATGGGTGGGAAGGAAAAAGTCATCGAAGACTTGTTGAATCTTTTTCATCAAACGCCCCAGGGCATGTTGTGGAACGACTATTATAACCACGCCAACGAACCCGTGCACCATGTGCCTTTCCTGTTTAACCGCCTGGGCGCGCCCTGGCTTACCCAGGAATGGAGCCGTCAGGTTTGTACGAGGGCATACCATGATGGGGTAGAAGGCCTCGTAGGCAATGAGGACGTGGGACAAATGTCTGCCTGGTATGTACTGGCCGCTTCGGGCCTGCATCCCATATGTCCGGGGGATACCCGCTATGAGATCACCAGTCCTGTATTCGACAAGGTGGTGCTGAAATTGGATCCGGCCTATGCAAAGGGAAAAACCTTTGAGGTGATTGCCCATGGCAACTCTGCTGAAAACGTGTACATCCAGTCGGCGAAACTCAATGGTAAAGCCTATCCCTATTGCCATATAGATCATGCGCAGATCCTTGCAGGAGGTGTGTTGGAATTGTTCATGGGTCCAAAGCCTAATAAAAATTGGGGCATCTAACTAAGGCAATTATGAGAAATAGAAGAATGGCAATCACACCGGGCAATGAAATCGATGGAATGTATTGCGTCAGCCGATTCCGGAAGCTGGCTACAGCAAGCTTTCTTTTTCTGGCTATCGCCATCCTGCTGGTGGCCGCCGCTCCGGCCCTTGCCCAAAACCAGGATCTGATCCATTATGCCAACACCCTTCAAGGCACCCAATCGGATTTCGGACTTAGCTATGGCAATGTCAACCCTGTAATTAGCCTGCCCTTTGGCATGAATGCCTGGAGCGCTCAAACGGGAAAGGATGGAGACGGTTGGAAATACCAGTATCAAGCCAGCACAATAAGGGCTTTTGGACAAAGCCACCAGTGCAGCCCTTGGATGGGGGATTATGGGGTGTTTTCGCTTATGCCCGTATTGGATAGCGTAAAAACCAAAGAAGATGATCGGGCACTCGCGTTTTCTCATGCCGATGAAACTGCCCTGCCCAGTTATTACGGGGTCAAATTACAGGGAGGCATAAAAGTGGAAATGACGCCCACAGAACGGGGAACCAGGATGCGTTTTTCTTTTCCTAAAGGAAGAGCGCCTTTTTTGATGCTGGATGGTTATACCAAATTTAGTCAGATAATGATAGATCCCCAAGCCAGGACTATCAGTGGGTGGGTAAACAATGGACATTGGGTTCCGGGAAACTACAGGAACTATTTTTTTATGGTGTTCAGCCAGCCTTTCAAGGCTTATGGCACCTGGGAAAATGTGAATGGCGCCAGCCACGCCGATAGCCTGGATGGCTCCGGCAAGGGTATGGGCGCGTATCTGCAGTTCAAACCAGGAGCCATCGTGGAGGTGAAGATCGCCTCTTCCTATATCAGCCCTGAACAAGCCCTCGTCACCCTGCATAGGGAACTGGACGCCTATCCCAGCTTTGAGGATACGCGTAAGGCAGCAGATAAAGTATGGAATGCCTTATTCAACAGGGTACTGGTGGAAGGAGGGACGGAAGCCCAGAAAACGACCTTCTATTCCTGCATGTTCAGGGCCAACCTGTTTTCCCATACTTTTTTTGAAATAGACTCCTCGGGGAAGCCCTATTACTATAGTCCTTATGACTTCAAGGTTCATTCTGGATACATGTACTCCGACAATGGATTCTGGGACACGTTTCGCTCCCAGTTTCCGCTCACCATCATTTTGCACCCTACCATGCAGGGGCAGTATGTACAAGCCCTGCTGGATGCCCAGCAGCAATGCGGGTGGTTACCCTCCTGGTCTGCTCCTTCTGAAACAGGGGGCATGCTGGGCAATCACGCTATTTCCCTGCTGACAGATGCCTGGGTAAAAGGGGTACGCACCTTTAATCCTGATTCTGCCCTCAAAGCCTACGCACATGAGGCTTTTAACAAGGGGCCCTGGGGGGGCGCCAACGGACGTCAGGGCTGGAAAGAATATTATGAGGTAGGCTTTGTGCCTTACCCGGAATATGGTGGTTCAACTGCGGCCACCCTGGAATACGCCTACGATGATTTCTGTGCCTATAACCTGGCGCGGATGACGGGCAATAAATTCTATGAGGATGTTTTTGCCAGGCAGATGTACAACTACCGCAATGTTTTCAACCCGGAGACTGGATTCATGCAGGGCAAGAGCAAGGACGGACAGTTTACACCCAACTTCGATCCCTATGAATGGGGCGGCCCTTTTACAGAAGGCAATGCCTGGCACTGGAACTGGTCTGTATTTCATGATGTGCAAGGCCTGATCAACCTCATGGGTGGACGCCAGAACTTCATTAACCGCATCGATTCGGTATTCAGTGCGCCGTCTACGGTGCACTATGGAACCTATGGAGGGATGATCCATGAAATGAAGGAAATGGTGATAGAGAACCTGGGTCAGTATGCCCATGGCAACCAACCCATCCTGCACATGATATATTTGTACAGCTACGCCGGCCAGCCCTGGAAGACGCAATACCATATACGCCAGGCCATGGAAAGGCTCTATACGGGAACGCCTCAGGGTTATCCGGGAGATGAAGATGAGGGCGCCATGTCTTCCTGGTATGTGCTGAGTGCCATGGGTATTTACAGTGTTTGCCCAGGGACCGAACAATATGTGTTGGGGAGTCCGGTTTTCAACAAGATCACCATTACCATGGAAGATGGGAAGAAGTTTGTCATAGAAGCGCCCAATAATAGTAAGGATAACGTATATATTTCCTCCGCTACCCTCAATGGGGCAGTCTACAACCATAACTGGATAACGTATGATGATATCGTGAAGGGTGGGATTCTACACCTGGATATGAGTAGCCGGCCCAATACGACCAGGGGGCTGCAAGATGCGGACATTCCATTTTCATTATCTAAAGCTCAATAGAAGATCAGATGTTTAAAAAGAAGATCCTCATCCTGTCGATGATTGCTTATGGATTGCTCGGTACCGTCGCGGCGGACTCCCAGGCTGTGGGGGGCGGCGCCCAGACCCGTATTTCCCTGGACGCAGACAGCGGGGCGGTTGTCTGGAAAGTGAAGCCCCAATCGGACATAGGGAGCGACAGCGTGCAGATATACCAGCAAGGCTATGATACAAAGGGATGGGTTTCTGCTGTAGTGCCGGGCATCGTATTTCAATCATACGTAAAAGCCGGACTGGAAAAAGATCCCAATTACGCAGACAATATTTACCAGGTTGATAAGTCAAAATATGACCGGAATTTCTGGTATAGAACTGAATTTAGTACGCCTTCTTTGACCGCTGATGGCCATCTATGGCTTCATTTCCGCGGTATTAACCGTAAAGGAGAAGTCTTCTTCAATGGTGTGCGCCTGGGGCTACTGGATGGATTTATGCAAAGGGGGGACTATGACATTACCTCCCTGGTAAAAACGGGTGGGCAGAACGTTTTGGCGGTGCTGGTCCACTGGCCAGGCAGGCCCATTGCCAACCACATGAGTCCCACCTATATTTCCAGCGACGGATGGGATTGGATGCCTTCGGTCCCCGGATTACTCCAGGGGATTACCGATGAGGTATATCTGACCCAGACAGGCGGGGTTACCATAACAGACCCCTGGATCAGGACACAGGTACCTTCCCGTTCTGAAGCGGTTGTATCCCTTCAGTTGGGGCTGACCAATAATGGTTCCCAGGACGCCAAGGGCGTGGTAATGGTGAACATTCAGCCTGGGAATATCAGGCTGTCCCGCAACGCTACCCTTCATCCTGGCCAGCACGATGAAGTCAATTTTGATCCAGGCAAATATGCAGCCCTGCATATTCAGAACCCGGCACTATGGTGGCCTAATGGATATGGAGATCCCAATCTGTATACTGCCACCATAAGCTACAGCGTGGATGGAAAAGTCTCTGAATCCCGGCAGATACGCTTTGGTATCCGCCAATACAGTTATGATACCACCGGCGGTGTTTTTCATATCAACATCAACGGAGAAAGGATATTTGTTCGGGGGGGTAACTGGGGAATGAGTGAATACTTGTTGAGGTGCAGGGGGAGCGAGTACGACTATAAAGTTCGCTTGCATAAAGAGATGCATTATAACATGATCCGAAATTGGATTGGATCTACCACGGATGAAGCCTTCTATGATGCTTGCGATAAGTATGGGATCATGGTTTGGGATGAATTTTGGTTAAACTCCCATCCCAACCTGCCGGATGATGTTTTTGCCTTCAACTTCAATGCCGTTGAGAAAATAAAAAGGTTCCGTAATCACCCCTCCATTGCCGTTTGGTGTGCAGACAATGAAGGCACGCCCATAGCCCCGCTCAACGGATGGTTGCGGGAGGACGTGCAGGCCTTCGACGCCGGGGATCGTTGGTATCAGCCGAACTCCCACCTGGGGGCATTAACCGGAAGCGGACCCTGGACCAATGGAAAACCCACTTGGTATTTTACCCGCTATCCTGGCGGTTTTGGGGGGAGCCCAGGCTGGGGTTTCCGTACGGAAATTGGGACGGCCGTCTTTACCACCTTTGAGAGCTTTAAGCAATTTATGCCCGATAGCACTTGGTGGCCCCGGAATCCCATGTGGGACAAGCATTTCTTCGGACCCTCTGCGGCCAATGCCGGTCCTAATACTTATGCGGAAACCATAGACAAGGACTATGGCAAAGCGACGGGCATTGAGGATTTTTGTAGAAAAGCCCAGCTCCTCAACATCGTAACCAATAAAGCCCTCTACGAAGGTTGGCAGCACAATATGTGGAATGATGCTTCCGGGGTCATGACCTGGATGAGCCAATCTGCTTACCCCTCCTTTGTATGGCAGACCTACGATTATTACTATGACCTGACGGGTGCATATTGGGGCGTCAAAACAGCTTGTGAACCCTTACACATACAATGGAGTCCCTCGGACAATTCTGTGAAAGTGGTCAATACGACTTTAAGCGCTGTACAGGGTCTGCAAGCCAAAGCCTCCGTCTATAACCTAGATGGGAAGGTACAGGCCGCATACGCACGTAACGCCACGATCGATGCCCCATCAGATACGGTCACGGAAGCTTTCCATTTGGATTTCAAACCCGATGACCTGGCCTTCGGTAAAACGGCCGTGGCCTCTTCTGGCGCACCGGAAGCTTCGGATGCAAGCGCAGTTACCGATGGCAACGGAGGCTCGCGTTGGTCCAGTGCTTACAGGGATGACGCCTGGATCTATGTAGACCTGGGCCAGCCCCAGACTTTCCATAATATTTCGTTGAACTGGGAAGCCGCTTATGGATCAGCCTACAAAATCCTGGTATCCGATGATGCCGGCACCTGGAAGGAAATCTACAGCACGGATCAGGGTAAAGGGGGTATGGAAAGGATCAGCTTTGCTCCTGTTACCGCCCGCTACATAAAAATGCAGGGGGTCCGCAGAGCCACTAATTTTGGATACTCCCTCTACGACTTTGAGGTCTATGGCCAAATCCACTCTTCCTTAAGTCCGGTCCATTTTATCCGGCTGGAATTAAGAGACGTAGCTGGTCAACTGGTCAGTGATAACTTTTATTGGCGGAGCCTCAAAGGAACGGATTACACCGCGCTCAATTCCATGCCTGCGGTGAAACTTAAGGTAACTTCGGCCCTGGTGGTGCGCGACGGAAAGGACTTCATAGAGGCGTCCATTACCAACCCCCGTGGGGCTAAAGCTCCAGCCTTTGCGGTGCGCGTTCAGGCGGTGCGCGCTTCAGATGGCCAGCGCATCCTCCCTGCCCTTCAGAATGACAACTATTTCACCCTCCTGCAAGGAGAAACCAAAAAGGTCACCTTTGAATTTGACCCGGCCCTCCTGAATGGAGGTCAGTATAAATTGATCGTTGAGCCGTATAACAATGGCCGCTAGTATAACCAATGAAACTTATTCCATGCGAATTGTATGCTTATTGTTGAGTTTGAATCTGGCCCTGGGTAGCACATACGGGCACGCTCATGTGGCCGGACGCGGAGGATCTGCGCTGACCCCCGCGTGTGTCTCCGGATTGTCGCTGGTGCCTGGGTGTGTCTCCGGACTGCCGACGGCCACTGCGCCGGATACTTTGGCCTTGGGAAGTCCCCTGCAAAGTAATATGGTCGTGCAGGCAAACAAAGCCTTTAAGGTATGGGGCTGGGCCAATCCTGGTGCGACCGTACAGATACAGGCCGATTGGCTTTCTACGCCAGTTCAAGTCCAGGCCGATGCTTCCGGAAATTTTATGGGGATTATTGACGTTCCCGTCGCTAAGAAGAGAGATTATCAGGAACATACCCTGACGGTATCTAGTGAAGGTCATACCCAGACCCTTACCCATTTGTTGATTGGAGAGGTTTGGATTATGTCTGGTCAATCGAACATGCAGTACAGTACGAAGGACGTCACAGACTCCAGTGCAGAACTCGCCGCTGCTGACCTTCCTCATATAAGGTTATTCAATGCAGACTTAAATTTCAGCGACCATCCGCTGAATACCATTAAGGGCAAATGGGTACTTTGCTCCCCTCAGACCGTTAGAAACTTCAGTGCAGTAGGTTACTTTTTTGGACGGCGCCTTCAGGCCCAACTGGATGTACCCGTCGGCATCATTTTCACGGGTATTGGCGCCAGTGCAGGACAGGCCTTTGTTCCACAGGAGGCCCTGGCTTCTGATACCATGTTGGATAGGGTATATCTTGAACCTTACCTGAACAGTCCCAAATCCAAAGAAAAAATTGATGGGGGATTCTCCTTTGAAAAGGTGACTCGCCCCTTCCTATTGTATAACGCCATGATCCATCCCCTGATCAACCTGTCTGTTAGTGGGTTCTGCTGGTATCAAGGGGAGACCAACCGTTTGGAGCGGGCAAGTTATACGCGTCTGATTCAGACCATGATTGTGTCTTGGAGAAAGGATTTTGGACAGGGCAATCTGCCCGTCTATCTGGTACATATTGCTCCTTACTTCTACGATAGGACAGATAGCACACTGGCGGAATGCGCCTACTTCAGAGAAGCACAAAGCAATATCACTGAACTGGATCATACGGCAGTAGTGACCACCATGGATTGTGGAGAACCCCGCAATCTCCATCCACATAATAAAAGGCCCATCGGAGAAAGACTGGCAGCCACCGCCCTGAACAGAATTTACGGATTGAACGACGTCGTTTATCAGGGACCTGATTTCAATTATATGGAAGTAAAGGGCAAAGCCGTCACCGTCCACTTTAAACCCGGTACAACTTCCGGAGGACTAAAAACCAGTGATGGAGCAGCCCCTAATTATTTTACCCTGGCGGGCGCCGATGGGAAATTCTATCCTGCGGTGGCGACCATTGAGGACGATCATATTGTCCTGGTTTGTTCCAAAGTGAAAAAACCCGTGGCGGTGCGTTACGCGTTCACCAATTTTCCGATCACCAATTTTACGAATGGAGCAGGATGGCCTGCTATGCCTTTTCGTTCGGATGATTGGGCGGAACCGCCTGTAAAATGATTTGAACCATGCATCCCTGGCGCGCAAATAAATAGATAGAATGTTAAGAAACTGTTTGATCATAGGATGTGTTTTGTGGAGTACTGGTCTGGTAAAAGCCCAGAAGATGTCTTATTTCGTGGATGGTTACCACGGGGGCATCTATGGACACCTTCCACCCTGGCAAACCCATTTTATGGTAGAGCAGTTGGGTGCTCACCCGGATTGGAAAATCAACCTGGAGTTGGAGCCTGAGTCCTGGGATACGATAGCCCTCAAAGACTCCGCTGACCTGGCAGCATTTAAGCTCCTGGTGGCCGACCAAAGTGCTGACGGAAGAGTAGAATACATCAACCCGAGCTACGGGCAGAGTTACCTGTATACCATCGGAGGAGAAAGCATCATCCGCCAATTCTATTATGGCATGCGCAAACTCAGGGAGCATTTTCCTGGATTGGTTTTCAGCAGTTATTCCTCTGAGGAACCTTGCTTTACGAGTGCCCTTCCACAGATCTTGTTGGGTTATGGCATTTCGTACGCCTCCCTGAAAAATCCAAATACCTGTTGGGGAGGCTATACCCGAAATTATGGAGGAGAGCTGGTCAATTGGGTTGGGCCCGATGGAAGTAAGCTGATAACAGTTCCCCGTTACAAGGTGGAAAGTCTCAAACCCAAATCTACCTGGGAAACTATAGCCTCCAATAATTCTGTGGCTTATATCTCTAAGTCCTTTCAGGCAGGGATACAACATCCGGTCGGTATGTGCCTTCAGGATGCGGGCTGGAATAATGGGCCCTGGATAAAGCCTGGTAACGATCATGTGCTAGGCACACCAGGGGAACGGGACAATGTTAAAAGCACTTACCATCCCTTCACCTTCGTAACCTGGAGGGGATACATCGAAAAATATTCCATCCGCAAGCCTACCGCCGATTGGCACTTTTCTCAGGAAGACGTGTTGACCAGCCTGGTTTGGGGTGGGCAGATCCTTCAGCGCATAGCCCAACAGGTCCGGGCTGCGGAAAATAGGATTGTTGCTACGGAAAAGCTGGTTGCGATCGCTTCGGTTTGGGTCCCCGGCCCGGCCCCGGCGGCGGGCACTGGGGCCTCTTGCAACGGTTTTACCTGGCCCACGGCCTCCTTCGACGAGGCCTGGAGAACGTTGTTGCTGGCTCAACACCACGACTGCTGGATCGTTCCCTATAACCAACGCGCCGGTATGAGTTGGGCCGATTATGTGGTGCAATGGACCAGCAATACCCAGGCACGCTGTGATACTATTGCAGGGAATGCGTTTGCCGCGCTCGAAGGGGCCGGATCAGCGACCTCAACCAACACCAACAGCGGCATCAACACCAACAGCGGCACCGGTCCTGGTTCCAGAAGATCAGCGCTGCGCACTGTGCGCGTGGTGAACACGACTTTGGGTCGCCGGGTGGAGGTCGTTTCTTTCAAGCTTCCTGAAGGCTGGAAAGGGGCGGTAGTGACGGATAGGTACGTTATAGACAGTGAAGTGACTAGCCAGCCGGGCTGCAACGGTGAATGGCTCTTTAAAGCCAATGTCCCCTCTCTGGGAGAATCGGTCTATTTCATCAGGGAAGCGAAAACCGGCGACGGCGCTGGCACGGCTGGCGGGACTTCAACCGGTGCAGGCACGGCTGGCGGGACTTCAACCGGCGCTGGCACGGTAGCTTCGAACAGAGCGACCCTGGCCGGAGCGCATGCGTGGCGGGCCAAAGACGGTCATTTCCGGATCGAAACCGATCAATACTCCATCACACTTGATCCCGCCAGGGGAGGCGCCATCAGCAAACTAATCGCAAAAAAATTAAACCATACTTCTTTTACTGATCCAAAGTCCATCCTGGCTTTTGGAGAAATGAGGGGGAACTTTTATAAAGAGGGTGGGTTTCACACCAACACGGAGGATACTGCGGCGATTACCATTTTAGAAAACGGCCCACTCAGGGTTAAGATAGAAATACAGGGAAAGATCAGCACGCACCCCTTTACCCAGACCTTGACGCTTACCCAGGCCCAACCTAGGATAGATATACACCTGGACCTGAATTGGGAAGGAAATACAGGAATTGGTCAATCTCCGGACGAGGTTCGGGGAAAAGATTTGGCAAAAGCTTTTTACAATGATTCCTTCAAGCTTCAGGCTTTATTCCCCGTTCCCTTTGCGCATCAACACATCTATAAGAACGCGCCCTTCGACGTGCTCCAGAGTCACCTGGACAATACATTCTTCCATAGCTGGGATAGTATCAAAAATGTAGTGATCCTGAACTGGGTGGACGTGACGGACGAACATACTCAATATGGGCTGGCCATGCTGACGGATCATACGACTTCCTATGCGCACGGTCCTCACTATCCTTTAGGACTGACGCTTCAATATTCCGGAGATGGGCTGTTCTATAGAAATTATACGCTGAATGGGCCGTCCTCTATGAACTATGCCTTGATACCGCATATGGGAAAATGGGACCAAGCCCATATCTGGACCAAAAGTGTGGCCTGGAATGAACCGCTGATTGTTGATGTGAGCAGTGCCAGTCCAACCCGAGGCGCTGACGCGCAGGGTGAGCATCTTGTCTCGTTGACCCAAAAAGGGGCGGCTGGTCCTGAAACATCTGTTTTTTCCCTCATCAATACAACCAATGACTGGGAAGTGCCTTCCGTGATTCGCAAGGGCAATGAACTACAAGTTCGCTTTTTCAACGCCCAAGGCAGCAATGCGCCCCAGAAGGTCTATCCAGGTTTTGCGTTCACTTCGGTGCGCCTGGTTGATTTCAATGGGAAAACAATTCAAACATTGACATCAAAAAAAGACGCCAAAGGTAAAATCTTTATTGAACTGGGTATGCCCCGGTTCGGAATCCGTACCCTTCAATTTTCTATGACTAATTCAGAAAGACCATGATAAAGAAATGGATGATGGCTGTGGCCATGACGAGCGTTAGTAGCGTTCTATTTGCTCAAAATGCTGCGATTGAGCCCTTCAAAAAGGGGGACAGGATTTGCTTTGTGGGAAACAGCATAACGGAAGCAGGTTATTACGAGTCTTATATCTGGCTGTATTACATGCTTCATTATCCAACGAGGCCTATACGCATTTACAATATTGGCATAGGTGGAGACAGGGCGCTGAACATGGTCGGCCGGTTTGAAGACGATATTCTTCCCCATAAACCTACAGTGGTTTGCCTGACCTTTGGAATGAATGACTCTGGTTATTTTGAGTGGTTGAACCCCAAGGCTGATTCGATAGGGAAGGCCCGTGTAGCGGAGTCCGAGCATTATTTTACCATTTTGGAGGATAAGTTGAAGGCTTTGCCGAATGTCCGCAAGATCATGATAGGCACCTCTCCCTATGATGAGACGATGAAGAACCCTAAAAATTATTATCCAGGAAAAAGCCAAGCAATGGAACAGATCGTTCAATTCCAGAAGCAGGCTGCCGTCAATAATCATTGGGATTTCGTGGATTTTTTCCATCCCATGACGGAGATCAATATCCGGGAACAGGCTGGGGATTCCACCTTTACCCTAACGGGTAATGACCGCATTCATCCTGGAAATGCAGGCCATATGGTGATGGCTTATTTGTTCCTCAAAAATCAGGGCCTGGGAAACAAGCCAGTGGCTGATGTGCAGATTGATGCGGCTGGTTCAAAAGTGACCAAAGCGGAGAATTGCAGCGTGACTGGCCTGAGTGCAGGAAACGGTGCAGTTCAGTTTAACTACCTGGCTAATTCCCTTCCTTATCCCATTGATACCATCAGTCGAATGTGGGACAATCCCCGCCCTCAATCCGGTGCGTCTAAGGTGATTCCTTTTTACCAGGAGTTCAACCGGGAAATGTTGACGGTTAAAGGCTTGAAGGATGGGAACTATGAGCTAAAGATAGACAGCGTTGTTATCGGCCAATGGACGGGATCGGAGTTGGCAACGGGCATCAACCTAGCGGCTGAAGCCAGTACACCTGAATATGAACAGGCGATGGCTGTGCTTTGGTTGAACGAGGAGCGTATGCAAATTGAGTCTAAGGTCAGGCAGTACTATTGGTTGGAGTTTAACTATCTCACCGATAAAGGGTTAAGGTTTAATGACAACAGAGCCGCCGTCGACTCCGTGCTTAAAGAATCTCAAAAGAACTGGTTTGTTGCTTCCAAAAGGGATAACTACAGGGAAGCCAGGTATCCAGCTGTTCGCCATGCGTGGGAGCGGCAAATGGATCTCCTCATTGAAGAGATCTATACCATCAATCAACCGAAAGAACATAAGGTGACGCTGAAGGAGCTCTGAGTCGGTTTACAATAAGGTAGCAAACTTATTGTATGCATATTTACAGGTATCGCCCTTTTCCGGGAGCTATGCCCTATTTGGGAGCCGTACTTTCCGGAGTGGCCATATACTGCGCAGTCCTGCACATGCAATTTGTGCTGGCCTGGGTTTGTCAGGTTCCGTTATTTTATTGTCTGGATCGGTCCAGCACGGATGGATCCATTGGATCGGGATCCGGGGGCTCCGGTCGATCCTTTAAGACGGGCTCCGCCCACCGGCCTCGGGCAGCCGCTTTGGGGTTCGTTACCGGCCTTACACTATCGGTATGCTCCTTCTATTGGATGATCCCAGGGGCGGCGAAGTTTACCGGTGCCAGTGTTTGGTATGGGGTAGGCGTCTTCCTCGCCTGTACCCTATGGTTCTCGGGGTATTGGGCGCTGGTATTGTATGTTTACGGCCTGCTGAGTTCACGGCGTGTAGGCCCTGGCGCCGCTGCGGAACCGGTACCTCCCGGGGCCGCAGTGCAGACCCGCAGGCGTAATCGGCGCTTGGCATTGCTGGCGGCCAGCCTATTCACTTGCGCCGAAGCTGGTCTTGAGGCCCTTACCAAAGGCATGCCCTGGTTTCAGTTTCACTTTGGAAATGCGCTGGCCCAAAACCTCTATGCCATTCAATGGACATCCTACACGGGCGTATATGGGTTGTCGTTTGTCGTGGTATTGGTGAATTACGCGATTGCACAGGCACTAAGGGAACGGAGGTGGATAAAACTCATTTATCCAATCACCGGAATCCTATTATTGCTGGCACTTGGATATGGGATGCTCGTTCGTTATGAACGCAAAACGCTATTTACCAAAAGGAATATCAGCATCTCCATTCTTTCAGAAAACATCCCAACTTCCCTCCAATGGGATAACCTTAGCGGAGACAGCCTGGTTGGACGCCTGCTTTACCTGGCAGGACAAGCCTCCATAGCCAGGCCTAATATTAATTTATGGTCAGAATCGGCCATCCCCTGGACCTATAGCCCTGCTGATGATCTCGTGAAGGAAATCGATCGGTTGGCAGATTCAGCGGGAAGTACACAGATATTGGGTATGAATACGGCCTTTGGCCAAGGAGAAGTATTTAACTCGGCCTATTGTATAAAACCGGGTGGCGTAGTTGCCGGCAGATATGACAAGCAGGTTTTGTTACAAGCCATAGAACAACGCTGGAATGGATGGTTGATCCCGTTTTTTTCCTCCAACGGTTATTCCGTACACGCCGCAGAAAGCTCGGCTCCTTTGAAAACACCTTATGGGCTGGCTGGTATCATGATCTGTAATGAATCCACCCTGGCTTCTGTAGCCAGGTATCAGGTACTTAACGGGGCTGATTTCCTGCTGAACCTCAGTAATGATGGATGGTTCAGCGATACCTACCTGGCTCCCCTTCACTTTTACAATGCCCGTTTAAGAGCGGTAGAAACCCGGAGGGATATAGCCATCAATAGTAATAATGGGATTTCCGGATTGATAGATGCTTCGGGACGGATCAAACAAATGAAAAGGGACGATGCCCCCTTTTTGTTGAATGGAATTATTCATCCTCGCCAGGGCTATACGTTAGGAATCCAATATCCTTATTTGCCCCTTTGGATTTGTGGGGCTATCATTGTTTGGTCAATTGCTTCCATATTATACACTTTAAAAAGACACCGTTTATGAAACACTGTATGTTACTAATTTTGCTCTCACTGGTGGGGAGCAACGTCTTTGCCAGCTTCAGCCAGGCGCATTGGCGATGGCGCAAGGACAATGGTTCCCAAACCGCGGCTACCTGGAGAGATGCCCAGGACTTCCCGGGAACCATCATGGATTCCTCTGGGATCCGCTTAAGGATGGAGATATACAACAGCACGGGCGATAATGAAATGGGTACCGTTAACCTTCAGTACAGGCTGGACACAACCGGTACCTGGTATGACGTATCAGACACGACAGCAGGAAGGGCTTTTGTCATGAGAGGAAGCAGTCCTTACGTATATGACGGAGAGCCTACCACTATGCAAGTCAATGACCCAACCGCAGGCGCCTTTGTAGGAGGAAAGGTGCTGGTCACCACCTATCAGTTTACCGATACCCTGGATGCGGGCGATAAACAGGAATTTGAATGGGATATTAAGCCCACCAGCAGCTATTCCCTGGACTCGTTCTACCAGTTCCGGATGACATTTACAGGCTCCCAGGATGCCTTTGCCTATGGAACGCCCATCCCGAATATGATGATCCGGGAGCCTCTGCCCAACCCCCAGGCCGGGGACGTATTCATGGACAACAATGTCTATAATTTCTTTAACAGGGACAGCGGATGGATAGCCAGCGATGGTACCAACTCCATTAAGCTTTCCAATGGTAAGGTACTTTGGTTGATGGACGACAGCTTTATCGGTAACTATGATACCCTGGGAGGGACCATGCCCTGCTTATTTCAGGTACGCAACGCTGTGTTGGTGCAACCCTATAACAACTGGACTTGGACGGCCACCCAAACCTTGATTGGAGATAGCGCCAGCGTCCCCAGTTATTTTAAAAACTCCTCCAACAACAACTATCTGATGTGGCCGGGCGCCGGGTACCAGAAAGGGGATACCATTTATGTGTACTGCTCCAACATCATGAACTCCAGCGGGGGCCTAGGGTTTACCAGTGGGGGTAACGATTTCCTGGGGAAGATATACCTACCCACGATGAAAGTGGTAGGCTTTGACTCCCTGCAAAGCTTCAATGGCATCAGCTTCGGTATTGGCTTTGATACATCAGAATCAGGGAATTATATATATGTCTGGGGGTATAAAGGAAGTGGATTTATTACTTCCAATGTCTACGTGGCCCGCTTTCCTAAAACTGCACCTGGAGGTCACTGGACGTTCTGGAATGGAACCACCTGGGACACATCAGCAGCCAATGCTGCCGTCATTGCAAACGGAGCCTCTAACGGAGTGAACGTGGTTAAGGTCAGGAATAAATACATACTGGTCAGTACAGCCTTTTCGGTGGCCTGTGATCAAGGCAATCAGATCTATACACAAACCAGCGATAGCCTGATGGGGCCCTTCTCCCCCCAGAAAACCATTTATACCATACCCGATGACGTTTTGGGCCATACCCCCTTTTTCTACGGACCAGTCCTGCATCCTGAATACATCAATGGAAGTAACGAAATCCTGTTGACCTATGACATTAATGGATATTCGAACTGCGAACCATTTTGCATCAATAATGGAGCAGATCCCGAGTATTATAGGCCCAGGGGGGTAAGGGTGCCGTTAAGCTATATCGATTCAACCATTTCAGGTTCAGATGCGCAAGCCTATCTCCCCGTAGTAGGTTTTGGTGAACCCTCCTGGGGTTGCCACGCCTTTCCCAATCCCTCTCACAGCTATATCAATATAGGATTAAGCAATTTCCCGGATAAGGCCGTAGACTTTTTGCTCTATGACGCTATGGGGCATTGTGTGTATAAGGAGTTCGTGAAAGTGAGTGGAGGATCCCTCAGCCATACCATTTACCTTGATAAGGCCATGGCAAAAGGCGCCTATTTCCTAAGGGTACAAGGCGCAAGGGATGGGAAGTATATTAAAGTGGTCATTGAATAATTTAGAAAAACACGCGTTCTCCAACGTTCCCGTGTTTTTCTCTAAAGTCTTTGGGGGTATTGTTCTTTCTGCGTTTGAAGATGCGATTGAAATTGGAGATACTGGTAAAACCGCATTCAAAGGCAATATCCCCAATAGATTTTTTGGTATCGATCAGTAGCCTGGAAGCATGGCCCAGGCGTATGTCATTGAGAAAGTCTACAAAGGTAATCCCGGTTTTTACCTTAAAATAGCGGCTGAAAGCCGTCTCCGCCATTTCTACCAGCTCCGCTACTTCAGACAACCGTATGGGGCGGCTGAAGTTTTCATTGAGGTATTCCACCACCCTTTCCATCCGACGGCTATCCATATATATGAAGTCCGCATTATACATATGTTCTCCGGATAACAAACGGTGGTCGGTGGATGCGGATAGCTCATCCAGAATGGCCATAAGCTCTAGTACTGAGCGAAAGCCACTCATCTGATCCAGGCTCTTCAACCTTGGCGCAATCTTCTGTATGGTTTTTTGGGAAAAACTGATGCCTTTTAAGGATTGTTCAAATAAGTTCTTGATCAGGTTGAGCTGATTGCGTTTGAGAAAAACTTCATGGAACAGGTCCCGGTGAAATTGAATGGTAATTTCTTGGAAACTACTGGTGCATTTATGGGTAAACCAGGCGTGAGGAATATTGGGTCCCACTAATATCAGTTCAAAATTGTCTATTTCTTCCATGCTATCACCCACAACCCTTTTTACCCCTTTTCCATTTTCAATGAAATTCAATTCATATTCTTCATGGTAATGAACAGGGAAATCGAATTCTGTTTTATACCTAGAGAAAACAGAGAAGCAATCGGCCTTCGTAAGCGGGGGACTTTCCTTAAGTATAGACCTGGACATAACAGGATAAAAATAGGTTTTTGTGTCCGCTTTTCGTCCGGTTCCGGACGGAAATTGTTCGGTAGTGTACACTTGTGCAATGCTAAGGCAGTGTTAAATAATCTGATTATCAGCGTGTTATATACGGCGCCAAAAACTGGCGCTTCTTTGGCATTATACCTAACATCAAACAATAACACTAACAATTTTTAAAACTATAGTCATGAAAAGTTTATTCACCCTCGTTGTTGTAGTTGCTTCTGCCTTCACTCAACCCGCTCTGGCCGCTAACAAAATGTTCGATGGTAAAACGGCCAAAGCCAAAGCCACTGCAAATTTTGTTTCTACTTATCAGGGTACCGATGGTATCTGGGACGCTAACGGAAACACAACAGAAGTGTTGTTCTTCTGGCACAATCAACTCATGGATGCCTATTATGATGCAAACGGAGACCTGATCGGCACCTTTCATAATGTAGACGCATCGGCACTGCCCGCAGCTGCTTTAAAACAAATCAACTCCGACTACAAAGGATATGAAATAAAAAGCACTTCCGTTATGGAAAAGGACGGACAAGCGCCTGTATACTACGTAACGGTTCAAAGTCCTGCCAGGATGTTTATTCTGGAAGTGAACAAAGCCGGAGAAGTAAATGTTTATAAGACACTTCGTTAATCCACCTGCGCCATAAGCGCTCCAAGTATAGCCACTCATTACATAAAACTTAATTAGCCATGAAAACAATAATCATCGCCGCAACTTTTGCCCTTACCAGTATTGGACATGCTTATGCCTTCAGCGGAGAAACCGTTGATGTTAAGATTGCCAAAAAATTCAACTCCACCTTTAAAGCTGCCCAAGGGGTAATGTGGACCGTAACGGATGACTACAGCATCGCCTCCTTTGGATTAGAAGGTACCCGCATGGAAACCTACTATGATAAGGATGGGGAATTGGTTGGTACCTTCCGCAATGTAACGGAGGACCAATTGCCCGCTAAAGCATTGGCCGCAGCAGAAAAAAAGTACAAAGGATACGTAATAACGGAAGCCGTGTATGAAGCGCAACCATATAATAACCACGCTTATTATATTACCCTTGTGGGGCCGGACAAAAAGGTTATCCTCCAACTCCATGAGAAAGGCTGGTATAAGAATGTAAGCACCATCTACTAGGATATACTTCACCGATAAATAAATAAAAGGGCTTCGACGGTTACGTCGGGCCCTTTTTGATTTCAAGTAACCTCATAGTGGCTGGAGACCTGGCATACGGCTGTGACTGTTTGTTAGCATTCCGCCTGTTTGTTCGCATTCCGTCCGCTTCCGAACAAAAAATGTCCGCAAGTGTACAGTGTTGTTTTCATGATGCCAAGCGCTTATAGCTGATTATCAATGTGTTATGGTGTGTGCCAAAAACTGGCAGTGCTTTGGCATTATACCTAATCACAAACAATAACACTAACAATTTTTAAAAGTATAGTCATGAAAAACTTATTCGCCTTTATCGTTGTCCTCGCCTCAGCTATCGCCCAACCTGCTTTAGCAGCCAACAGCAAATTATTTGACGGCAAATCTGCCCATGCAAAAGCCACCGCTCATTTTCAAACCAGCTATCAGGGAGCCGATGGTTTGTGGGATACTAATGGAAATACTACAGAAGTTTTGTTCTTCTGGCACAACCAACTGATGGATTCATTCTATGATGCAAACGGAGACCTGATCGGTACCTTCCACAATATTGAAGCATCAGAACTGCCTGCGCCTGCTTTAAAACAAATCAGTGCTGATTACAAAGGCTATGCATTAAAAGGTGCTTCCGTAATGGAAAAGGATGGACAATCTCCCCTGTACTACGTTACAGTTGAAAGCCCTTCCAGGATGTTTCTGCTGGAAATAACCAAGGGAGGAGAGGTCATTGTATTCAAGACCCTGCGTTAAGAAAAGAGACCCAAGGAACGTTTCATAAAAAGTATTGCCAAATGGCCTCGCAAATCGCGGGGCCTTTTCATTGGGCTCCCGCCCACTTCGGGTATATGCTTGAACCTTATGACCTCACATGAACGTGTCCAGGTAATCGAATAGTTCTTTAAAATCCGGATGAATGAGCATGAGCCGGAAGTGCTCGTATTCTGCGCGGTATGTGGCAATCATTCCGTTTTGCGATTTACTTAAGGAGTACTGCATATTGGCAATGCGGTCGCAGCATTTGACGAATATGGCCCAGTAGTTCTCCCTGATAACAGCATAATATTGGGCATTTGCCCGCTCAGAACGCGTCCGTCCTTTCTCATTGGTAAGGGCATACACCATTTCTGCCACCTCCAGGCCTAAGGCATTTTTTACGTCATTATACGTGGCCCTGGTATCTTCTATTACATCATGAGCCCAGCAGGCGCCCAATACCCTATCTCTGTGCCCTGCGTCTATGATTTGAATGAATTTTTCCGCGGTAGCTACTACCATTTCCAGGTGATAGGAATAGGGATGGTCGTCATATAAATGATTGGTACTGCTATGGCTTTCAATAGCATAGTCCCTGCAAATCCTGACCAATTTAGAAGGTGTTTGTACAGAAGTCATATAACAAGTTACAAACAAATTTTCGGCTACTCCCGGCTGGATGATGTATGGATCTGTTCCCTTTTCTGGGTCCTGGTTGTCCGCTTATCGTCCGGTACCGGACGGAAATTGTCCGGTAGTGTACACCTGTGCAATGCTAATATAGCGTTAAATACATTGATAATCAGCTATTTAGGGGGTGTGCCAAAAGCTGGCTCTACTTTGGCATTATACCTAACAACAAACACAAACACTAACAATCTTTAAAAGTATAGTCATGAAAAACTTAATCACCTTTCTCGTTGTAGCTGCTACTGCTCTTACTCAACCTGCGCTTGCAGCTAATAAAATGTTCGATGGCAAGGCTGCCAAAGCCAAAGCCAAAGCCTCCTTCGTTTCTACCTATCAAGGAGTTGATGGTATCTGGGATACTAACGGAAACACAACAGAAGTGTTGTTCTTCTGGCATAATCAACTGATGGATGCTTATTATGATGCAAACGGAAACCTGATCGGCACCTTCCATAATGTAGATGCATCGGGGCTGCCCGCAGTTGCTTTAAAACAAATCGGTTCCGACTACAAAGGATATGAAATAAAAAGCACTTCCGTAATGGAAAAAGACGGACAAGCGCCTGTATACTACGTATCGGTTCAAAGTCCTGCCAGGATGTTTATTCTGGAAGTAAGCAACGCAGGTGATGTAAATGTATTCAAGACTCTGCGTTAATCATTCAAAACAATATAAAAAGTATAGCCATGAAATCTTTAATTATTGCCGCCACTATCCTCGTTTCCAGCATAGGTCAGGCCTTTGCCTTCGGAGGAGAAAATGTCGATGCCAAAATCGCTAAAAAGTTCCACAGTGACTTTAAGAATGCCCAGGGCGTAACCTGGAATGTAACCGATGACTTCAGCGTAGCTTCTTACGGTATCAACGGTACCCGCATGGAGACCTACTATAACAATGAAGGTGAATTGATCGGAACCTTCCACAACGTGAGCCTGGACAAAATGCCCTCCAAGGCTTTGGCCGGGGCTCAGAAGAAATTCAAGGGATATGCCATTACCGAATCATTGAAGGCTGATCAACCTTACGGAGGCAACGCCTACTACGTGACGATGGTTGGCCCTGATAAGAAAGTCATTATTGAACTCAATGAAAGAGGTTGGTACAAAGTATTGACCACCGTTTATTGATTTTTCTCTGGTTTTGATAGCATAAGCACAGGGCTTCGCGTGAGTACGGCGAGGCCCTTTTTTTATGGGTAGAGGCGACCTTCTCGGGGGCGGTAAACAAGGACTATGATCCCGCATGGATAGACCTGAGCACTGATGGGCGTTAATCGTAGCACGTCATCCATACGCGTGAATATCGATATTTCCTCTCCCAATATAGTAGGATTGACAATGAAATGATATTCATCGATCTGACCTGTTGCCACCAGGGCACTGGCGAAAGTGCCACCTCCGTATGCGATGAGATCTTTACCGCTTTGTTCCTTTAACTTTTTTATCGTTGTGGAAAGAGCTTCAGTCGTTGGGTTTTCTTTTCGTTAGCAATGTTGGCCCAATGATCAATATAGCCCCCGTCAGCCATATCCCATCCAAGTAAAATGGTATCAATGGAAGCGGTTACTTCCGTAAAATACTTTTTAAGGGCATCGTCCCAGTTCCACTTGCCTGTATATGGCCAAATCATCCAGTTCATACCTTCTTTGTTCCCGGAGATATAAAGATCGAGTGATACCTGCATTTGCAATGTCAACTTACGCATCCCAATGTTTTAGTTAACTAAAGATAGTCGGCGCCTTACTGGTAGTAAGGGTGGTCATGCGACATTGTTAAGGGCGATTTGCCTTTGGAATGAGCATAATGGTATATTTCGCTCAGGATAAACCAGATATAGTCATCATGCTGACCGGGGAGAACAAAACCGGTAGGTGATGGCGGTCAACGATCAGTTCATATGAAAAAAGCGTAAATAAAAATGATAAATAGATTAAACGCATTTTGTTTAATTTTTTGCTTTCTAGTGTCGATGTAAATAAATACAGGTAACCCCTCTTTATTTAACGCATGATCCGCGTCATGTTGAATTTTCGCGTGATCCGCCTGTACACTTCTCATATAGTTCGCAAAGGGAAGTTTGTAGTTTTTTGCCACTTGAACATCAGGACTAGCGACATCATACATAAGTAAATTGCTGGCAAAATGCAAAAGGCCGGAATTACCCGGCCTTCTGAGTGGTTCATTGTAAGTGGACCCTGTCGGATTTGAACCAACGACCCGCTGATTATGAGTCAGCTGCTCTAACCAACTGAGCTAAGGGTCCTCGCTTTTCAGCGTTGAAGGGTGCAAAAATAGAAAAATTCGGGGACTGACCTAAATCATTTTTCTTTGTGGCATGGAAAATATTTCGGCAATCATTCTTGACCTGGGTGGAGTGCTTCTCAATATTGACTATCAGCTCACCAAAAAGGCTTTCGCCAACCTGGGAATCGCAGACTTTGATGTTCATTATACCCAGTTCAGGGGATCCCATTTATTTGATGACCTGGAAACTGGTAAAGTCTCTGAGGCCGAATTTTATGATATTTTCCGTAAGAAGGCAGGTATATCCTTGAGTGATGAGCAGATCCGTCAGGCTTGGAATGCCATGTTGTTGGAATTCCCTGCTTCCAGAGCAACCCTGCTGGCTGACCTGAGGAGCAGGTACCGCTTATTCCTGCTCAGCAATACAAACGGAATACATTATGAATATTTCAATGATCTATTCAGGAAGTCGACAGGGCTGGAATCGCTCGATGATCGTTTTGATCATGCTTATTACTCCCATAGGATGGGCCTTAGAAAACCTGGGGTAGAGATATACCGTCAACTATTAAAGGAGCAAAATCTGGATCCGGCCACTACCTTATTTATAGATGATACGGCCTCAAATTTGGTGGGGGCTCAGGAAGCCGGGATACAAACCATTCATTTGCAGGCCCCTATGAGGATCGAGGATCTGGGGTTGTAGGACAGGCTGGGCCGTCCCCAGTAAGGGATTGAGTTTACCGTCCGAAAAAAGAGAAAGCGTAGAAGCCCGGAACATGGGATTGAGCGAAACCCGCAGGACGTAGGTGGTGAACTTGATTAGTTGAAAAGTGTGTAGCACACAATTTGGGAGGGGCGGAGCTTAAAGCAGCGCTCAAGGCTTGGAGACAAAGGGCGTACCTTGCGCCGGAAGGAAGAAGACTGCCTAGTTAACTTCTTCAAAATCAATATAATCCCCCATCTTATCCCAGTTAGGATTCTTTCTTCCATGCGGAGCTTCATTGGGGAAAACCTGAGGACCAAAACCAGGACCTCCGGAGAAACCAGACGGGG
>CAJCIQ010000200.1 GCA_903970475.1 Beijerinckiaceae bacterium
AGGCCATCCCTGAATGATTTTTGGCTTTCTACCTGAATCGCAATATTTTTGCGACGCGTTTTCTATTAAAACCTATCCATAGTTCATGAGACAAATAGCTTTAAGGGAGGCTCTGCGCGAGGCGCTAAGTGAGGAAATGCGTCGCGATAAGGACGTTTTCCTGCTGGGCGAAGAAGTGGCCGAATACAATGGCGCCTATAAGGTCAGCCAGGGAATGTTAGACGAATTCGGACCCAAAAGGGTGATCGATACCCCCATTGCCGAGTTGGGATTTACGGCCATAGCCGTAGGTGCTGCCCAGAAGGGTTTGCGCCCTGTGGTGGAATACATGACCTGGAACTTTGCGGCCCTGGCCCTGGACCAGATCCTCAATACGGCTTCTAAAATGCTGGCTATGAGTGGGGGACAGATTACCTGCCCCATCGTATTCCGCGGCCCCGGCGGGTCTGCCGGTCAGTTGGGTGCCCAGCACTCCACGGCTTTTGAGAGCTATTTTGCCAATATTGCCGGTCTGAAGGTGATTTCCACCTCTAACCCCTACGACGCTAAAGGCTTGTTGAAAAGCGCCATCCGCGACAACGATCCGGTGGTGTTTATGGAAAGTGAAGTGGCTTATGGGGACAAGGGTGAGGTTCCTGAAGAAGAATACCTGATACCCATTGGCGTAGCCGATATCAAAAGGCCAGGTAAGGACGTGACCATCGTCTCTTATAATAAAATGATGAAGGTTTCCCTGGCTGCTGCCGAGGAACTGGCAAAGGAAGGCATTGATGCCGAGGTCATAGACCTGCGCACCATCCGTCCCCTGGACTGGTTTACCATCCTTCAGTCTGTAAAGAAAACCAACCGTTTGGTGATCGTGGAAGAACAATGGCCCATGTGTTCTGTTTCCTCCGAGATTGCCTACCGCATCCAAAAGGAAGGTTTCGATTACCTGGACGCACCCATCCGTCGCATTACCAGCGCCGATGCGCCCATGCACTATGCACCTACCCTGGTAGGTAAATACCTGCCGGATGTTCCCAGGACCGTCCAGTTGGTCAAAGAAGTTATGTATCTGAAGAAATAGTGATAATATTCAGAAGCGGCAAGTCTACCAGGCTTGCCGCTTTTGTATTTGCAGGAGGTCAATGTATGAAGCAGTTGCGTTCTAACCTTTGTTGGGCATTATCCACGGCCCTGGTATTAAGTGTATCAACTACACGTGCACAAGTAACCATATCTGACGAGCAAATATCTGGACCTGCCCAGGCGGCGGTTGACATCACGCAAGCCGGGGCAGTCACTGATTCGACGCCTGCCTCGGGCGGGAACGTCCTGTCAGCATCTGGTGGATCTATTTCGACGCCTGGAGCCGGGGGTCGTTGGACCAACGCATCCGGGGACTACCAACCCACGGCGGCTAACCTGGCTGCGCGCAAATGGTTTGACAGCGCCCGTTACGGCATGTTCATCCACTGGGGTGCATTCAGTGTGTTGGGAGACGGAGAATGGGTGATGAACAACCGCAACATCAAGGTCGAGGACTACGCAAGGTTGCAACATATCTTCAATCCCATCGATTTTGACGCCCAGAAATGGGTCAGCCTGGCCAAAGCCTCTGGTATGCAATACATCACCCTGATCTGCCGCCATCATGATGGATTCAGTGATTGGGATACCAAAGTCTCTGACTGGAAGATCACCAATACGCCCTGGGGCAAGGATGCCGTTAAAATGATGGCCGATGAATGCCATAGGCAAGGCATCAAATTATTCGTGTACTATTCTCTGTTGGACTGGACCCGTAGTGATTATCCCTACGAGACCGGAAGGACAGGAAAGGGCACGGGACGCACCCAGAAAAGCGACTATGCGCACTACCTGCAGTTCATGAAGGATCAATTGACAGAACTCCTGACCAACTATGGGGAGATAGCCGGCGTATGGTTTGACGGATACTGGGACCAAACCAATCCAGAAGGTTCATCGGACCGTTCTTCCCGAATAGACTGGAAACTGGATGAGATTTATGCCTTGATCCATAAACTCCAACCCCAGGCCTTAATTGGGAATAACCACCACATGACGCCTTTTGCGGGAGAAGACTTCCAGATGTTTGAACAGGACCTGCCCGGGGAAAATAAGTCAGGCCTGGATTTCCAGCCGATTTCTGCTAAAATGCCCCTGGAAAGTTGTGTGACCATGAACGATAGCTGGGGATTCAATATCACAGACGATAAATATAAGAGCCCTAAGGAGATCGTAACCCTGCTGGTTAGGGCAGCTGGGTATGGAGCCAACCTCTTGATGAATATCGGACCCCTTCCCAGCGGAGACATTCAGCCCGAGTTCAGCTGCAGGTTGCTGTCGGTGGGTGATTGGTTGAAAGCCAATGCTACTGCCATTTACGGCACCAAGGGTGGATTCATGCGGCCTCAGCCCTGGGGAGCCGTTACCCAAAAGGGAAACCATGTTTTTATCCACCTACTTAAAGTGCCTGCCGATACACTGAGCCTGCCATTTCCCTATAAGATCAAATCAGCCACCGTTATGGTTACCGGGCAGCCGGCGGCCTACGCACTCAAAGATGGCATACTGGTCCTGCATACCTCCGGTCTGGATGCAACGGCACTCGATGCCATTGTGGATGTGGAGGTGAAGTAAGCGGTAATGCGATCAGTCCGTTGCGGCTGTCTCCGGCTGAGGGGACCTATCCGGGTTGGGTGACTTGACCAGCGGTATAGGAAATTGTCTTAGCCTGGGTTAGCTTTGGTTGATGAGACGCTGCCTTGTTGCTATCCTTTTTATGGCTCCATTGTTTTGTATTGCTCAACAGATGGTGGGACTCCAAGGGAGATTGGCTGATCCTGTTTTCGTGCCTGTTTACATCCCTGACGTTAACATCAAAGGGTTCCAGTCCCAGCGCCTGCTCTCAGAAACCCCGTCTACCATAGGGTATGTATCACCAACTGATTTACAACGCACGGCAGGGACTTCCTTTTTACCGGCCTTTAATGTTATTCCTGGCGTACGCATGGAAGAGCGCAGCCCCGATAGTTATCGGTTATCCATCAGGGGTAGCGTGATTGCCGCTCCTTTTGGTGTGCAAAATGTAAAAGTGTATTGGGAAGACATCCCCCTTACCGATGCCAGCGGTAATACTTACCTCAATGTGATAGACATGCAGGCCATCGGTAGCGCAGAAATCCTCAAAGGGCCTGCCAGCAGCATGTATGGGGCAGGAACCGGGGGGGCTTTGTTGTTGCATCCCGATACCAGTACCCAGGTAAAGGCAGACCTAAGAGGCGGTTCTTATAACCTTTTTGGGGAAGACGTGTTGATCAGGGCAGGCGGCAATACTTTTTTTCAAAGCTTTAACCGCTCCGACGGGTACCGGGTCAATTCCGCATCTCAACGCAATATCATCCAGGATTGGGGCAGGGCGCACCTGACCAATAAGGATCAGTTAAGTTATTTCCTTTCCTACACAGATATTTTCTATCAAACACCCGGGGGCCTTACCCTGGCGGAGATGGAGGCTAATCCCAAAGCAGACCGTCCTTCCACTGCCACCATTCCTGGCGCTTCTGCCCAAAAGGCTTCCATCGATGCCCAAACCTCGTATGCAGGCCTAACCAATCGCTATCAATTCAACGATCATTGGTCTAACAGTACAACGCTGTTGGCCTCCGCCACCCACTTCCTCAATCCTTTCCTGACAGATTTTGAGGAAAGGAAGGAACTGACCTTAGGCGCCACTGACCGGTTGACCTACGAAAACCAGCATTGGAAGACCATCCTGGGTGCAGAATACCAATATACCCGTTCGTTCATTCATGACTGGGGTAACGCAGGAGGTATACCCGATACCACCCAATCCAATGACCGGTTACAAGCTTTTCAATTCAATCCCTATGTACAGCTTGACTGGAGTTTCTTGCGCACGGGGTTGATAGAAGCGGGCACCAGCCTCAACACTTTTCAATACCACTACCTTCCGCTG
Source organism: Beijerinckiaceae bacterium (assembly GCA_903970475.1). Taxonomy (GTDB): domain Bacteria; phylum Bacteroidota; class Bacteroidia; order Chitinophagales; family Chitinophagaceae; genus Dinghuibacter. Next base: position 3,986 of record CAJCIQ010000200.1, read on the forward strand.
TATGGACCCCATGTGGATGCGGGCTTGCAAAGGATCAACTTTAACGTACAGGCCATGCCCAGGGTATTGGTCCAGTATGGCTTTATTCCCAGGAAATTGTTGGTCTTCGCAACGGTATCCAGGGGATACTCCCCTCCCACCATTTCTCAGATTTTCCCAGGTACAGCCCTGCTGTATAATCAGCTTCAACCCGAGCAAGGATGGAATTACGAAGCGGGCATCAAAACGTTTCTCTTGCAGACGCGCCTGCTGCTATCCCTTAATGTCTATGACTTCCGCATGCAACAAAGCATAGTACCCAGGTATGACAGCGCGGGACATGCTTATTATATAAATGCCGGCGGTACAGCCCAGAAGGGCATAGAGGCCAGTGTGCAGTGGGTGCCCATCAGCAATAGCCATGGATGCTGGCGCTACTTGCGTGTATTCGCCTCTTATGCTTATCAGGATTACCACTTCAGGAATTATATAGAAGGCTCCAGCAATTATTCAGGTAACCCCATTACCGGCGTGCCCCGGAATAACTTCGTATCAGGCCTTGATGTAAAGACGGGGCCCGGTTTGTTTGTCAACGCCACGTATACGTATACTTCGTCCATTCCACTTAACGACGCCTCCTCTGCATTTGCCGGGGCCTATCAGATCCTCCAGGGCCGGATAGGGTGGAACTTTAATATTCTTCGTCAATTTGTTCATTGGCCCCAGCGCCCGGACGGAGGGAATTTACAACTATTCGTGGGGGTAGACAATGCCCTTAACCAGGTCTATAGCCTGGGCAATGATTTAAACGCAGTCGGTGGGCGTTACTATAACCCGGCTCCAGGCAGGAATTATTATGGGGGGATTTCGCTAAGGTTATAGGAGCGGAGGTTGGCCCTTTTTTTGCGTACATTTGTTTCCTTCAAAAAACTATAGCACAGCACCTATGTCTAGTATACTGATCATAGACGATGAAAAAGCCATTCGCAAAACACTCAGCGAAATTTTATCCTACGAAGGATACAAACTTGACGATGCTGAAAACGGAGAGGATGGTCTGAAGAAGTTCCAGGAAAAAGCATACGATGTCGTGCTTTGTGATATAAAGATGCCCAAAATGGATGGCCTGGAATTTTTGGAAAAAGCAAAGGCCATCAACCCCGACGTCCCCGTGATCATGATCTCCGGACACGGAACCATAGAGACAGCCGTGGAAGCGGTTAAGAAAGGCGCCTTTGATTACGTGAGCAAACCCCCGGACTTAAACAGACTGCTGATTACCATCCGCAACGCCATGGATCGTCAGACCCTGGCCACGGAAGCCAAATCATTAAAACGCAGGGTAACCCGCACCCAACAGATGATAGGGACTTCAGATGGTATCGTACGCATCAAGGAAACGATAGATAAAGTAGCACCAACGGAAGCCCGTGTGCTCATTACCGGAGAAAACGGGGTGGGTAAGGAGCTGGTGGCCCGATGGATCCATGAAAAAAGCAACCGCAGTGAAGGACCGCTGGTGGAAGTCAACTGTGCCGCCATTCCTTCTGAATTGATAGAAAGCGAATTGTTCGGGCATGAGAAAGGTTCTTTTACATCTGCCATCAAACAACGCATAGGAAAATTTGAACAGGCCAATGGCGGTACTCTTTTCCTGGATGAGATTGGGGATATGAGCCTCAGTGCCCAGGCCAAAGTGCTCAGGGCCCTGCAAGAAGGAAAGATCACCAGGGTGGGAGCGGACAAAGACATCAATGTGGACGTCCGGGTCATTGCAGCTACCAATAAAGACCTGATGAAGGAGGTGGATGATAAGAGCTTCCGCCTTGACCTTTACCATAGGTTGAGTGTAATCCTCATACATGTAGCTTCCCTCAATGAAAGGAAGGAAGATGTTCCAGCCCTGGTAGACTTTTTCCTCCAGGAAATCGCCTCCGATTATGGGCAACCTAAAAAGGCCGTAGAGGACAAAGCCCTGGAAGCCTTGCAGCAGCATAACTGGACGGGAAACATCCGGGAATTGCGCAACGTGGTAGAGCGGTTGGTCATCCTTTCCGGAAAGACCATTACCGCTGAGGACGTGCAAAGCTATGTATTACCCCACTAGACCCAACTTATGGCATCTACTCCTGTATATTGTATCAGTGGCCTGGGCGCTGATCACCGGGTATTCGAACGCCTGACCTTGCCAGGCTGTACCTTATATCCCCTGGAGTGGTTAATTCCATTGGACGAAGAACCGGCGGATCACTATGCCGCCCGGATGGCCAAGGGCATCACCCATGAACGTCCCATACTCATGGGGCTTTCTTTTGGGGGCATGATGGCCGGCCGTATTGCCCAGCTTGTTCCCTTGAGCCGGTTGTGGTTGATTTCCACCGTGACCAGCCGGGAAGAAATGCCTGGATATATGCGTTGGGGTAAGTATATCCCTTTTCATGAACTGGCCTATAAAATTCAACCTGGCAAGTGGCTTACGCCCATAGAAAATTATAACCTCGGTGTGGAAAGCCAGGATGAAAAAGACATGGTAGCCCAATTCCGGGAAAAGGTAGATCCCGGTTACCTGCGTTGGGCTTTGCATACCATCATGCATTGGGAAGATGCTCCCCGTGTACCTTATAGTTTTCAGGTGCACGGAGCCCAGGACAGGATATTTCCCATAAAATATGTGCATCCCGATGCAACTGTAGCCGAGGCGGGGCATTTTATGGTATACAACAGAGCGAACCAGGTCAGTCAAATTCTACAGAATGATTTGAGCAACATCGTTAAAGATTCCAACATTTTTTAATGAAAAGGGCGCCCATCACCCCAAAATGCTATTTTTGTCCCTTCTCAACAGTTAACAAGCATGGGTTTAGCCATTTTTATTCTCGGAACGATTGCCTCGATGATTGGACTCTATGGTATGTTCCGCAAAGCAGGGATCGCTCCCTGGAAAGCATTCATTCCGTACTATAATACCTGGGAAATGATCCAGCTCATGCAAATGAAGCAGATCTGGTTCTGGTTACAGTTGATACCCGTCGTCGGGCAGGTCGTGACCATCGCCATCACCATTGATTGGGTAAAACACTTCGGAAAGTTCACCCTGATACAACATGCGCTGGTTGTATTTGTTCCCTTCCTATACCTGCCTTACCTGGGCTTCAACAAAGAGACCCGTTATATCGGCAATGAAAAAGTGAAGGTTTACAAGAAGTCTACAGCCAGGGAATGGGTGGATGCCGCGGTATTCGCCGTTGTGGCAGCGACCATTATCCGCACTTTTGTTTTTGAAGCTTATACCATTCCCACGCCTTCTATGGAGAAGACCTTGCTGGTGAATGATTTCCTGTTTGTAAGCAAGTTCAGTTACGGACCCCGTATTCCCAATACGCCTTTGTCCTTTCCCTTTGTGCACAATACCATGCCCGTCACCAATGGTAAATCTTACCTGGAATGGGTAAAATGGCCATATATGCGGGTGTTGACCAGGCCGGTAGAAAGGGGAGACGTGGTGGTGTTTAATTTTCCGGTAGGAGATACCGTTTTGGACCTTCCTTATTATGGTTCAGAAAGGACTTATTACTCAGCCATAAGGAATAATGACTTTCCCGGAGGCAGGAATGCCATCCTCAGTGATCCCGAAACCTATCCGATTACGGTTCGTCCTGTAGATAAAGAAGAAAACTTCATTAAGCGTTGTACCGGTATTGCCGGGGACACCCTTCAGGTGATAGATGGACAGGTATACATAGATGGAAAGGGGCAGGGATATCCGCCCGAGTCCGAAATGTATTATAAAGTAACCACCAATGGACATCCCCTTTCGGAGGATTTTCTGACCGATTCCCTGGGTATCAATCTCAGTGTCGAAGAAGACACTTCCGCTGGGAATACCCAAAGGGGTAATTATTATCCAGGGGACGCCAACAACACCTGGAAAATAGACATGACCCCCTCCATGGTGGACATGGTTCGCCGTCAACCAGGCGTTGTTTCCGTTATCCGCGACCAGGATACCATCCCCAACAGCGAGATATTCCCCAATGATTTGAACAGGTTCAGGTGGTCTACCGATAATTACGGGCCCATTTGGATTCCAAAGAAAGGGGCGACCATTCAACTGACACCCGATAACCTTGTCATCTATCGCCGGTCTATAGAAGTATATGAAGGAAATAAATTTGAAGTAAAAAACGGGCAGGTTTTTATCAACGATCAACCAGCCACTTCCTATACCTTCAAGATGAACTACTACTGGATGATGGGGGATAACCGCCATAATTCACTGGATTCCCGTTTCTGGGGCTTCGTTCCCGAGGACCATGTAGTGGGTAGGGCTTCCATGATCTGGATGAGCTATGGACCTAAAGGGCCCCGTTGGAAGCGTATGCTCCGGATGATTCATTGATATGCACCCCAAAGAATTTCATACACGCTTTCTGCTACTGGACAGCCCTGAAGAATTGTCTGGCGCTGACGCCGCCCTGCTGGCTTCAGCCCGGCAGGCTATAGGGATGTCTTATTCTCCCTACTCCAGGTTTAAGGTGGGAGCTGCCGCCCGGATGGTTTCCGGCGCTTTGGTTCAAGGGTCCAACCAGGAGAATGCCTCTTATCCCGCAGGTATATGCGCAGAGCGTACCCTGCTTTCGGTAGCGGCTACCTTGTATCCCGGTGAGCCAATAGATACACTAGCCATCACCTATCAGGGAGAAGGTTCCAGCGATGTCCCCATTACCCCTTGCGGTATTTGCCGCCAATCTCTGTCTGAATTTCAGGCCCGCACGGGTAAACCCATGCGCTTGATTTTGAGGGGAGCCACAGGACCCATTTGGGTCTTTGAAGATGCAGGCGCTTTGTTGCCCCTGGCTTTCGGGGCAGGGGATCTTTAACCTATCGCCTCGGTCATCCCTTCTGGAATTCCTTGTTCGTGTTCTTTGCGGAGCCGGGCTTTGCGTACGAAGTATCCGAAAAAGGAAGCAATCAGGATGGCCATGCAACCCGAACAGAGAATAGTGGTTTGGGTTCCTATCGCTTTGGAAATGGTGCCGATCAACAAACTGCCCAGGGGTTGCATACCAAATACAGACATGGCAAAAAAGCTGATCACCCGTCCCCTCATGTTGGGGGCGGCCATGGTTTGAAGCAGGGTATTGGTCACCGTGGTCTGGGACATCATCCCAAAACCAGCCATGGTCATGAAAGCCAGGGCTACCGGATAGACCTTCATATGGGAAAAAAGGATCAAGGCTACGCCGAGAATAGCGGTATTGATCAACAGGACCCTGCGTAGATTCGTCCCAGGTTTTATAGAAGCCAGGAATATGGCACCGCTCAGGGCGCCTATGCCGATGAAACTATCGATGAGTCCAAAGGTAGACGCCGTGCCATGAAAAACCACCTTGGCGTATACAGGCATTAAAGTAGTGAACGGAAGAACGAACAAACTCATCAAGGCCAGCATGGCAATCAGGGAAGCCAGGGTAGGGTTCCCCTTGAGATAAACCACGCCGTCTTTTAAGTCAAGTAAAGCATTTTGTTTTCTGGGCTTCGGCTGATAGGGTGGGAGTTTCATGCGAAGTAAGGAAGAAATCACCGCCAGAAAACTAAAGGCATTCAGTAGAAAACAGATCCCGTCTCCCCATTTTTCCAGGGCAAAACCTGCTATGGCCGGCCCGATCAGGCGGGAGCCATTGACCATGGAAGAATTTAAGGCCAATGCGTTGGGTAGGTCTTGTTTTTCCTCAATCATATCATATACCAGGGATTGGCGGGAAGGGACGTCAAAGGCATTGATGATACCCAACACCGTACTCATGCCAATGATCACCCATACATTATAATGATGCGAGAATATGATCAATGCAAGGACCAGGGACTGGACCATGGACAGTACCTGGGTGGTCAATAACACCCTATACCGGTCATACCTGTCAGAAACCACACCCCCAAACAAAGAAAAAAGGAAAGAAGGAAATTGGGACGCAAATAAACTAACGCCCAACATGAAAGGGTTGTTGGTAAGCACGTATACAACCCAGCTAACCGCTGTTTTTTGCATCCAGGTACCAATCAGGCTGATGGCCTGTCCCCCGTAATACATTCGATAATTCCTGCTTTTAAAGGCTCTGAATGTGCTGATGTTCATTATCCTGCCAATTTGGTTAATATAACTACTGCTGCTATAAGTACCTGTCGTTCTTCGGGGCTAAGTTTGTCACTGATGGATCGGCTTAGCCATTCTTCTTTCTCCCGCTTGCGCCTTCGAACCAATTGTCTGCCTTTATCCGTCAACGTGATGATGGATTTTCTACGGTCTTCGGTAGAGGTGTTTTTTTCAATCAACCCTTGTTCCAGCAACTGGTTAATCACCTGACTCATGGCCTGAGTGGTTACTTTTTCCATGGCCGCCAGTTCCCCTGGTAATATGGGTGCAAAGTGGTAGATATTGGAAAGGGTAGACCGTTCCGTAAGGGAAAGCTGTTCGTCGTTGCGGGCTTCCTTACGCATCACTTTCACCAGGCGACTCATTTGGGTCCCAAGGCCGGCTGCCAGGTCTCTATCGGAAGGGGTCGATCTGTCCTTACCCGGGTCCTTGTCGGAGGGGACGGCACCCTCGGGGGTTTTATCTGTTTCAGTAACCATAATTATGTAAGTTACTTTACAAAGTTACTTACATTTTTTAAAATAATAGAGGTTGGTCACTTGATAATATCCTGCATATTTGGATCGTCCACCTTCTGATGCCGCTGTATTTTTGATGCATGAAAACACATTTCCTAAGGTTGTTTGATTATGATCATGTGGCTAACGAGATCATAGTCAAGGCTTTAAAAGACAAAAGCCTGGCTACCGACCATAAAGCCTTCCGGCTGATGGCCCATTTACTGGCCTCCCAAAACGTCTGGCTCCTGCGCTGCCAGGGCAAACCTGCTCAATCCGTAGCCCTCTGGCCTTCAGAGACGACCTGGGCGGAACTTCGGCAGAACCTGGAATCTCTCCCTGAACAATGGATTGCTTTTTTAGAGGAAAGGGCGGATTTTTCCGGATCTGTATCTTATCCCAATCAGTCCGGGGATCATACGTACACCAATTCCCTTGCAGACGCCCTGACCCAGGTCATTAACCATGGAACCCACCATAGGGCCCAGATCGGGCAGTTGCTGAAAGCAGAAGGGATGGAGAAGTTGCCTCCTACGGATTATATCGCTTACGTGCGCTTGAAGGGCTTGCATTAAGGCGCACTTAGCCCCACAGGACATTTGGGCTCGATAGATCCGACGTTTGCAGGGGTATAGCAGAAAAAGATATAGATAAGCATAACTATCGTACGAAAAATATCCTACCTTGGCGTAAATTCCTTCTCCATGCTACAAACCTATTTCCTGAGCGCCTGGCGGCATTTGAAAAGTCATAAAGTATATGCCTTGATCAATGTGCTGGGTTTAACCCTGGGCATTACCTGTACCATCCTGATTTTTGTATTGGTGCGTTATCACCTGAGTTTTGACAATTTCCATAAGGATGCCGAAAGGATATACCGGTTGAATACGGAATTTCATGAGGATGGTATCAGACAGATATCTGCCTTACCGACGCCAGTGGGAAAAGCTTTCCGTTCGGACTATAACTTTGTGGAAGTCTCTGGCAGGATTGTTTCCTATCCGAACTCCCTGATTTCCCTGCCCCAGGCTAAAGCGGGGGAAGAGGAGAAAAAGTTTCAGGAACCCAATGGATTGGCGTTCACAGAACCTGGGTTTTTCCAAGTATTTAATTTCCCGCTGGTAGAAGGGAATGTTTCCTCGCTGGGAGAACCCCATCATGCCTTAATTACAGAAGAAATAGCCCGCAAATACTTCGGTACGACCGAGGCGATGGGAAAGGTCATCCGTTTTGATAATAGGTTTGACTTTACGGTTACGGGTATCCTCAAAAACCTGCCCTCCAATACCGATCAAAAGCAGGAGATCTATGTCTCCTATGAAAACCTCAAAGACTATAATGATTTTTTGGGTGGGGACAACAGTTGGGGAGGGGTCTATAGCGGTTCCAAATATTACCTGAAACTCAAAAAGGGCATCACGCCGGCTCAGGTAAATGCCGTCCTGTGGCCAGGCTTCATCAAAAAATACTATACGGGGGATGACGTCAATAACTGGAGATTCAAACTTCAACCCTTAAACGATATTCACTTTAATACGGAAGTGGGCGGCGCTGCCAATAAGACTTACCTGGTTGCGGTGGCTTTGGTAGGGCTATTTTTGATTGTGACGGCCTGCGTGAACTTTGTCAACCTGGCCACGGCTCAAGCTTTGAACAGGTCCAGGGAAATTGGTGTGAGAAAGGTATTGGGCAGCCAGCCCAAACAACTGTTCTGGCAGTTTATGTCGGAGACGGCGCTGATCACTATGATTGCCCTGTTGTTGGGCATAGGGCTTGCTTGGCTGTTTATCCCTTCCTTTAATGCTATCCTCCAGGTAAAGATGTCCATGAATTTGTTCGGTACCTGGACTTTGCCCTTGTTTTTGGTAGGAACACTGATCATGGTGATTCTGCTTGCCGGATCATATCCAGGTATGATACTGGCCCGGTTCCGCCCGGTACTGGCCCTGAAGGGAAAACTGGACCAAAGCCATATAGGTGGTTTTTCTCTTAGGCGCATGCTGGTGGTCCTGCAATTTTCCATTTCCCAACTGCTGATCATCGGGACGCTGGTCATTGCAGGCCAGATCCGATTTTCGGAGAAGACAGACCTGGGATTTAAGAATAAAAATATTGCCTTGGTTCACCTCCCGGTTTCGGATTCCGCCAAGATGTACACCCTTAAAGCCCAGTTCCTCCAGATTCCCGGCGTACAAGCGGTGTCTCTATGCTTTGCCGCACCGGCATCGACCAGGAACCAAAACACCGGCATCCAGTATGACAACCGCCCTGAGTCCGAGCACTGGGATATCAACATTAAACCTGTAGACGAAAATTATCTGCCCACCTTTGGTTTGAAACTGGTTGCGGGCCGGAACCTATTCCCCTCTGACACGGTAAGGGAATATGTAGTCAATGAACTGGTTATACGCAAACTGGGCTTGAAGCGTCCGGAAGATATATTAGGACACAAGGCTACTATTAATGGGATCCCTGCCGTAGTGGTGGGCGTGGTTAAAGACTTTTACAATCAATCCTTCAAAGGGGATATTCAACCTCAGGCCTTCACCACAGCAAGGAATAACTACAACAACGTCGCCATTGAAATCCAGGATGCCCATATCAAAGAGGTGATGGACAGGGTGCAAAAGATCTGGATGGCTACTTACCCCCAATACGTATACAGTTCCACTTTCCTGGATGAAAATATTGCCAAGTTTTACGAGGATGACGCCATGATGCTTGCGCTGATAGAAGTATTTGCAGCCATAGCCATCTTCATCGGCTGCCTGGGGCTATATGGACTGGTATCCTTCATGGCCGCCCGGAAGACCAAGGAAATAGGTGTCAGGAAGGTATTGGGCGCTGGCCTCAATGACATACTCTGGTTGTTTGGTAAGGAGTTTGTTCGTCTGGTACTCATCGCCTTTGTCGTAGCGGCTCCGCTGGGTTACTGGATCATGCACCGGTACCTGGATTCCTTTAAGTTCCGTATACCCATGAACTGGTCGATCTTTGTGCCCGCCCTGGCCATGACTTGCGTGATTGCCGCGCTAACGGTGTCCTATAGGTCCTGGAGGGCAGCTACCGTCCAACCCGTGCGGTCCCTGAGGTCGGAGTAGGTGTCTTACACTTCCAGTTCCAAATCTGTTTGTGCGTAACCGGTACAGGTGAGGATCAACCCATTGGAAAGGTCCTTATCCGTAAGTACGTCGTTGATGCTCATCAATACTTCTCCTTTCACGCACTTGGCTATACAAGTAGAACAGCGGCCGCCCCTGCAACTATAGGGCATGGGGACATGATGATGGAGGGCGGCTTCGAGTATATTATGGGGATAAGCCACCTCGAAGGAATAAGTTTGCCCTTTGAGTTGTAAGGTAACTTGTCTGGGATGGGGATCTTTCATCAGTTCTTCCAGCAATGGGGCATGGGGAATTACATCAATCACGAAGTGCTCCTGACGAAATTGGTCCGGGCCATACCCCATCAGCCTTAAGGTGAATCGGGCCATACGCATGAGCGCTTCCGGGCCACAGCAGTAGACCAGGGCTTTGTCAGGGGGAAATTTGAGCAGGGTAGGGACAAGTTGCTCCAGGTTAGCATTGTTGAGTCTCCTGGGTAAAATCGCATGGTCATGGGGAGCGCTGAATAAATGGATCTGGGAAAAACGCCCTCCATACTTTGTTCCTAGGTCCTGCAAGGCCTGGGCAAATAAGAGGTCTTCCTCGGCATGGTTTTGACAGATAAGCCAGACATGACTATGGGGTTCTTCATGAAGCGCTTGTTTGATCAGGGGGAGTAAGGGAACCATCCCGCTTCCTGCTCCGATAAAGCCTATATCTCTTTGGGCATGAGGATCTGTTTGGAGGATAAAGCGCCCGGCAGGGGGTAGGGCTTTTAATACGTCACCTACTTTTACGTGGTCCAACAGGTAACGGGATATTTCACCGTTGACCTTACGCTTTACCGTTATAGACCAGAAAGGATCTTCCGGATTAGAGGACAGGGAGAAAGACCTTCTTACCACTCTGCCATAATGAGTAAGGAGCAGGGTGATGAATTGACCCGGTTGATAGGGTAGTCGCTCAGCGGGCGTTAATATAAATGTCACCGTGTCGGGCGTCTCCCGGAGGCGCCTGGTGACGCTAAGGTTGATGGTGTCCAATAATGAAGTTATTACGAATGCAGGATCAGGTTTTCACCACCCAACATCTCTTTGTACAGGTGGTAATTTTCGCTGTCCCAGCAAGCAAAGATAACTTCTGAGAGTTTTCCAGGGCTTTGTTTGAGAAAATTATATACGGCTTTAAGGGCTACCTCAGCCGCTGTATTGTTGGGATAGCCTGAAGAACCTGTACCTATATTGGGAAAGGCAATGCTGGTTGCTTCGCTGTCGATGGCCAGGTGTAAGGCGTCAACATAGGCTTTCTCCAATAAAGCTTCGGCCTGTGCATTGCTGGCAGTCCATACCGGATCTTCGGTATCAATGACATACCGGGAAGGGAGCTCCTGGGTATCGTAAATGCGTGGTTGCCTGGCGCCGCTTCTGACAATGGCATCCACTTTCAACTGCGTGATGTCTCCCTGAATGACGAGTAATTTAGTGTACATGTCCTTAGAATAAAGTTTGAACGCCATGAGCAATCTTTTTTTCATGATCCAGTAGCCAGCGTTTTCTCCATAACCCTCCGCCAAAACCAACCAAATCATTGTTTGCCCCTATCACCCTGTGGCAGGGAACGATAATGGGTAATTGATTTTTTCCATTGGTGGACGCTGCTGCCCGAATCGCTTTTGGATCCCCCAGTCGTTTGGCCAAATCCATATAAGAAATGGTTCTTCCAAAAGGAATGAGGGTTAACTCCTCCCAAACCCGTTTTTGAAAATCGGAACCGGTTTGGCTAAACGGTAAATCAAATACTTTTCGCAGTCCCTGGAAATACTCCTCCAGTTGTACTACACAGCTTTCAAGCAAGGAATTAAGTTGAACAGGTGCTCCCACAGGTGCTTCATTCAGGAAATGAACTTCGCTGAGGTAATGCTCGGTACTACTGATGCGTAGTACCCCTACAGGAGAAGAATAGTAGGTTGTATATACCATGACGATCAGTATGCAAATTTACCGATTTCAGGCTACAACCTATCGAAGGTAGTTGGATGCCAAAAGGGGGGAAAGGTTTAAAAAGGCCTGCTATCTGGATGGGATAGGAGACAGGGATATGCGAAAACCAAGGATATTGGTCTAAAAAGACGGGGTTATGATGGCCAAGTAACAAAAATAGGCAACTAGATAAGATATATCCTAGCGCAACCGTTTGCGCAAGTTATGGACGATCGTTGCCCAAGGTGGCAGATGACGGAAGAAAGATCCTATGAGCGCACCAAAATATTTAAAAGCAAAGCGGCAATGATGCCAGTGATCAACGTCTGTTTTTTTCTGTTGGCATTGACCTGGAATGTGACCAGTACGGGTGGCTGGAGGAGAAAATAGATAAAGTAGGCATATATTCCTATAAAGACGATTTCCAAGCCGAAATCAGTGTAGTCAAAAGATCCGCTCGCCGATGCAGCCAACCATTGTATTCCCGAAATCGGATCCATCCCCGCTTATTGCGTTTGTACAACCAATAACCAAGGAGCGGTAATAGTACCACATTGATCAAACTTTCAGGCATCCCAAATATTAGTCGGTCAATTGAAAAGGAAGGCATGTAAACAATTTCCCGTAGCAGATGAAACAGGCTATAGGCCAGATTAATTCCCAAAAGGATCAACAGGTACCTGATCCAGCGATCAATAGTGGAACCTTCACCGCGTCCGGCAATGGTTTGTATAAATTTGTATGCGCCATCTTGCAGTAGGTATGCGGGTTTCAAATGGTATGGACAAGGGTATGGTTTATTCCACAAAATAGAGAAAAAATCCGCAATATATGACTGGGCGCCAGGGCTGACCTTATAAGCGCTGCATTGATTTTATCCGATTTTTGTACCGTTGTCCACGGGTCGTTCTGGTTGCAGCAGAACTACCTGTCCCTCCGTATCATAGATACCCAGCACCAGGCATTCGCTGAAGAAATTAGCCATTTGTCTGGTGGGAAGATTGACCAGGCCAATGACTTGCCTTCCGACCAGGTTTTCCGGGGTATAGTAGGCTGTGATCTGAGCCGATGATTTTTTAATGCCTAAACGCCCAAAGTCAATGCTGAGCTGGTAGGACGGCTTGCGGGCTTTAGGGAATTCTTTTGCCTCGATTACTGTTCCCACCCTGATGTCCAGCTTTTCGAAATCTTCCCCTTGAATAGTTTGCATATCTTTGGTTAAAATCAAAATAACATCTAAAAATGACACGTACAGCTACTGCCGTATGGCTTGGTTCTGGTAAAGATGGAAAGGGTACGCTGGATACCCAAAGCGGCACGCTCCATCAAACGCAATATTCCTACAAATCCCGTTTCGAAGATGGAACAGGCACTAACCCGGAAGAATTGGCTGCCGCTGCGCATGCTGGTTGCTTCACTATGAAGCTGAGCTTCTCTCTTGGAGCTGCCGGATTTACCCCAGCGTCCTTGGAGACTTCCTGTGCTGTTACCCTGGACAACGGCGCCATTACCTTGTCTCACCTGACCCTGAAGGCAAAAGTACCTGGCATTAGTCAGGAACAATTTGATGCGGCCGTGAAAGACGCCAAAGAAAACTGCCCCATCTCCAAATTGTTTAATACTAAGATTGAATTGGACGCTACACTGCTGTAAGTATGTATTGCGTTAATTTGAACGGGAGATATCTTTGGGTATCTCCTGTTTTTTTATCCAACACTACTCGTAGTAAATAGAAGAAATCTTTAGTAACTATCTTTCTCCTTGAGTGTTTTAGGATAGAACCTATGCGCTTAAACATCTGGGTTGTGAATTTCAGTTCTTGTGGACAGTTCATTGATCTTTTCAAGAACTTCCTTCTTCAATTTGTCGGCGTTTTGGGGAGAATCTTTGCGGATATACCCAATTGAATGACGAAAATAATGGAGTGCCTGCTTATCCCAAATGCTTTTGCCATATAATGAGGTTACTTAGTAATAAATTTACGCATTTCCGGAATGAAACCAATTTCCGGACCTCCGATTCAATGGACTAATGATCTCAATTGTAAAAAAGAAAATCGCACCATATGATGCGATTTGTTTGAGAAAATAGGTTTATCAGTCTGATAAATCTTTCAGAAGATGGATGGTTGCGTTAGGCGGGAATGTTACAGCGCGAGCTTATTTTTCAAAAACGCTAAGGCGAGGGCCCAGGCTTCAGCGGTAGCCTCCGCGTTGTAGTTAGGGCGCTCGTCGCAACTAAAGGCATGGTTGGCGTAGGAGAATACCACATTGGCATAGGGTTTACCCGCCGCGTCCATGGCTTCCAGTACCCTATCCCGGACGGGAGCAGGGATATGCGTGTCCAATCCACCCCAAAGGAACAAATGAGGACCGGAGATGTTGGGTGCCATAAAGGCTACCTGGTCTATACCGCCTCCATAGTAGGTTATACCAGCGGCCAGCGGCAGCACCGCATTGGCGACGAAAGCAACCCTTCCACCCAGACAATAGCCAACTGCGGCTACTTTCTTACTATCTACGCTTCCAATGGTTTCCAGATAGTGGAAACAAGCTTTAAGGTCTGCTTCCAGTCCTTCATTGCTGATGGCCTGGTAGTGGGGCATTACCTGACTAAAGTCCGTATAGGGTGCTTCGAACCCTACCGGAGCTGTGCGGTGGAATAACTCAGGGGAGATGGCCACATATCCTTGGGCAGCCCATTGGTCCGTTACATGACGCATATGGCCGTTGACACCAAAGGCCTCCTGTAATACGATAATGGCAGGAAAGGGGCCCTTTCCTTCAGGAGCAGCTACATAACACTGCATGGAGGTAGCGTCTCCAACGGATAAAGTCACATGTTGATGCATAATAAGGGGATATAATGTTTAAACTTTAATCAGCGCGAATGTAGGATAGGGCCTTGAATGTTGAAACGGTAGGTGGAGGGAGCGGTCTAAAATGAAGAAGGGCGGGCCTAAAATTGTCATGAGCCGTAAAAAGGAAGGGCGGGCCAGCAGGTGTTGCCTGAAGCCCCGCCCCGGGGTGACTGGTACGATGGACCGACTAGCCCAAATATGCTCTGAGGAACCAGGCGAACTTTTCGTGCTCTTTAAGCACGCCGGTCAAAAAGTCGCTGGTGCCTACGTCTTTGTATTTTTCTTCAATTTCTTCAATGTGTTCCCGGACAAAACGGCAAATGGTTTCGTGGTCGTCCAGCAGGTTCTTCTGTTGTTCTTTAGGATCTTTGGTATAGTCCTGTTCCAACAGGTGAGCCAGTTCCAGGTAGTTGCTCAGGCGGGATTCTGTAAAATGGCCGATTTTACGGATGCGCTCTGCTACGTCATCGATGAGTTCGGCCAACTCGGTGTACATGTTCTCATAGAATTTGTGCAATTCCATGAAGCTGGGTCCTTCAACGTTCCAGTGGTAGCTGCGGACTTTATTATAAAGAACTTGCTCGTCTGCCAGTAAGGTGTTCAACAGGAGCGCTACTGCTTCAGAATTTCTGGGAAGAATGCCTATGTTGGCGCTAAGTGCTGGGGTGTGCTTTTCAACGGTTTTTGTGCTCATAATTTATATGATTTTTGGAGGGGCTAAAGATAAGCCAATTTATGATTGTGGAGCAGGGGGCAAATGAAGGTAACAATTGTTTCAATCAGGGCATTATTCTCCGAGCAAGGTGGCCAGCTGCTGTAGCTCGGCCTGCTTATAGGGATGGGAAATAAAGCACTTACTGAGTTCTTCCACCAGCAACTGAATCGTCCGCTTAGGGGTCAGGGGCTTGAAATAAGTGGGGATGGGGGGCACCGAGATGCGCTTAAAGTAGGTCTCCACGTCTTTATGGGTGAAGACCTGTCCGCTCATGGGGTCCAGAAAGAACTGGATCTTATGGGCGGGATTGCTGCCATGTTGGGCATGGCTGTAATTGGCATCGAAATAACCCAGGATGAACTGCCTGGGGATATTGACGGGCATGATGTTGATGTCCAGTAATTGGCAAAGGGCCGCATACAGGATACCGGTAGATATGGCATTCCCCCTTTTGGATTCAATGACTTTGTGCAAGAAAAATTCCTCGGGGTTCTGATAGGCCACTTCTGTGCCTTTGAGCTTATAATAATTGTAGAGTATGCCGTTGATGATGTTGACCTGCTCCAGGGGGGTCAGGTAGTTGTTGAGCTCCAGCCAGATATTGCGGCGCATCCTTTCCAGTTCCTGGGTAATGCCATTGAAGGAGATGTCAGGATACTGGTAACGGTCTACCAATAGGGCCCCCTGTAGTAACTCGGGGCTCTCTAATTTGCTCCAATCGGAGAAATCTGTTTGCAGGTCCCTGAAGTGAAGGCTGTGGATGAGTCGCTCTATCCGCTCCTGGGTAATTTCGTCGGGAGAGTTCTCCCACAAGGTTTCCAGGTTGGGTATAATGCCTTTCCCATATGATACGATGCGGTCACTTACCGTGGAAAAAACCTCTTCATCCGGATCGTCTATAAGGTGCAGCAAAGCCGATATTTCGCGTGTCTCTCTCATCTAAAACTAAAGTAGCAACTTATTTGCCAAACCTGAAGTTTATTTACCCACAAAACCTGCATATTCCCCCACTTGGGTTAGGGGGCCGTGACCGCTATGCTTTTTTCTTACGGGGCGCCTTTTTGGGCGGATTGGCCTTGGCTTCCTCGATGAAGGCTTTGACTTCTTCAATGGTCAGATCTGCGGCCTTGTCTTGTTGTTCTTTGGGCAAACGGAAATTCCTCAGCCCTTGTTTGATGTATGGACCGTATGGACCCCGGAGGAGCTGGATCTTTTCCTTCTCGAAAACTTTAATGGTGCGTTCCTCTTTGGCCTGGCGCTTTTCAGCGATCAGGGGCGTTAATTCCTCCAGACTGACGCTATAGGGATCTACTTCTTTTGGTAAGGAATAAAACAATTTGTTATGGGCCACATAGGGGCCGAAACGTCCGATGTTCACGGTAACGTCGGTGTCCTCGAACACGCCTAGATTCCGGGGAAGACGGAACAAATCCATAGCTTCGTCGTAAGAGATGGTTTCTATGCTCTGGGTATTCTTCAGTTTGGCAAAACGGGGTTTCTCCTCATCGGAAACGTCTCCGATCTGCACCATGGGACCGAAACGCCCCATACGGGCTACCACCTTTTTACCGGAGGCGGGATCTACGCCGAGTTCCCTTTCCCCTTTGATACGCTCGGCGGTTTCCAAGGTTGTTTCTACACTGGAGTGGAAAGGATTGTAGAAGTGGTCAATCATCTTGGTCCACTTCTCCCGTCCATGGGCTACTTCGTCGAACTCTCCTTCGATTTTGGCGGTAAAGCCGTAATCCATGATTTCGTTGAAGTGTTCGCGCAGGAAATCGGTGACCACCAATCCCAGGTCGGTGGGGAATAGTTTGGACTTTTCAGCACCGGTATTTTCCTGAAGGGTCTCTTTGTCTATTTTATCTTTTTTGAGGAGCAATACCCTGTAGTCGCGTTTCACGCCTTCTTTATCGCGTTTTTCCACATATCCTCTTTTTTGTACCGTGGATATGGTTGGGGCGTAGGTAGAAGGACGTCCAATGCCTAACTCTTCGAGTTTCTTCACCAGGGAGGCTTCCGTGTAGCGGGGAGAGGGTCGGGAAAACCTTTCGGTGGCTTTCATCTCCTTAAACTCGGGTTTCTGACCTATGACCAGCGGGGGAAGCATTCCTTCCTGGCCTTCGTCCTCGGTCATATCCTCTTCGTCCGCGTCTTCCCTGTATACTTTGAGGAAGCCTTCGAATTTGAGTACCTCACCCTGCGCCGTTAGTTGCTCCTTATTGGTAGATATTTCAATTTTTGCAATGGTCTTTTCCAGTTCGGCGTCTGCCATCTGGGAGGCCATGGTCCTTTTCCAGATCAGCTCATACAAGCGTTTGGTATCGCTGTCGTCTACGCTGGTTTCGTCCATGTAGGTGGGGCGTATGGCTTCGTGGGCTTCCTGGGCGGACTCGTTCTTATTTTTATACTTGCGGATCTCTACAAATTTTTTACCGTAGCTGGTTTCTATGGCCTTTTTGATGTCATCCAGGGCCGTCTGGCTCAGGCTGACACTATCGGTACGCATGTAAGTGATCTTACCGCTTTCGTACAGCTTCTGGGCCAACAGCATGGTTTTGGACACTGAATAGCCGAGTTTGCGGCTGGCTTCCTGCTGAAGGGTGGAGGTCGTAAAGGGAGCGGAGGGGGACTTTTTGGCCGGCTTTACCTGGACGTCTTTTACGGTATAGTCTGCGCCTATGCAACTTTTGAGGAATGCTTCTGCGTCTTCGGCTTGTTTATATTTATGGCCTTCTGCTTTAAAGGTAACGGCCTTTTTAGCCGTATCATGGGCGCTGAACCAAGCTTCGAGTTTAAAGGTGCTTTCTGCGGAAAAGGCGTTGATTTCCCTTTCGCGCTCGGCGATCAGCCGCACTGCCACGCTTTGTACCCTGCCCGCGCTCAAAGAATTGCGCATGCTCATTTTTCTCCAGAGCACAGGGGAGAGTTCAAACCCCACAATCCTATCCAGTATCCGCCTGGCTTGCTGGGCATTGACCAGGTTCATGTTCAGTAAGCGGGGGTTCTTGACCGCTGATTCAATGGCCGGCTTGGTAATTTCATGGAAAACGATCCTTTTGGTGGTATGGGGATCCAAACCGAGTACTTCACATAAATGCCAGCTAATGGCTTCTCCTTCGCGATCCTCATCCGTCGCCAACCATACTTCTTCAGATTTCTTAGCCAGGCTCTTGAGTTCTTTAACCACCTTTTCCTTGTCTTCAGGTATGATATAACGGGGGGCGAAATTGTTTTTTATATCAATTCCCATATCATCCTTTTCCAGATCCCGGATATGCCCATAACAGCTTTTTACCTCGAAATCGCTTCCCAGGATCTTTTCGATCGTCTTGGCTTTGGCCGGGGATTCTACTATCAATAGGTTTTTTGCCATAATTCTTTGATTGTTAGTGG
>CAJCIQ010000201.1 GCA_903970475.1 Beijerinckiaceae bacterium
AGATCTTTACAAAAAGATAGCCGCCTGACCCCTGCCGGGGGCTTGCGCCAATTGACCGGACGAGCAAGCTCATCCATTCAATTGGCACCTGTCAAAGCGTAGATCGACAAATTATCGGTCCTGACATTGGGGACCATTATATTCTACCTGCCAGGATCCTATATTCAATATGTCAAGTTTTTTGGAGAAGAAATGACAAGCGATGTAGAATTCGAGAAAAAATTATCTGGAGCGCTAATTACTTTACTTGGCACAATCGATGATTTTATTAAAAACAACATCATAAAAGAACGGCCTGTAAGGAATGATTCTTTCCAAGAAAACATAGTAAGAAATTATCCTTATTGGGCTCTGAGAGAGCTTATCATGAACGCTATAATGCATCGTAATTATGACTCAAATGCCCCAATATATATTTATGAATTCAATAACCGAATTGAAATTCAAAATCCAGGCGGTCTATTTGGAGAAGCAACTGCTCAGAATTTTCCAAATGCAAGCGATTATAGAAATGTAGTTATTGCCGAAGCGCTAAAAGTTCTTGGATACGTTAATAGATTTAATTATGGGGTAAAAAGAGCTATTCAAGAACTAATCATTAATGGAAATGGGGAGCCGGATTTCGATCTATCCCTAACGACAAAATTTAAGGTTACTATACCTATTAATCAAAATTGGTAATGAAGACAATCACGTTTTTCAACAATAAGGGCGGAGTAGGAAAAACTACGACAGTATATCATGTTTCTTGGATGCTATCAGAACTTGGAATTAAGACCATTGCAATTGATCTTGATCCGCAATCCAACTTGACCTCCATGTTTCTGACAGATGAACGGCTTGAAGAGATATACGAAAAAGAAACTCCAACAACTATATTAGATGCAATAAATCCAATAGTTAATGGAGATCCGGCAATTCCAGTTCACATTGAAGAAATTAATGATGATCTTGGTCTCATTCTAGGCAATCTTGCACTATCAACTTTTGAAGACACTTTAAGTGACGCTTGGTTAAAATGTCTGAACGGTGAAATCTATTCTTTCAGAATTACCAGCATCTTTAAAACGATCATTGATGAAGCAGCGAAAAGATTTAATGCTGAAATCGTCCTAATAGATGTAGGGCCTAACCTAGGCGCAATAAATCGCGCTGTAACAATTGGTTCAGACTATATAATAATGCCAGTCGCTTCAGATTTATTTTCTTTACAAGGTATAAAAAACTTAGGCACTACCCTTAATCGATGGAAACGCCAATGGCAACAAAGAGTAGCATTAAAGCCATCAAATTTAAATATTGCAATTCCTACCAACAAAGTAAACCCAGTTGGATATATTGTAATGCAATATTCCGCTAAAGAAAGTAGGCCTGTAAAATCATACCTCAAATGGGCAAATCGAATTCCGAATATATTCAATGAATATGTCCTAAATATATTGGACATCAATATTTCTAGCGTAGATAGTGACCCAAATTGTATCGCTCTTCTAAAACATTTTAGAAGCCTGGCACCCATGTCGATGGAAGCTCACAAACCCATTTTTTTATTGAAACCTAGCGATGGGGCAATAGGAGCCCACGCATATGCAGTGCAAAATAGTTTTACTGAGTTCAAAAAACTTACACAAAGTATTTTGAAAAAAATCACTTTCAGAAGTCAAAAATCAAAATCTGCATAAATATTTATGCACAAACAAAAGCCAGGGCTTTCGCCCCGGCCTGTCCTTACTGTCTACATAAAAATAACCAGTTACTGACCCACAACCAGCACCTGGAAAGACCCCGGAACCATTGGGGGCCTCTTCTGGCCGGCAGGAGTAGTAGCCTGATAGTCAGCAGTGGGTAAGTAGATTAAGCTCGTAGATGGATCTACAGCAATGGTCCTTGCACCTCTTTTGGTTGGTACGTTTGCATACACCTTAAAGGTTGCCGCATCGGACTCCTGTATAACGGTCAGGACTCCTTCTCCGCAGGAGGCGTACACTCTTTTGGTGGTGGGATCGAATCCAACACCATCGCAACCATCTCCAATGGGCACGGTGGTAACGACTTTGCCTGAATTGGCATCCAGGACGATCAATATTTTGTTGTCACAGCCGGCAAACAGGCGCATGGTGCTCCTGTCAATGGCCAGGCCCGAAGGAGATTCCCCTGGAGCTATGGACCAGGTATTGAGGACCTTAAAGGTTTTGGCGTCTACGGCAACGATCTGACTTTTGTCTTCGATGTTAACATAGATCTTACCTGCTCCGTCACTGACGGCAGTTTCTGGCTTTCCGCCTACGGGTACGGTGGCCACAACCTGATTGGTGGCTGGATCGATGATGGACAAGTCCTGGCTATGTCCGTTACAGGTAATTACCTTTTTAGAATAGTCGTCGTAAAAAATAGCATCAGGTCCCTGACCGCTTACAGTGATCTGTGCGCTAACGGCGCCGGACTTGCGATCAAATACGGTTACCGAATTAAGCCTGCCATTGCTGGTATAACCATTGTTTGGCCCTAAAGCAATGCCATGCACGCCGGTGGTATTGGGAATGACGCCCAGGGAGTCACCCGTGGCTTTATCCAGGATATTCACCTGGGTGCCATGGGAGACGTAGAGCCGGTTGGATGACGGATCTACCGTGATATAATCCCAACCACCGGCGCTGGCAATGTGAAATACTTTTTTAATGGAATAACCTGAAGCATCCTGTGCTTGGGTGGTCTGGGCAAAGACCATGCTGGAGGCCATGAGGCCGATGCCACCCACTAAGCGGGTAAACTGGGTTTTATTCATTTGACATATTGTTTTTGTTGTTAAAGGCATTGCATATGGTGATTAGTTGAGCACGGGTTGTTTCCTGGAATAAACCAGGCGAATCAGGCTGGGCAACACTACCAATAGTAGTGGCAACGCGATGATGAAGCCTCCGATGACAGCAATGGCCAGAGGTTGGTGCAATTGCGCACCGGTCCCTATACCCAGGGCTATGGGCATCAAAGCAATGATGGCACCCAGGGCCGTCATGAGTTTAGGCCTTAACCGGGTAGAAATGGAATAGATGATGGCTTCATCTACCCGGGTACCCACCTTCAGCGATTCCTTGAATTGAAGGAAGGTAAATATGGCATTCTCTCCAATGATCCCAACGATCATGATCAGCCCCGTGTAACTGCCTACATTCAGGGGGGTACCTGTAATATAAAGCCCGAGATAAGATCCGGATATACCCAGGACGGAAACCAACAAGATGACCAGGGCTACCCTGAAGTCCCGGAACAGGAATAGGATTACCCCAAAGACGAGCAGGGAGGCAGAAATCAGGATCATCAATAGTTCTTTGAAGGACTGCTGCTGATCGGCATAAGCACCTCCATAAACGACGGCGTATCCTGCTGGAAGAACGAGTTTGGCACCTATTTCCTTTTGAATGTCTTTCATGACGGAACCCAAATCCCTTTTATCCAACCGGGCGGTAATGACACCCATAGACTGTAGGTCTTGTCTTTGGATCTCTGCATCTCCTCCGTCCAGCCTCACGGTTGCCAGTTGGGTTATAGGTTTGAGTTTCCCATCGGGTAAAAAGACCTGGGTCTGGCGAATGTCCTCCACGCTTAAGGTCTTGTTGCCCGGATAGACCATGCGTACATCGGTGAGTTGGTTTTTATCATAGACTGCACCAACCACATTCCCTTCCAGGGCTGTCTGCAATTGGTATTGTAGTCCGGCTGGGGTCAGTCCATATTGGGCCAGGGCAGCCGACTGGGGTAACACACTTACAGAGGGGCCCGCTATGACGATTCCATCAAAGACGTCAGCTGTACCGCTTACGTGAGAAATGATGTCCGCTGCTTGTTTGGATAATTCCTGAAGCTTGGTTTGGTCAGTGCCGAATATTTTCACTTCTACCGGATCTACGGAGTTCATGAGGTCTCCCAGCATATCGGTAATGACCTGGCCGAAATCAATGCGCAAAGCAGGTTGGGAAGATTCAATTTGGGTACGGATATCACTAATGACTTCTTCGGTAGATTTATCTCGTTTCTTTTTGAGCTGTATCAGGTAGTCTCCCCTATTGGGCTCTGTAATGAAAAATCCCATCTCGGTGCCTGTCCTGCGGGAGTAGGCTGCTACCTCTGGAACCTTTATCAGGATCTTTTCGACTTCCCTGAGCATGCGATCTGTTTCTTCCAGGGAGGTACCGGGCGGGGAGTTATAATCCAACACGATGGAACCTTCGTCCATATCGGGAAGGAACCCTGTTTCCAGGCGAGGGAAGATATATACAATGGAACCGATCAGTACGAGCAGTATCACCAGGCTTACATAGGGCCTGCGGATAAACCAACCCACCCAGCGTTGGGTATGGACTCCATGGGGCGCAGCCTTCTTCCCAGCGGCGGCGGATGCGGCGGCGGATGCGGCGGCGGATGTGGCGGCGGCGGATGTGGCGTCTGTGGATGCGGCGCCGGCAGCGACTGCGGCTGGCGCGCGCGGAGACGACTTGGAAAAAAGCAAGTAGATCACCGGCAAGATCAACCAGGTCACGAAGAAGGAACAAACCAACGTCATGATCATGGTGTCCGTCATCACCTTGAAGTAAGCCCCCGCTACGCCCGTCATCAGCACAAAGGGCAGGAAGATGACGATGGTACTTAAAGAAGATCCTACCATGGCTGGAAACAAGTACTGAATGGCTTTCTGTACCAGGGTGATGGAGGTCTCGTCGGGATGCTCTTCGTGGGTTCGGTGAATTTGTTCCACCACCACAATGGCGTCATCAATGATCAACCCTATGGCGGCCGCAATGGCGCCTAAGGTCATGATATTAAAAGTCTGACCCGTGGCATACAAACAAATAAGGGTCAGCCCCAGGGTGATGGGTATGGTGATCAGAATAACAGAACTGGCTTTGAAAGAACGGAGGAAGAGGATGGCGACGAAAATGGCCAGGGCCAGTCCTATCCATAAGCTATCGGTTACGCTGCGCACCGCGTCCTTGACAAAATCAGCCTGAACATAATAGGGCTGAATGCTGACATCAGGCGGAAGGGTCTTTTGGAGCTCCTTCAATTTGGCGGCCATCTGATCAGATATATCCACCAGGTTGGCATTGGGCTGTTTGATGACAGCCAGCAGGATGCCTTCGCGTCCGTTGGCGTTGATCTTAATATACTCTTTGGCTTCCTGGATCTGTACTTCTGCAATATCCTTCAGTAAAACAGTCCTTTTCCCATTATTGGAGATAACGACGTTTTCGAGTTCCTCTTTAGAGGCCACAGAGGCATCCGTGACTGTGAGGTACATCAACCGATAATCAGACAGGTAGCCGTTTGACTTGATGAAGTTCGTATTTCCTAAAATAGCATTGAGGCTGTCCGGTGTAAGACCCAGGGAACTCATTTTTTTCAGGTCCAACACCATCCAGTATTCCTTTGTTTTTCCCCCTATAACCCGGACCTCCGATACCCCCTTGACCTGAGAAAGGAAGGGTTTGATGGTATGCGAGGCCAGTAGCTTCAATTCAATAGGAGAACGAGTCTTACTTTCCAGGGAATAACCTATTACGGGAAGGATGGAGGGGTTCATGCGCTCCACAGTAATATCTACGCCGGGAGGCAGGGTACCCCTGATTTCATTGATCTTGGATTCTATTCTTTGCTGACTGATATCAATATTGGCCTTCCAATCCATGAAGGCGGAAATCTCACAACTTCCCCTACTGGTCGTGCTCCTGATCTGCTCCAGGTCGGGCACCTCTCTGATGGCATTTTCCAGGGGCCTGGTCACGGTAATCATCATCTTCTTTACCGGCTGTTGGCCAGCGTCGGCAATGACTTTGATTTTGGGGAAGGTAATTTCCGGGAACAGGGCCGTTTGCATGCGGCTGTACGCAAAGCCTCCGCCTAGGAGGATCAATACCCCTATGACGGTAATCGGGTTTTTATATTGAACGAAAAACGAACGCATGCTTTAATGATTGTCGGTTTGTGCCGTGTCAATGCTCACCTTTATCGTATCTCCCACCCCGTAATTGCCGGTTAATAATACCTGGTCTTCCACTTTGAGTGCCGGAGACAGGATCTGCACCCTATCGGTCGTTTCCAGTCCTTTTTGAATGGGCACTTTTATCGCCGTAGAGTCGTTGATCATCTTCATGATCCAGAACTGGCTTTGTACTTCATCGCTGAGTACCGCTGCTTTGGGAAGAGAAACGGCTCCTGTTTTTTCCTGCTTCACCAGGCTTACCTTGGCAATCAGGTTTTCGGGAATGGCCTTGGAGGTCTGAACGCGTATGACGTATTGTTGGGTTTGGGAAGCTTGATCGACAGAAGGCAAAGCCTCTCCTACGGTTCCAGGTAAAATGCTCCCGTCGGGCAGGTGTAGCTGTAGCGAACGGTTTGCTTCCAGGTAAGGTTTTAGCTCGTAAGGAAGATTCAACAGGAATACAAAGCTGCGGGCATCGCTGATCACCGCCAACTGCTCCCCATCCTGCACATAGTCACCAGGTCTGTAGGTCAGTTGGGTGATGTACCCTTCTCCTGTGGATTTGATGTGGATCACGCCCTGAAAATGCAAAGAGGTATCCAAGGCATTGACGGTATTACCAAGGCTCCTGGATTCTTTAGTTTGGAGTACAAACAAATCCTGCCCTTTAGTCACGTATTTTCCCAACTGGGCCCCTACGGCATCCAGGTAACCATTGGCGGTGGCTTTTACATATGATTTGAGCAAGAAAGCAGATACGGCACTCACTTCCACGCTTTGGGCCATATTCCCTGTTTCAGGATGGGTCACGGTGACCGGAATCACGGCCTTGGAGGGATCCAGGTCAGCGTCATCATCTCCTGCTTTGTCTGCATGCCCACAAGCTATGGATAAGGCGGGTATCAGGAATATAGCCAATATCTTTCTGATAGTCATAAGGGCTTATTTGCGGTTCCAGTAATTAATCTGGTTAATAATCTGCAACTTATTCACCGTATTAAGGGTGATGATGTGCTGGGTATTCATGTAATTGCCGATGGCAATGATATAGTCTGCGATCTTCACGTCTCCTGTGGCCAGTAGTTTACGGTTGGCTTCAATCAAAGCCTTGGTATACCTGGACTGTTCGTTAGCCTGGTCTATCAGGCCCTGGGTGGAATGCAGCTGTTGGAGCAACTGGGCAACCTGCTGGTTGTATTGATGGGTAAAGTAGTCCCGGTAGTTCTGACGTGTCAACTCGGACAAGGCAACCTTTCCATGTTGCATCTTTTTTTGCCTCCCATCGTAAATGGGCACCGTTACATTGATCCCCACGCTAGCCCCGAAATTTTTATAGGGATCCAAAGCCAAAGAGGACTCATAGCCCGCATCCGCATAGAGGCTGACTTTGGCTTTATATCCATAGTCAATCAGCGCATCGTTGTTGCGAATCACCAGGCTATCCACCTGAAACTGCTGGTAGTATACGGTGCTTTGGGGGTCCAGCCAGGTAACAGGATCCAACACCGGCTCATTGATGGCCCCGAAGGAGGTGTCCTGTAATCCACAGTTATAATTTAAAGTAGCAAAATCATTTTGATATTGCATTTTCGCCTGGGCGAGGTCCAATGCCTGCTGTTGAAGCGTTACCCGAAAGGTCAGGTAATCCGTCTGACGGTACACCCCCTTTTCAGTCAGTTCCTGCAATATTTTTTCCTCTCCCGCCAGAAGTTGCATGACATCCTGGTCAAACTGGTATTGCTGCCAGCTCCCGTATGCGGCGATGTAAAGGGCGGTCACTGTTTTTTTCAGGTCTTGTTCCGTGATTTTTCCGGAGAGGTCCAGGGCCTGATTCTGAAGCCTCAATGCATCATATTGCGTGTTCAGATTGCCCTTTCCTACCAATCGTTGGGTGAAGGTGACCAATTCGCTCAAATTGGTCCCGTTGGAGATGGCTTCATCATATCCCCAACCCTTTATGGTGGGCGCGTAGAGGTTGGTGCTTACACCCGTAACCTGGGGGCCATACCCTGCTTTGATCCGGGCGCTGTCCAATTGATTAGACCTGGCCTGGTTGTGGTAATCCTTGAGCAGGGGGCTATTAAGTTTTGCCTGGTCCTGGTAATAAGAAAGATCCCGGCCCTGGGGCAGCGTGGAAGCTACGGGCGTTTGTGGTGCGGCCGCAGGCCCCTGGGCCCGGGCTCCTACAGAGACCAGTAGCCCTATTGTCCAAAGGCACTTGATGATTTTCCCTATAAACATGGATACAAAACTGGGGGTTAATTCTGATGAAATTCTGTAGGGGGCCACTGGAACCCACGTTGCCAGATCAGGAGGTGAAGCCTAGAGCTGATGGCCCCCGGGCACAAAAAAACCTGAGCTTTTTTACTCAGGTTCTTTTGTGCCTACAGGCAGTATCGTGTTGCGCAATCACTTATTTCTTAGGGGCGGTGGCGGGCTTGGCCGTTGCGGGCTTAGCGGCTGCCGGTGCAGGGGTACTATCCGTAGCACCACCAGCAGCGCCTGGAACTTCCAGACCAGGAGGCTTGGCAGAGAATTGCTGTTTGAGCATCTGGACCTGAGAAATCAATTGCTTGGCAGATTGCAGATCCTGACTGAATTGAGCTACCTCATCTTCGGACAGCGAATTGTAATAATCCACTTGCTGGCGGCAATCCCTGGACACAGCGTCGGCGATCAGGTTACCCTTCACGGTATCACCGGCCAGGAAGAAGGCATATGCATAACGGAGAGAAGAATAGTCGTAACTGTTATCACTTCCACCAGTGGCTCCGGTTACCAAACCGAAAGGTAAGGTCGTCGGATTGATGTTTTCGTATGATTTATTCAACACCTTCAGCGCACTGTCTTTAGCAGCCTGATCACCCCTGGTAGCCAGTAAGGAGCCCAGGTTGGCAAAGGAGTTACGGATGGATAACAGCACCCTGCGTCCATTTTCATCAAAATACACGTCAGGTTTTTCCGCACCACCAAACTTGAATTTCTCCATCAGGTTGCGGTAAGTGGTATCGGTATTCATCATCAGACCAGTCTGGCCCGCTTTCATCGGCACCAGGCGGAAGGCCAACCCATCATCTTGCAGGAATCCATTGAGACCCAAACCATAAGGTTGAGAGAAGTAGATGGGGCGTTTCCACTTGCTGGCGGCGATGATGTTGTACTCTATGAGGTCATTCTTATAGAGCATATTGCCGGGGAAGGTGAAGTCTAACCTATCGAGGATTTTGGCGCTGTCAGCCAGGGCAACGGTGCCGTTGGCCAATACTTCCTGTTTATCCACCGGGATGTAGAAATTATGCGTAGGGAAGTAAGGCATCGTGCCACCGCTTTGAGAAGGCAATTGGTTCTTGTCATCCCCGATGAAATCCATGGCATCACTGAGGCTCATGGAGGCGCCCTTAGCTACCTTACCATTGTCCAGGTACTGAACGAAGTTGCGGTTCTCACCCAAGTATTTATCAGGAGTCCAGCTAATGGGAATGGGGGCACTTTCATTGACCTTGGAGCGGAGCTGGTTGATCAGCCAATCGGTACTCAGCAAACTGGTCACTATGACCCGGACGTCAGGACGGATTTGTTCCACTTCCTGGGCATACCACAAAGGATAAGTATCGTTATCGCCACCCGTAAACAACACGGCGTTAGGAGCGCAAGAATTGAGGTAATCGCTGGCAGCATCCCTGGCCAGGGTCTTCATAGAACGGTCGTGGGCCTTCCATTCCTGACAAGCCATTAATACAGGAACAGCCAATATACAAGCACCTGTTGCCAATCCTGAGGCTACTATCCCACTCAGCTTCTGTTTTTTCAAAAAATCATAGACAAACAGGACACCGAGTCCTATATATATAGCAAAGGCGTAGAAAGAACCTACATAGGAGTAATCCCTTTCCCTGGGCTGAAGTCCGGCCTGGTTCAGGTAAAGAATGATGGCGATACCAGTGAAGAAGAAGAGCAGGAATACCACCAACGCGTCTGACTTTTCCTTTTGATATTGGAAGATCAATCCCAATACACCGAGCAACAGGGGCAACATGAACAAGGTTGTTCTGGCCTTGTTGTGCTTTAACGTATCGGGCAGCTTGCTTTGATCACCCAAACGCAGGTTATCATAGAAGCCAATACCCGTGATCCAGTTACCGTCCCGGACGTTACCGGAACCCTGAAGGTCATTCTGGCGACCGGCAAAATTCCACATGAAATACCGCCAGTACATCCAGTTAAATTGATAACCCATCAGCCATTTGAAGTTGTCTCCCACGGACGGCGCTTCTCCGTCAGCCAGGTTCAGGTAAGATTTATAGTAATCTACGTGGCCCTGGGTATTGTCAGAATCCCAACACCTGGGGAACCAGTGAATATCGGCGGCATCATATACCAGTTTGTATTTTTTGCCTACGATTTCATATTTACCCGTAGTCAGGTCTTTATAATAGATATTCCCTGTTTCATCCGTATT
Source organism: Beijerinckiaceae bacterium (assembly GCA_903970475.1). GTDB lineage: Bacteria > Bacteroidota > Bacteroidia > Chitinophagales > Chitinophagaceae > Dinghuibacter. The sequence goes on from CAJCIQ010000201.1 coordinate 10,437, forward strand.
GATAGGACGGGCAGTGAAGTCAGCACCGCTCAACACAGGCCACTCTCCATATTGTGAACGGTCCAGGTAGGCTACGAGTTCGATGGGGTTGTTGACATTCTGCATGTTCACAGAAACCCCGGCGTTGGCTCGTATCAGGATCACTGCATAAGAAGAGTATCCCAAAAGGATGAACGCAAAACAGTACAGGCCCAGTTGGAGGTAGCGTTTGCCTTTCTTGACCGCATAGCGTATACCCCATACGATGAGGGCCGCCAGCAGCACAATGAAGAAGAAGCAACCGGAGTTAAACGGCAAGCCAAAGTCGTTGACAAACATCAATTCGAAAGCACCCATTAATTTGATGCTGTACTGAATGATGATCACCTGAACGACGCCGGTCAGTACACAGGCCAGTAAGAAGGCCCATATCATACCCCAACGGGTGTATTTAAAGCGTTTGAAGTAGTAGGTCATCACGATGGCAGGAATGGAGAGCAAGCTCAACAGGTGCACACCGATAGAAAGACCTATTATATAAGATAAAAACACAATCCAACGGTCAGATCCAGGCATATCGGCCTGTTCCTGCCATTTGAGGATGGCCCAGAAAGTAACGGCAATAAATAAAGGAGATACACCGAACACGATGGCTTCTACAGCGGAGAACCAAAACGAGTCGGAAAAAGCAAAGGCTAGGCCGCCCACAACCCCGGCCCCGATAATGGCGATGGTTTGTTCCAGCGTAGGCTCTACGCCCTTTTGAACGATGAGTTTTTTGGCAAAATGAGTAATCGTCCAGAACAGGAACAGGATGGTAAATCCAGAGGCCGTAGCACTCAGCAGGTTCACTTGTACCGCTGCATGTGCATTGGCAACTGTTGCATTCCAGCTACCGCTGAAGAAAATAATGAAGATCCTTCCCAATAAGATAAACAACGGGGCTCCGGGAGCATGGGAAATTTGCAGTTTGTAAGCACAGGGAGTGAATTCTCCACAATCCCAGAAGCTCACGGTCGCCTCCCGGGTCATAATAAAAACGGCACATGCAATGGCACAAACAATCCATCCGGCCAGGTTATTGATCTTTTTGAAACTCATGCGGGGCAAATTATGAAAGAAATTGTTAACGGAATAAAAATTTACGTTTTTGCCTTGAAGGCTCCTTTGGCAAAAGCCTTCTTATACTGGGCGTAGTCTTTAGCCACTCTGGTGGCGTATTTGGCGGCGTAGTCCGCCACCTGCTTTTTCCAGTCTTTGGATTTATCGGCAAAATGAATCAGGTCATCGGCAATGGCAGAACCTTGTCGCCCGCTGCTGCGCAGGATTCCCCAGGCGGAGAGGGCTCCTACCGTAGTCACAAATTGACTACAACGCTTTATTTTTCCTTTCAAGTGGGCCAGATCCAGTTTGTCTTCCATGGGTTGGAGGTCCTTAACGACAAAATGCTTCCCGTCCAGGTCCAGGGTGCTTAACCAGGCCGGAGCCGCAGCCACCACCCTTTTTTGGATTTCTATAATCCTGGAAGCCTGGCTTTCCCACTGGGGTTGGTGGAAAGGATGATGAATGAGCATGCTGGGGTACTGAGCCTCTTTAACGTCAATGAGGAAATACCCACCGCCTGGGGTTTGTTTTCCCTCTACCAGCAGTACATATCGCTCCATGCCCAAACTACCCGTGCCTGCCATTCTATACGCAACGTCCCTTACCCGGAAAAAACGGGGGTTGCTGTGAAACAAAGATGTTTGCTCAAAAGCAAGGATGAGTTCTTCCTTTCGGGCCGGATCTATTTTAAAGAATTTGCCATTTAGTAAATCCAGTACGGGTTTTTCTTTTTTGATGGATACCCTGCCCCTTAAGAACTGTTTTCTTGTTCTTTCTTCTACGCTGGTAAGTAGTTGTTTAACCACACCTTCGGCCGTCTCCTTCTCCAATACCCGTATATAACCTTTATGTAAGGTCTCTATGAATTGGTCCAGTAGTAACTCCACCTGCACCGAAGCGGTAACCGGACTTAGCCCCAGTTCAGAAGCGCCGACATAAATGCTGGTGGCAAAACGGGTAATGTCCAACAGGCAGGGCCCCAAAGCGGCCTCATCAAAATCATTCATGTCGAAGTAAGCCAATCCGTTGTCTCCCTTAAAGCTGCCCAGGTTCTCCAGGTGGAGGTCACCGCAGATCCAGGCTTTGGGTGATTTCAATAAAGGATGGTCACCGGGTATGTCCTCATAAAACAGGTGAGCCGTACCCCTGAAAAAGCGAAAGGGTCCCTCATTCATGGCCTTGTATTTTTCGGCCAGGAAATGAGGAACCCTTCCTTCGTTATACTGTTTTATCCTTTTGATGAGTGCGTTCTCGGGCATCCGGCAAGATAGTAATTTCTACCAGAATACGGTATATAACACCGTTAGGATGACCAGGATAGCGATGGAACCAACGGCAAAAGATTTGTTGACTTTAAACAGGGAAGTATCTACTTCCAAACCTTTGTTCTGAATACCCCTCTTGTTCTGTACAAAGTTGATGATGGCCATACCCGCCAGACAAAACAGGAAGACAAAGCCCATACGATCCAGGAAGGGTATCTCATAAACCCCTTTGTTATCATAATTGGGCTGATAAAATCCATAGGGCGTCAGAAAACTTAGGTTGACCCAATCTGGCAGGAACTTCAGCACTACCGACATGATGAATCCACCGATGGTGGCAAACAAGGCAGCGTCAGAAGTCGTCCTCTTCCAGAAGAAGCCCAGTAAGAACATGGCCAGGATACCCGGAGAAACGAATCCCGTATATTCCTGAATGTAGTTGAAGCCTTGCTTTCCTTCACCCATAAGTTTTTCTCCAATGATTAAAGACATGACCACGCCCAATAGCATGGCTACAACTACCGTTGTCTTACCCAAACGGACCAAACTCTTTTCGTCAGCGTCTTTCTTGATGGCTTTTTTATAGACGTCCAGCGTGAAGATGGTCGCAATACTATTGGCTTTGCCCGCCAAAGAAGCCACGATAGCCGCAGTCAACGCGGCAAATGCCAAGCCTTTCAGGCCTACAGGCAATAGGGACAGGAGATTAGGGTAAGCTTTATTGGGATCCACCACACCGGCTGAACTCAGCATTTCTGCATGGAACATGCCCTTCTGATAAAGCACATATGCGGCAATACCTGGCAACACCACGATAACAGGCATAAGCAATTTGAGGAAGGCGGCAAACAAGATACCCGAGCGGGCAGTCTTCAGATCTGCGCCCAGGGCCCTTTGGGTGATGTATTGGTTACAACCCCAGTAGTTCAGGTTGGTGATCCACATGCCTCCAATCAAAACAGAAAGACCTGGGAGGCTTACATAATTATGATCGTCCTTTTTAAAGATCATATGGAAATGATCCGGGGCATTTTTCATGATCAGGTTGAAACCAGCCATTAATCCATGCGCTCCTGACTTTTCAGCGACCAGGTTCAGGGCCACATAGGTAGCCACCAAACCACCCAGGATCAGGAAGAATACCTGTATCACATCCGTATAGCCAATGACTTTCATGCCACCCAGGGTGATGATGATCGCAAAGAAGGCCAGCGCAAAAATGCAGATCCTGACGTCAATGCCTGAAATATTACTTACTGCCAATGCCCCCAGATACAGTATCGACATGAGGTTAACCACAATGTAGAGGGCCAGCCAGAATATGGCCATGATCATGGCCACTTTATCATTATAGCGCTGACTCAGGAATTGGGGCATGGTGTATATCTTGTTCTTCAGATATACAGGTATAAAAAAGGTAGCTACAATGACCAGGGTGGCTGCGGCCATCCATTCATAGGTAGATACGGCCAATCCCATTTTAAAACCGGATCCACTCATACCTATGAACTGTTCGGCAGAAATGTTAGAGGCAATCAGGGAAGCACCGATGGCCCACCAGGTCAAAGATCCTTCGGCCAGGAAGTAATCCGCAGAGGTAGTCTGGGCTTTCCTTTTCCTACGGTAAATCCAATACCCGTAAGACGCCACTATCACGAAATAAACCAGGAAGACTAGGTAGTCTGAACTTGCTAATGCTTTCATTATAACAGCAATTCGTTTTAAGTGAATAAGTGTCGATTTTACACTTTTTATAGGGATAAAAAAAGAGCCCCATTTAAAGTGGGGCTCAATATACAAAAGAAAAAATTACAAATCCAAACCCGATCTGAGGCGGATATCCTTGGAAGAACTGCCCACCCAGAATTGGAAATGACCCGGTTCCAACACCCATTTATGCTGAGACTCACTGTAGTACTGGAATGCCTCCTTATTCAACGTAAGGCTCACTTGTGTAGATTCCCCTGGTTTAAGCCATACTTTTTTAAAGGATTTGAGTTCTTTTTCGGGTCTGTCCACGGAGCATTTGTCCTGGTGCACATAAACCTGGGCAACTTCTGCCCCCTCCCTGCTGCCTGTGTTGCGTACATTAAAAGTTACCCTCACCCTATCACTACCCAATGGGATCAGGTTGATGGATCCATATTCGAAATTGGTATAAGACAGGCCGTGTCCGAAGGGGAATAATGGATCTACGTGATAGGTATCATAATAACGGTAACCCACATATATACCTTCCTTATAGTGTATTGTAGTACCATCTCCTGGATATTCGCCTAATTTATGGGCGGGCACATCCTGGAGGTGACGGGGAAAACTCATGGGTAATTTGCCGGAGGGGTTAACCTGACCGAATAGGATTTTGGCCAGGGCCGTACCGCCTTCCATGCCTGGATACCAGGCCTGCAATATAGCAGGAACGTCATCCACCCAACGGGTCATGTCTATAGGTCCTCCACCCATGAGTACCACAATGGTCCTGGGATTGGCCTTGCGAACAGCCTTGATCAATGCATCCTGTCCAAAGGGCATGTCCATATTGGGCTTATCTACATCTTCGGCATCGTAGGCATTATCCTTCCAAACCGTGTAGTCGTAACCGTGAGTCCATCCTCCGACAATAATGGCTACGTCTGCCTGGGCAGCCGCCTCTGCGGCTTGCCTGATCAGGGACGTATCTGCCCGGGCGTCGCGGGCAATGGTGTAACCTTGGGCATAGGTCAGTTTTACAGAAGAATCGACTAAATGATGCAGGCCCTGGAGGGGTGTGACTTCATATAAGGCCCTGATCTGGGAGCTTCCTCCCCCCATGGCATTGGGCCGGTTGGCATTGGCCCCGATAACAGCAATAGAATGGATGTTCGTTGAAGAAAGCGGCAGCAGGCCTCCCTGGTTTTTCAACAGCACAATCCCTTCCTCAGCTACTTTGAGCGTCGTCTCCTGGTGTGCTTTGGTATCGAAAGACCCTTTGGGCCGCTGTCCATCCAGCATATGGGTTTCATCCATGACCCTGAGGATACGCCTTACCTTATCGTCAATCAGGGCTACGGGCACCTTTCCACTGCGCACCAGGTCAATAACCGTGTCGCCCATGAAAAATTTACCGTAATCCGGATTGGGCAGCATAGAAAGGTCTGTCCCCATTTCCAGGTCGGTACCGTTATAGAGGGCCTCCATCGTATTGTGTACGGCGCCCCAATCACTCATGAGGATACCTGTAAACTGCCACTCTCCTTTTAAAATCGTATCAATCAAATAGGCATTTTCCGTGCAGTACTGACCCCTGAACTGGTTATAGGCGCCCATCACGGAATTAACCCCTCCATTCACCACGGCTGCCTTAAACCCAGGCAAATAAATCTCCCTCAGCGCGCGCTCACTCATTTCTATATTAACAGAACTTCGGTGGTATTCCTGGTTATTGGCCAGAAAATGCTTTACGCAGGCAGAAATACCCTGGGACTGCATTCCTTTAATCTCCCCTACGACCATAGTGGAAATCAAATATGGATCTTCGCTCATGTATTCGAAGTTCCGGCCATTGATCGGGGTACGTATTATATTAATACCAGGGCCTAGTTGAACGTCCTTGCCCCTAAAGTTGGATTCTGCTCCCAAAGCACTACCCTGTTCGTAACCCAATTGTGGGTTCCAGGTAGAAGCCAGGCAAACACCCACGGGGAAATAAGTAGCTGAATCAAAGACATGTACCTGGGTATCATCCCAACCCCTTCCATGCTCCAAGCGGACGCCATGGGGTCCATCTGAGGTGGTTAGTTCCGGGATACCCAAGCGGGGAACGCCTCCGGATGTAAAAGAACTGCTGGCATGGATCATATGCACTTTTTCTTCCAGGGTCATTTTTGCGATCAGTTCGCTGATGCGCTCTTCCCTTTGGCGAAGGGAATGGATATCGTTCCCTTTATTGGTAATGGTCATTTGCTTATCAGTAGGAACAGAGGCAGTGACTTGCCCGGATGGCTGGGTAGCGGCGCTCCCTGATTGCTGGGCAGCGGCGCTTAAATAAATGAAGGCAGGCAACAAGAAAAGGCAATTCCTTATACTTCTCATGATCAAGTAGGGTTAATCGTTCAGGCTAAAAATAGCCGCATTTAGGGGAAATAAAGCTAGCCCTGCCTCGAAAGAAATAAATGAAGTACCCAAAATCAGGAAAAAGCACCACTACATCAATACTACATCATCGAAGTATTT
>CAJCIQ010000202.1 GCA_903970475.1 Beijerinckiaceae bacterium
CCATTATTGTTCGGCGATTTCATCGATGGACAGAGATGTGGAACTCCATAGTTCGAAGGCCTGCCTTCTCTTTTCAGGCAATTGGCGGATAGCCTCTTGGGCAAGGATCTGGTATTCCTTAAAGGAAAAGCGTTTTCCAACGACAAAGGATCTGACTCAGGAGGGGTTAATTGACGGTGGTGCTTTTCCTGGGTTTTCCTCAGCTTACGGTAATCGAGTAGTTGGTTCCTCACCATCCTGATCAGGTACTTCTCCAGGGATAGGATACCCACCAAAGCCTCCCTTTTGATCCAAAGCTTAACCAGGACATCTTGTACTATCTCATCGGCTAAATGGTTGGAGCCCGCCAGGGGAAGCGCAAATCGAAACAGTCGGGGTTGGTAAAAGGTATAGAGGGTCGTGTACGCCTTCTCATTGTTTTGATATAATTCCTGAAGAAGTAGCAGTTCGTCCATATTAGTGGTCTTGAAAGTAGCAAAAATTCGTTTGCTATTTCAAAAATCCACGCCTGAAAAAATAATTACGCCGTATATCCCACCTGAACCTTGGACTCCTTACTCTTCCCCACTCCCGCCAACCCCACCAAACTCACCACTCCCCCCAGTATAACCAATACCGTAGGCAACACCCACAGCATCATACCACAAGCCAGAGCAATACCCGGTGATATATGATAGAACATCAGGGTTTGCTTGATCATCACCGGATAAGCCCCCAAACCTCCAGGTGTAATAATAACGGCAATGCTGCCCACACTGAGTACACTCAAGGTCTGGGTAAGCCCTAATCCATCGAGTTCCGTAAACATCAACATACCAAGTCGGGTACAAACAAAGTAAATGGTCCAAAGTAGTATAGAATGGAAGATGAACCATCCCTTCTTCTTCATAAAGCGGATTTCCACCACACCGGCCCAAAGGCCAGATACGATCTTATGAACCCATTGAACAGCCCTGAGATGCTTAAACCGCCGGTAGATAAAGATGGCCGCCACGCCAAGTAGGCCAAAAGCCGCCAAAGCCCATAAAGCAAAGTGATGTCCTCCATGCGAGCCGGAAGAAAACAACGAAACCACATAGTCACTGATCTCCTTTGCCTGTAGTATATAAGTCAATCCAAATACAATCAGGAGGCATATGATGTCCACTACCCTTTCGACCAAAATGGTCCCTAATAGTTTTTCAATGGGTATTTTCTCATGTCGGCCCAAGAGGGTGCAACGCATGACCTCCCCTAATCGTGGGAATGCCAGGTTGACCAGGTAGCCTACGATAACGGAAAATACGACGGGCAGTGTGGGTGGGTTGTACCCAAGGGGCTCCATCATGATTTTCCAGCGAACTGCTCGGCTCCAGTGGCTGAGTAGATAGAGCAATAAAATCGGCAGGATCAAGTAATATCTTTCATGGGCCAGTGAGGATTTAATGCCTCCCCAATACTGTAGCAATCCCCTTACGGATAACCAGGCCAGTACGAGGCCAAGGATCAGGAAGATGCCATATCTTAAAAATAGTGAGACTTTTTTGCGCATAACCAACATGGACTATCCCTTAAGCTAAAGAATCACACGCTAAACCAATGCGCAAATCCGGAGTAAAACTTGTCATTTCCGCTTTGTTAGATTTTCTCCCGATATCAACATCCACTCCTAATATCTTTCACCAGTTTAAAACCTCATTCGTTCACATGCAAAAGTTGGCGCCAACCTTCAGCTTTGCCTCCAGACACATTCCTACACCACCCCAATTAACCTCCGTACTACCCATCACTGACCTGATCGTAGCAACCTATATACGCGGGACTGTAGAGGAGATCGACTACCTAAGGGAGTATACGGAATACTACCAGGTACCCATATTTATTCATGGCCATTTACTCCAGGGTACGGATAGCTCCCGTAGCTATTCCTAAGAATAACTAAATTTTCTTATTGTAAGTCTGTTAGAAACAGTAAGTCATTCCCTCGTTTTACAAACACAATATTTTTTGATATTGAGAATACTAGTTGTAAATATTTTTAGAAGTATTGAATACCCATTTACTACAATGTTCGTAGTATATAATTATTGCAAAAAGTTATCACGTCATTACAATTTTTCGGTACTGCCACAACGACTTAGATTCAACTGTAGAATAAATTATACTATTCCAAAATAGTTATTTTGAAACAGACATCAAAAGTATTGCCCTACTCCGAGAATACGAAAGTCTGCGCCCCGCTTCGCTTAGGCTTGCCCTGTCGGGTTTTGGGTAAAAAACCTCCACACTCCCACCATTCGCTTTGCTCATTCTATAGTAGCGCCTTCGGCGGTCGCTATTGAGGTTGTGTTTTTGGCCCAAAAACTTTATTGCGATTCACATTAATTCTCATTAGTCGCAATAAACCGCAGGCGGTTTCTCCTTCCTCCATAGGTCAATACGCTTGCTATCCAAAAGAAAAGAACCGGGCGTAGCTCGGAATTATTCAAACAAAATCTTTTTGGTATGCAAACTCAACAACGTTCCCGCCTCATGCGTCTTTCCTGGCAAATTCAACACCGCAGGAAATCCACTCGATCAAAAGCGCTGTTTTCCGCCTGGGCTATTTTCCTAAACGAGGACCTTACTGTTTTTCACCTGGTCGAAAAACACAGCCATAACAAAGGAATAAACAAGGTCAACCCGCAGGCCCTAACCTTATTCACTTATTAATCCCTATCCCATGATCTACTTTAATGAATGCAAGACCCTGGACGAAGTAAAGGCCACCTATAGAATCCTAGCAATGCAGCACCATCCCGACCGGGGTGGGAACACGGATACCATGCAGGCCATCAACCGGGAATACGCCTACGCCTGTGCCTATATCCTCAAAATGTCCGATATGGACGAACAAAAGGCCAGCGAGGAAATGAACCTGTCCCAAAAGTATCGGGAGGTCCTGGAAAAAATCATCCACCTACCCGGTATCGACATTGAATTATGCGGGCACTGGATATGGGTATCCGGAGATACCAGGCCCGTCAAAGAAGACCTGAAAACAGCCGGTCTGTTCTTCGCCTCCAAAAAAGTCAAATGGTA
>CAJCIQ010000203.1 GCA_903970475.1 Beijerinckiaceae bacterium
CCAATCGGTTAGCGGAATACCTAAAGTTTCTGCTTTCTGGGCCCATTCTTGCTTTACCATCATAAAGGAATTCCGCAAGATCAACAGAGGATAAGGCACCCCGGCGGCGGCAAATACGTCCTTTAACTCCAGCCAATAGGCCAACTCCCCACCCCCGCCAATGAAAGCGACATTGGGTAGGATCAATTCCTGGAAGACACCCCTGAGGATGACATTGGGACTGAAACGTTCCGGATGTTCATCCAGTTCTTTCAGCATTTGTTCCTGAGTGAAGTGGATGTCGGTTTCATGCACCTTGTAGCCGGATTCATCCTTTAAAATCCGATTGCGTTGATCATCCAATAAGTAAAAAAGATTGATGTCCCTGCCGGCTGCCTGGACTTTATAATGCTTCTCCAGTTCGGCAATGGTGATTGAAACTGCCTTGTGGGAAAATTGCTCCGTCAATTCCCTGCGCAAAATCGGGCTGAAAATTCGCTTGAGACCGGCATTGTCAGGAATCAACACTACAACACCGTAATCCCCGAACAACTTGTGCACCAGATAAAGCGTCGCATCCTGTATAGTAGCATGTTTCTCATACGCATCCCGGCACAGTGCCACCATCCCAGCTCCGTGCGCTAATCCTCCGAACTCTCCTTCCAGCCTGCGTATCAAAACCTCCAGGCCTTTAGGCGACATGCGTCCTACCGCCCCTGTTTGTTTGGTATCCCAGGTCAGTGTTTCTCCTCCTACATAAATATGCCCCAATTCATCCAGGTCAGCGTCTTCACTTCCCATGAAATAAACAGGTACAAAATCATATCCAGGAAAAGACCGGGCCGAGTATTCAGCCAGCCTTATGGTATGAAGTATTTTATAAATGAAGTATAAGTGCCCGGTGAATATGTTTGGCTGATGGGCCGTGGTAATGGTAAAGGTCGTTGACTTTTCCAGCAGATCCAGATTCCTGTTCACGGCTTCCGAAAAAGGCAACGATTGATACTGCTCACGAAGTACCGACACAAGCGTCTTACGATCGGTGGAAAATTTTTCCCTCGCCGAAAGTGAGGATTTAAGCCCTTCCAGGCTTACGGGATATTCATAGAAAGGTTTCAGATTTTCCTTACTGTCCACATAATCCGTCACGATCTTTGAAAACACACCTGTCTGTCCGTATCCGAGAAATTGCGCAGTACAATCCATACATCTAATAGGTCAGATAAAATTAAATCGTTTCCCTGTAAAGCCTTCTGCCGGCTATCAAAGCGCTGACCAAGCAGCAACTTATCTACACGACCTCCCCTTCCAGGTCGTAATCATATGCTTTGGTAATCTTCACTTGTACAAATTCACCCACTTTCAACCGCTTATCCGTCTGAATGACGACCTCATTGTCTACCTCTACGCTATCGAACTCCGTACGGCCCAAGTAACGTCCAGCTTCTTTTTTATCCACCAGGACCTTGAACACCTTACCCACCTTTTCCTGGTTCTTTTCAAAGGATATTTCTTGTTGAACCTCCATGATGGATTGAGCCCTTCTTTCTTTTTCCTCCGCTGGGATGTTATCCTCTTCGGCATAAGCTGCCGTATTCTCTTCGTGAGAATAGGTAAAGATGCCTACCCTGTCAAAACGCATACGCTCCAAAAAGCCTTTCAGCTCTTCCACATCTTCCAGGGTCTCTCCAGGGTATCCGGTAATAAGTGTCGTACGTAGGCAAATTTCGGGATTCCGTTCCCTGATCTGACCGATCAGCTCTTCCATCTCTTCCCTGGTGATATTGCGACGCATGGCCTTTAACATGCTGTTGGCAGCGTGCTGCAAGGGCATGTCCAGGTAGTTGCAGATATTGGGCCTTTCCCTCATGACATCAATGATTTCCATGGGGAATTTTGAAGGATAAGCATAGTGCAGCCTGATCCATTCCAAACCTGGTAAATCAGCCAATTCATTTAGAAGCCTGGGCAATTCCCTTTTCTTGTAGAGATCCAGTCCATAGTAAGTCAGTTCCTGGGCGATCAGCATAATCTCTTTTACACCCATTCTCACCAAGCCTTTGGCTTCTGACACGATTTGTTCTATGGGTTTGCTGACATGGCCTCCACGCATCAGTGGAATAGCGCAAAAGGAACAGGTGCGGTTGCATCCTTCAGCGATCTTTAAGTAAGCATAATGCTGAGGAGTAGCCAGTAATCGCTCTCCTACCAACTCCGCCTTATAGTCTACCTCAAAACGTTTCAGGAGCAAGGGCAATTCCATCGTTCCGAACCAGGCATCCACTTCAGGTATTTCCTGTTCCAGGTCTCCCCGGTAACGCTCACTCAAACACCCCGTCACATAGACCTTATCCAGCTTTCCCTTCTTTTTTAGTTCTACCTGATCCAGTATGGTATTGACAGATTCTTCCTTCGCTTTGTCGATAAATCCGCAGGTATTGACGACTACAATGTTGTGGTCTTTCTTTTTGCTTTCGTGCACTACATCTATGTCCCCGGCAGCCAGGTGCCCACTCAGCACTTCAGAGTCCACCAGGTTCTTACTGCACCCCAGGGTGATAATGTTCACCTTGTCCTTATTCAGCGATCTTGTTTTCATGCGCTGCAAAGGTAGTTCATTTGGGGAAAAACAAGCCCCACCCGGATCAATGCACCTACGCCTTGTGGACACACCCTGAAATCCGGCACCTTAGGGCCTGTGTATCCACCCTTACACGCGTACCCCCGTATTGTGGACACACCCTCGCCTTGTAGACACAGTAGGAACTTGTGATTTTGGAAAAAAACAATTTCCTACTGTATCCACAAGGTCTTTATTGTCATACCCTTGGCTAAATAGTAACGTGTAAGGATGCAAACTGTTGGTCCGCAAATAGTAAAGCTTATGATCTGGTTGAAAATTGTTTTTTGTCAATATCACAATTTTCAACCGGGTCATAAGCTTTGTATAGGCATGCCAAGTGGCAAGAAAATTATTTCGAGAGACTGAAAAGACTATCCACGAACTCATGGCGGTCGAAGACCAGGAGGTCTTCCATCTTCTCGCCTACCCCAATGAATTTAACAGGGATCTTAAACTGGTCGGCTATGGCCAGTACGACACCGCCTTTGGCAGTGCCATCTAATTTTGTAATGGCCAGGGCGGTTACATCGGTTGCAGCGGTAAAGTGACGGGCCTGCTGTAGCGCGTTCTGACCAGTAGAGCCGTCTAAAACAAGCAGTACGTCGTGGGGCGCCTCGGGGATGACCTTCTGAATCACCCTTTTTATTTTAGAGAGTTCCTCCATGAGGTGAGCCTTATTGTGAAGACGACCTGCCGTATCGATCAACAATACGTCTACACCTTTGGCGACGGCGGAGTTGACCGCATCAAAGGCCACCGAAGCAGGATCAGATCCCATTTCTTTCTTTACAATGGGCACCCCAACCCTTTCGCTCCATATGGTGAGCTGATCAACCGCTGCCGCACGGAAGGTATCTCCGGCGCCCAGTAATACAGACTTACCGGCTCTTTTGAATTGATGTGCCAGCTTCCCGATGGTAGTTGTTTTTCCCACCCCGTTGACGCCAACTACTAAAATAACGAAGGGCTTTTTACCAGCGGGCAGTTGAAAATCCTTGTATCCCTTATCGGGAGATTCCACCAGCAGGTTTTCGATTTCTTCCTGTAGGATACGGTTCAGTTCCCCCGTACCCAGATATTTATCTTTGGATACCCTTTCTTCAATCCGGTCAATGATTTTGACCGTAGTATCTATCCCCACATCGGCACTGACCAACGCCTCCTCCAGACTGTCCAAGACTTCTTCATCTACCTTACTCTTACCCGCGACCGCTTTGGTCAGTTTTCCCAAAAAGCTTTCCTTCGTTCGTTGCAGCCCCTGATCCAGACTTTCTTTTTCCTGTTTACCGAATAACTTTCCAAATAGGCTCATGGTATGAAAGATTGTAGATGATGAAGAGCGCTCCTAACCGCAAAACAAAAAGCCATCCTTTCTTAGGACAGCTCAGTGTGGTATAGAAACTCCCGCACTCGTGGGAGGATCTGTGCTAGGAATATTCCCCATGGAATGGGTAATTTATTTCTCAGACAAGAAATCCTTGATCTTGTCTTTGTGGATTATCCCTTCTTTGAAGGTATAAGCGCCAGATTTCTGACTACGAACGGCTTTGATCACCTTCGTGTAGTTTTTTGCTTCTGAGGCGGCTTTCTGATCCTTGGTCTTGATAGCCGTTTTAGCTGCTTTTGCCATAACTGGAATATTTTAAAAAGAGATTATTTGATCTCTTTGTGAACAGTAACTTTTTTCAGAATTGGATTGAATTTCTTCAGCTCCAGGCGCTCAGGCGTATTCTTCTTATTTTTAGTAGAAATATAACGGCTGGTTCCGGGCAGACCCGTGGTCTTGTGTTCCGTGCATTCCAGGATCACTTGAACCCTGTTCCCTTTTTTTGCCATTGTAAATGAATTTACAGTTTTAAATACTTTAAAAAACAGATTAGATCTGTACGCCTTCCGCTCTCAGTTCTTTAACCACTACGAGAAGACCTTTTTTATTGATGGTACGGATAGCATCAGCCGATACCTTAAGGGTGATCCAGCGGTCTTCTTCCGCTAAGAAAAAGCGTTTTGTCTGCAAATTAGGCAGGAAACGGCGCTTCGTCTTAATGTTGGAGTGCGAAACCCGATTCCCTCTCACCGGTTTTTTACCCGTAACCTGACATACTCTTGCCATGACGATAGAAAATTTTGGATCGCAAAGGTAACAAAATAAAGTAATAGTCAATCCGAAATCCGAAAAAAAAGCCATTATTTTTGCCCCGTGGCAAAATCCTCCGCAGACACCCCTTTAATGCAACAACATCGGGCCATCAAAGCCCGGTTTCCGGATGCCATTTTACTTTTTCGGGTGGGCGACTTTTACGAGACCTTCGGAGAAGACGCCATCGTAGCCTCAAAGGTACTGGGTATCACCTTAACAAAACGCAATAATGGGGCAGCCTCCGCTTCGGAACTGGCTGGTTTCCCCCATCATTCCCTGGATACCTATTTACATAAACTGGTAAAAGCAGGGTATCGCGTGGCCGTATGTGACCAATTAGAAGACCCTAAGCAGGCCAAGGGGATCGTCAAAAGAGGCGTAACCGAAATGGTCACCCCCGGTGTAGCGACCAATGATAAACTGCTGGAAGGGGGAAGCAATAACTTCTTAGGTGGCTACCACCGGGAAGGAGACCGGATTGGATTAGCCTTTTTAGATATTTCCACAGGTGAATTTTATGTAACCGAGGGTAGTCCTGAGTATGCAGATAAGCTCCTGCAAAGCCTCAAACCGGCTGAAGTGGTATTCAGCAAGGGTCAGCAAAAACAGTTTCGGGAGACCTACGGAAGTCGATTTTATACCTACCCGCTGGACCAATGGATATTCAATGAAGAATATGCCCGGGAAAACCTGGCCCGGCAGTTCCAGACCCATAACCTCAAGGGCTTTGGCATTGAAGAAATGCCCCTGGCCATTATCAGCGCGGGCGCTGTCCTGCAATACCTCAAAGACACGGAACACCCTCACCTGGAACACCTGGTGCGGATTCAACGCATAGCTTGGGACGATCACCTTTGGATGGACCGGTTTACCATCCGCAATCTGGAATTGCTCCAATCAACCATGGAAAACGGGCATACACTGTATCAGACCCTGAATGCCACCGTTTCTCCCATGGGCGCCCGTCTGCTCAGGCGCTGGGTAGTGATGCCCCTGACAGACAAAACAGCCATTGACCAGCGTCTGGACCTGGTAGCCGCCTTTGTCAAGGATACAGACCTTAGAAAACAGATTCAAGGGCCCATCAGTGCCAGTGGGGACATGGAAAGACTGGCATCGAAAATTCCCGCCGGAAAAATCAATCCCAGGGAAGTCATGCAGCTACTGTCGGGATTGAAAGCAGTTGAGGAAATAAAAAACAGGTCCAAAGGCGCGGAAGATCCCTACCTGGCCCAGTTGACCGCTAACCTTGATCCTTGTATTGTCCTACAGGATCGGATTACCCGGACTTTAGGCGAAAACCCGCCGGTACAATTAGGTAAGGGACCAGTGATCAGGCCAGGAGTGGATATTGCCCTGGATGAATTGAGGGACATAGCCCACTCTGGGAAAGAATACCTGCTCAGGCTTCAGGCTAAGGAAAGTGAAGCCACCGGGATCTCCACCCTAAAAATCAGTTTCAATAATGTTTTTGGTTACTACCTGGAGGTAACCAATGCCCATAAGAACAAAGTCCCGGCCACTTGGATACGGAAACAGACCCTTACGGGTGCGGAAAGGTATATAACGCCGGAATTGAAAGAATACGAAGAAAAAATCACCGGCGCAGAGGAAAAGATCCTTGCCATTGAAACCAGGCTCTACCAGGAGCTGATGGCGGACCTGCAAGCCTTTATCCCTACCCTACAGTCTAATAGCCAGGTCATCGCCGTTCTGGACGTATTAGCAGGCTTTGCTGACAATGCCCTCCGTTATCAGTACCATAGGCCCGAGATCCATGAAGGAACCGCATTGGAAATAAAAGAAGGCAGGCATCCCGTGATGGAAAGACACTTACCTCCCGGGGAGGTGTATATTTCCAACGACCTGGTGTTGGATCCGGAGACCCAGCAAATCATCATCCTGACTGGTCCAAACATGAGCGGTAAGAGCGCCTTGCTCCGTCAGACCGCCCTGATTACCCTCATGGGGCACCTGGGAAGTTTTGTTCCTGCCCTTACAGCTAAAATTCCCCTGACCGATAAGATTTTTACCCGGGTAGGCGCCAGCGATAACCTCAGTGGAGGCGAAAGTACCTTCATGGTGGAAATGAATGAAACGGCCTCCATCCTCAACAATATTACCACAAGGAGTCTGGTCCTGCTTGATGAAATAGGAAGGGGAACCGCCACCTACGATGGGATTTCCATTGCCTGGAGTATTGCAGAATACCTGCATACCCATGCCGGGCGCCCCAAAACCTTTTTTGCCACCCACTACCATGAGTTGAATGAACTGGAGCAAAGACTTGATAGGGTACTCAACTACCATGTCACCCATAAGGAGGTCGGTCAAAAGGTAATCTTCCTTCGTAAGCTGGCACCGGGTGGAAGTACCCATAGCTTTGGTATACATGTGGCCAAAATGGCGGGGATGCCGCCGGCCTTAGTGCAAAGGGCTGAGGAATTACTTTCCCAAATGGAAAAACAGCACCTGGGTGGCGCTGACCGGCCAGGTATCCCCTCCGTGGAAATGGGGAAAGGGGGCAAGGGAAAACCCAAATCCACTGAGACCCCCCAATTTCAATTAAGCATTTTTGATGCTCATTCTGAGACATTTAGCTATATAAGAAATTTGCTTAATTCATTAGATATTGATCGTCTTACTCCTGTAGAGGCGTTATTGAAAATCAATGAAATAAAAAATCTACTTAAATAATATTCAATCTTAAATATATCTATAATAAACTAATTATCAGTAAAAGATAATTATCCTAATGATTTACCCGTTTCTTAATAATCGGCTTTCGTCTGAAAGCCTTATTTGTCGTATCTTTGAGCCCACTACTACCCATTTCTTATTCTCGAACGACTGGATTTACTTGCCCATTGAAGATCGGTTTTACTCATTTGAAAAAAAGGAATGGTTATGTATTCGTATGAACTGTTGGAACCTGGCTGCTATTATTTGATCCAGGAAAAAGAGACCTCACCCATCACATTGATAAAGGTTTCTGTTGTCAGCGATCATTGTGTGTATCTTTCCCGGTTTGAGGAGACAGAAGCCATGGAATGGAAGCGGAAAGGCGATCCCATCAAAGACATCATAGAATGCCTGGACGACAAAGCCATTGCTGCCTGGGAAGCGGAATACAACAAAGACCTGTACAACTACGAAGAGGATGAAGAATAATCCATCCTTCGTCCTTTTTTCATGGTAAAAACGCCCTGCCGGATCGACAGGGCGTTTTTGTGTACGTCCAGGTTTTAGTATGATGGCTTGCTTTGAGGGTTTTAACGGTAATATCCTCTGTGGCCTCCGCCACCGTTTCCATTGGGGAAGGTAAATCCAATCCCAAATTGGAACATGCGGTTATAATCTGAGTAAGAATTGTCAGTATAGATGGACGTCAGGCCCAGATCATACCTACCATACAGGGACACTACAGGTCCAAGACGGATACCCATTCCGAAATTCACGCCGAAATCGGTGGCTTTATAATCTGAGGTGGCGCTGGTCCTTTCTCCGTCGGAGACATAACTGGCATTGGTCAATATCCCCAATTGGGGACCAAACTCCAGGTAAAACACGGGACCGAAACGATACTGAATCATTACAGGGATCTGAACATAACCCAAAGATACAGTGGTATTATAAGGGTTATTGGGGTTATAATAATAACCGTTGGCGCTGTAAACAGCTCCTGCCCCTGAATACAATACTTCTGGCTGGATATGCCATCCATAACCCAGATTTGCATTCACAAAGATGCCTCCAAATCCGGTGAAACGCCCATCATCCGCATTCGTAATATAGGATTCTGTAAATCCACCTTTGATCCCAAAGTGAACCTGGGCTTTTGCGGCCAAGGCCGCCACCGATAAGAATGTTGATAGTAGTAGTGCTTTACTCATTTTCATAGAAACTGTTTTTAACATGCGTAGTAGAAGGCAAACCATATGCCAGCGTACCTGAATGTTATCTATGACCTCAAAAGGAGCAAAAAGTTAAAAGCCGTCCCAAAAGGACGGCTTTGGATATGATTATGTATTACTTATGCTATATATAAACCTATGCACTACAAGCGATACAACCTTCTGGGTTGTCCAGGGAACAGGAGATCGCATCTTGTTGCTCATCCTTGGACTGGGTAAGGGCTTGCGTATCCACCGTGAATTTAATGGCATCGGCGGCGGCTTTGGTCCTCAGGTAATACATACCGGTTTTGAGTCCTTTCTTCCAGGCATAGAAGTGCATGGAGGTCAGTTTGCCGAAATTCGGTTGATCGATGAATAAATTCAAGGACTGGGACTGGCATATATAGGCGCCTCTGTCTGCTGCCATGTCTATGACCGTACGTTGTTTGATTTCCCAAACGGTTTTATAGATTTCCCTCAGTTCCTCCGGTATTTCTTTGATCTGCTGTACGGAACCGTTGGCGGCAATGATCTTGTTTTTCAAGTTGTCATTCCACATGCCCAGGTCTACCAGGTCCTTCATCAGGTGCTTGTTCACCACTACAAATTCTCCGGACAACACCCTGCGGTTATAGATATTGGTAGTGTAGGGCTCAAAGCATTCATTGTTACCCAGGATCTGAGAAGTGGAGGCAGTGGGCATGGGCGCCAGCAACAAGGAGTTACGGACCCCGTGTTCCATTACTTCTTTACGCAACCCTTCCCAATCCCAGCGGTCGGTAGGTTCTACTTTCCATAAGTCGAACTGGAAGGCTCCTTGGGAAAGGGGAGATCCAGGGAAGGTAGCATAAGCCCCATCTTTTTTGGCCAGTTCCATAGAAGCGGTCATGGACCCAAAGTAGATGGTTTCGAAGATATCCCTGTTTAACAAACGGGCTTCCTCACTTTCAAAAGGCAGGCGCAGCAACATGAATACATCGGCCAACCCCTGAACACCTAAGCCCACAGGTCTGTGGCGCATGTTGGAATAGCGCGCCTCTTCTATAGGATAGTAGTTCCTGTCAATTACCTTGTTCAGGTTACGGGTCACTACCTTAGTGATTTCAAACAATTTCTGGAAGTCAAAGGTGCCGTTTTGTACAAACCTGGGTAGCGCGATGGAAGCCAGGTTACAAACCGCGACCTCATCGG
Organism: Beijerinckiaceae bacterium; assembly: GCA_903970475.1. Taxonomy (GTDB): domain Bacteria; phylum Bacteroidota; class Bacteroidia; order Chitinophagales; family Chitinophagaceae; genus Dinghuibacter. Next base: position 9,830 of record CAJCIQ010000203.1, read on the forward strand.
GAGCCGTATACTCTATAATCTCGGTGCATAGGTTGGAGCTTTTAATGGTGCCCAAATTCTTCTGATTGGACTTTTCATTACAAGCATCTTTATAGAGCAGGTAAGGGGTACCGGTTTCAATCTGGGCTTCCAGGATGGCGTTCCACAGTTCCCTGGCAGGGATGGTGCGCCTGGCCCTTCCTTCCCGTTCATAACGGGTATACAAAGCCTCGAACTTCTCTCCATACGTCTCATGCAGATCGGGAGACTCATGCGGACAAAACAGGGACCATTCACCATCTTCTTCCACCCGTTTCATGAACAGATCAGGGATCCACAGCGCCAGGAACAGGTCCCTTGCCCTTAATTCTTCCTTACCATGGTTCTTTCGCAGTTCCAGAAAGGCAAAGATGTCGTCATGCCAAGGCTCCAGATAAACGGCAAAGGCGCCCTTACGTTTACCACCGCCCTGATCCACATAACGGGCCGTATCATTGAAAACCTTCAGCATGGGTATGATGCCATTGGAGGTGCCGTTGGTTCCGCGTATATAGGCTCCGGTAGCACGGATATTGTGGATGTTCAGGCCAATGCCTCCTGCTGACTGAGAAATCAGGGCGCAGTTTTTCAGGGTTTCAAAGATGCCGTCTATGCTGTCCTCTTTCATGGACATCAGGAAACAGGAAGACATCTGGGGTTTGGGCGTACCAGCATTGAACAAGGTGGGCGTACCATGAATGAACCATTTTTCACTCATCAGGTCATACGTCTCGATCGCTGCATCAATATCATCCAGGTGAATGCCCAGGGCAACCCGCATAAACAAATGCTGGGGCCTTTCTGCAATCTTATTATTGAGTTTAAGCAAGTAAGACCTTTCCAGGGTTTTAAACCCGAAATAATCGAAATGGTAATCCCTATCGTAAATGATAGCTGAATCAATACGGTCCGCATTTTCCTGAATCACCCTATACACCTCTTCGCTGAGCAATGGAGCCGGCTCCCCGGTTTTGGGATCGATATAATTATAGAGCTTTTCAGCAGTAGCAGAGAAGGACTTCTCGGTATTCTTATGCAGGTTGGATACTGCGATACGGGCCGCCAGTGTCGCAAAGTCGGGATGGCGGGTCGTATAGGAAGCGGCCGTTTCAGCAGCGAGGTTATCCAGTTCTGTAGTCGTTACTCCTGGGTAAATCCCCTGAATCACTTTTTGAGAAATTTCAATCAGATCCATATAGGCTACCTTGAGGCCATAGCTCAATTTATGGATCCTGCTGGTGATCTTATCGAAATGGATTTTTTCCTGCTTTCCACTGCGTTTAATGACGTACATAGGCTTAAGTTGTATCCCTTTAAGAAGGTTGTTGGTTAGAAAGTATCTTATTATTATTAATTAAAAATCCTCTTCCATGGAGAATCCGCCAGAAGGCTGGCTGGCATTCATAACCCCGGATTTCTGGTATTCCCCTACCCTGCGTTCGAAGAAGTTGGTTTTCCCTTGCAGAGAAATAAGCTCCATGAAATCGAAAGGATTGGTGGCATTAAACATTTTAGTGCTACCCAGTGCCAGGAGCAAGCGGTCAGCGACAAACTCAATATATTGGCACATCAGGTCTGCATTCATCCCTATCAATCGAACCGGCAGGGCGTCACTCACAAATTCCTTTTCTATGGACACGGCCTCTGCAATGATGCGACGCATGTCTTCATCCGGCATGGGGTTCTGAAGATGCTCCTTGTACAATAAACAAGCGAAATCACAGTGCAATCCTTCATCCCTGCTGATCAATTCATTGGCGAAGCTTAAGCCTGGCATCAGGCCCCGCTTTTTGAGCCAGAAAATGGAGCAAAAGCTACCGGAAAAGAAGATCCCCTCCACGGCCGCAAAGGCGATCAACCTTTCTGCAAAAGAGCCCTGGGAGATCCAACGTAGGGCCCAGTCTGCCTTTTTGCCTATGCAGGGAACCGTGTCTATGGCCCGGAGCAGCTTGTCCTTTTCTACCCCATCTTTTATATAGGTATCAATGAGCAGGGAATACATCTCCGAATGGATGTTCTCTATCATCACCTGGAAACCATAAAAACAACGAGCCTCCGCATATTGTACCTCCTGCAAGAAGTGTACCGCCAGGTTCTCATTAACAATACCGTCACTGGCGGCAAAAAAGGCCAGTACGTGCTTAATAAAATATCGCTCGTCTTCGGTCAGCTTTTGATTCCAATCCTGTAGATCAGAGGATAAATCCACTTCCTCGGCGGTCCAGATGCTGGCTTCTGCCTGTTTATACATCTGCCAGATATCCGGATGCGTGATCGGAAAGAGTACAAAACGGTCTTTATTCTCGATTAAAATGGGTTCAATAGGCATAATCTCCTGTTTAACTAAGATTCAAAAACTTGATTTACACGTGGTTAGAGACGACAAAAAGCCCCTCCCTCCGGCCTTCCTTTTAAAAAGCCCCAGGGAGCATCACACTTTATCAATGGTCTTGGCTTATCTGCCTCTAGGCAGCTCTCGTTTTCAGGGGGTAGATTTCCGGGCGCCAAAGGCTTCCGACCTCACAAATGTTGAAAATGATTTTAACATTACCCACGTTTAGATATCCCCACGTGTGGAAAAGGTAGGTGGATAAATTTATGCGTTTTACCACAGTGAATTACACGATAAAAATATAATAAAAATCACCACAGTATGGCATTCCAGAAATCCATTCTTCAGCCACCCTTTGGGAGAGCGGGACGGGGAATGACTAAAATTTAAGCCTCCCGGCCATGGCTCAATAGCAGATATTCAAGGAGCAAGAACCGGTTGTAGGCTACACATTGGAAACGGTAACATATCAGGGGGGTATGCAAAAAAACCCTCCGGAAGGGGTTGGGAAAATAGTCCGAGAAGGTCCCGATGAAAAAAACAAACCCCTCATCGTCCTGATCTATCCCTTTAAAAGTGATGGGGGGTATCCGGGAAGGGGGAATCCCCAGGCGGATCAGGCTGGAGGCCAGCAGCACACTATCCATAGGGGAAGTTGTCCGGCTGAAGGCTTCCCAGGCCTGGGAGATCAACAAGGGTTTCAGTGAATCCAATCCGCTGTACCCCCCCCTGCTCACAGGACTGTCGCCCTGGGCCGCCTCCCATAGCCGGCTGATTTGGTAAATCAGTACCGGGGTACGGGCATAATGGGGAGAAACATAAGCGGGATCGGTAAGCAGTAACCCCTTTTGAACGATATCCTGTAACAGGTGAAGGGTACCACTATCGACCGCCGTCAACGGAAGACCTGCCTGTCTGATCCAATAGAGTACATTACATTCTACGGAAAAATCGAGATCCAGGGGCATGCGCTTTCCAAACCAGGTGGTATATACCTTACGGTGTTTATAAGCGGGATAGTAATTGTGCACTTTTTTGGAAAGACCAGCAGCATGCGCTTCCATCATGGCCTTTACAGCAGTTTCAGCCGAATCAGGCGTCGCATCCAAAGATGCAAATATGACGGACGTATCATCTGCATCATCCGGCAGCGAATGGGTTTTGGTCAGCTTGGACAGGATGGGATCCCCCGGAAAAATGCGTGGGTGATCTGTACGCCAAAAATTGTAGGTCAAGCGCATGGAATGATTCCTGTAATGGGTATAGGCCCCAGGTATGGCGTGGAGAATGGAATCGCATAGCCTGCGATCATCGCCCTTCAAGGAGGGTCGGATTGATTTAAGTCCCACTGCGATTAACCCGGTGAAAAAAATATTATTGTCATCCCTGGCCAGATCGGGACGGCTTGCATGTATCCTGGTACCAGGAAAAGACCCTTGTACAAAAAATCCAGTATGGTTTTGTTGGCGACAAGCAATTTCTCTAAGCAGCACTCGCACCAGAACACTGTCGTTTCCGGCCCTTACACCGGAAGAAAGGAAACACAAATAGGCTAGGAGTATAAAACGCATAATAGGTTAGAAGTAAGACCACTCCTGGTCTCCGAAGTCGTAAAGTTGGGGATTTTGTCGCATTTGCACAAGTTCATTTAGGGGGATTTATGAAGTTCTGGCCTCACATTTGTATAAGTATACCCTCGATTGATGTGATCACCTGAGAAAAAAGAGAGTTGTATGACCAAAAACCTTACGCTGATACAATTTTTTCATTGGTATTACCCTAGTGACGGGTCTTTATGGAACCATTTTGCCGACGAAACCAACAGATTGTCCAAACTAGGCATCACCGGGGCTTGGCTTCCACCAGCCTATAAAGGGGCATCCGGGGGGTTGGACGTAGGTTATGCACCATATGACCTGTATGACCTCGGGGAATTTGACCAAAAGGGATCCGTTAGGACTAAATACGGTACCAAAGAGGAATATATAAGAGCCATTAAGCAGGCGCATAGAAACGGCATACAGGTGTATGCAGATATTGTATTCAATCACAAAGCAGGAGGAGATGAGAAGGAAATTATCCCTGCCAGGAAAGTAAACCCGGACAATCGGACTGAGTTCATCTCCGAGAAGTACGATATAGAATCCTATACAAAATTCACCTTCCCCGGAAGAAAAGGCATGTACTCTGATTACGTATGGGACTGGCATTCCTTTACGGGAGTGGACAGGGACGAGAAAGCCCAAGATAACGCCATATTCAGCATCCAGAATGAATATGGAGAAGGATGGGAGCCTGTCAACGATGATGAGATGGGCAATTACGATTATCTCATGCTCAACGATATTGAAACCAGGAATGAATCGGTGAGGGAAGAACTGAAAAAATGGGGTGAATGGTACCTGCAACAAACGGATGTGGATGGTTTCCGGCTGGATGCGCTCAAGCATATCAATCCCTATTTCATGGCAGATTGGATAGCCCATATGCGCAGCGTGGCAGGGAGACCATTGTTTGTCGTTGGGGAATACTGGAATGTAGCGCAAACAGAGGTGCTGCTTCGGTACATTGATCGCACCCGGGGTGAGATCCAATTGTTTGATACCGTTTTGCACATACACTTTCACAACGCTTCTCAGGCAGGAAAGGATTACGATCTGAGCGGCATATTCCATGGCACCCTGATAGAAGCCAATCCGATGATGGCCGTCACTTTCGTGGACAACCACGACACCCAACCCCTACAATCACTGGAATCCCCTGTGGACTTTTGGTTTAAGCCCCTGGCCTATGCCCTGATACTGCTCAGGGAAAGTGGTATACCCTGCCTGTTCTATCCCGCCTTGTATGGATCTGATTATAAGGATAAGGGACCCGATGGGGAAGACCATGATGTGCACCTGGCTGCAGTAGAAGAGCTCAAGCTCATGCTGCCTCTACGATACGAAAAAGCATATGGTGTGCAAAGGGATTACCTGGATCACTACAATGTGATAGGTTGGACCAGGGAAGGGGACGATGAGCATGATCATTCAGGATTAGCCGTACTGATGAGCAATGGAGATGAAGGTTTCAAATCCATGGAAGTGGGCAAAAAGCATGCAGGTAAAACCTTCATCGACGCCTTTGGTTACAGGAAAGAAAAGGTGGTCATAGACAAGAACGGCTGGGGCACATTCCTGTGTAACCCTGGTTCAGTCTCCGTTTGGGTGCTCAGGTGATATCCTATGGTTTATTAGTATATTTGGCCATCAATGAGCCTAAAGAACATACCTATGCAACAGGCCAAACACCTGGTAATCGTAGGCGGGGGGTTTGCAGGTCTTAAGCTGGCCCGTAAACTAAATAACAATCCCCACTACGAAATAACCCTGATCGATCGGCATAATTTCCATCAGTTCCAGCCCTTGTTCTATCAGGTCGCCACAGCCAGCCTGGAAGCCAGCAGCATCTCCTTTCCGCTCAGGAAAATTTTCCAAAAAAGCAAAAACGTACGGATAAGGATAACCGAACTATTGAGCGTTGATCCTACCCGTAACATGATCCAGACCTCTTTAGGAACCATTGACTACGACTACCTGATCCTGGCCATGGGGGCTGACACCAATTATTTTGGGAATGACCAGATCAAACAATATGCTTTTCCCATGAAGTCAACGGTGGAGGCAATGGCCCTCCGCAACCGGATTGTAGAGAACCTGGAAGCGGCTGCCTGTTCCCAGGATGAATCCTTGAGGCAAAGGCACCTCAACATCGTCGTAGTGGGCGGCGGCCCTACAGGTGTAGAATTGAGCGGGGCCATTTCAGAAATGAAACGCTTTATACTCCAAAAAGACTATCCCGAGCTGGACATCTCCAAGATGCATATTTTCCTCCTGGAAGGCTCTCCCAATGTACTCAACGCTATGAGTGCGGTATCCAAAGCCAAGGCAAGGGCTTATTTGACAAAAATGGGCGTAGACGTGCGTACAGGAACGGTGGTGCAAGCCTACGACGGACTTCAGGCGAAGCTAAAAGATGGAACGACGATCCCTACCTCTTTGGTCGTATGGGCAGCCGGTGTCAGAGGAAATGTCCCGGCAGGTATAGACGCTTCTTTGGTGGTGGGAAATGGAAGGATTAAAGTAGATGCTACCTCTAAAGTAGATGGCTACGATAATATCTATGCCTTAGGCGACATTGCCTATATGGTCGACGAGGAGTTTCCCAAAGGGGTACCCCAATTGGCCAATGTGGCCATTTCCCAGGCGGATCACCTGGCAGAAAATTTCAAAAGACTGGCTTTGGGCAAAGAAACCAAATTCAGGGCTTTTAAGCTCAAATACCAGGGTTCTATGGCGACCGTAGGCCGGAATAAAGCAGTGGTTGACCTGGATAGCCCCAAAATCAGCTACCAGGGCTTGTTTGCGTGGCTTACCTGGATGTCTGTGCACCTATTTTTGCTAATGGGTTTCAAAAATCGTATGCTGGTCTTCATTAACTGGGGTTATAAGTATATTACCTTTGATAATTCCCTGAGGCTGATATATACACGC
>CAJCIQ010000204.1 GCA_903970475.1 Beijerinckiaceae bacterium
ATCATTTCTTAACATTGAGCTAAGGCTCAGGAACCTTTATATTTACTAAAGTAACGTTTGACTATCATGCTGAGCAACAAAGGGAAAACCATAGTCCGGGACATCAGTTGGCTGTCATTTAATGGCCGCGTATTGCAAGAAGCCAACGACCCATCCGTGCCTTTGCAAGAACGCATCAAATTCCTGGGGATCTTCTCCAATAATATGGATGAGTTTTTCCGGGTGAGGGTGGCTACCCTCAAGCGCATGATAGAAGTGGGGCAGAAAAGTGTTACAGGTCATAAGGGCAAAGTCAAGATGCACCTGGAAGACTCTCCAGGAAGGATACTGGAAGAAATCCAGATGATCGTTCTGCAACAGCAAAATGAGTTCAACCGGATATGGAACATCATTTTGGAGGAAATGAAAAAGCAAAAGATCTTTTTGCTCAACGAAACCCAACTCAATAAGGAACAAAAAGCTTTTGTCTATGCCTATTTCGAGGAGGTGGTTCGTTCCGGGGTCATCCCCCTGATGCTGGAAAGCTTGCCTGACCTGCCTTACCTCAGGGATAAATCCATTTACCTGGGTGTAGTCATGTCTCATTTGGACAACGCCTACGACAAGAAATATGCACTCATTGAGGTACCTACCAAAACAGCGCCCCGTTTTGTGTTACTACCCTCCAAGCCAGGAGAACACAACATTATCCTGCTGGAAGACATCGTTCGTTTCTGTTTACCCCAGATATTCTCCTATTTCGGTTTTGATAGCTTCAGTGCGCATATATTCAAGGTGACCAAAGACGCAGAGATTGATATAGACAATGATATTGCCACCTCTTTGATCAGCCAGATTGAAAAGGGCCTCAAGGCCAGGCGAAAGGGCAAGCCTGTGCGTTTTGTCTATGATAAGGAAATGGATGCCGGCCTGTTGGAATACCTGATGAGGCGCCTGCACCTGGGTAGGAGGGATAACCTGATACCTGGAGGAAGGATACACAATTTCCGCCACTTCATGGATTTTCCCTCCAGCGTATTCACCGAGAAGGGGACTCACCATCCCAAACCTTTTGTACACCCAGCTTTGCAAGGAGCGCGCCGGGTGACCGACATCGTAACCCAGCAGGACGTTTTGTTGCATTTCCCTTACCAAAGCTTTGATGCCATCATTGATCTGCTCAGGGAAGCAGCCATGGATCCGGCGGTTGTACAAATCAAAATCACCTGCTACCGCCTGGCCTCCAACTCTAAAATCATCAATGCCCTGATCAATGCGGTACGTAACCGCAAACAGGTAACGGTCATGCTGGAAGTCCGGGCCCGTTTCGATGAAGAAGCAAACCTGGAGTGGAAGGAAATCCTCGAAGAAGAAGGCGTAAAAGTGCTGCTGGGTGTACCGGACATGAAGGTACACGCAAAACTATGCGTCATCAAGAAAAAGGTCAACAACCGCATCATCCAATACGGGTTCGTTTCTACGGGTAACCTCAATGAAAAGACATCCCGTTTTTATGGAGACCATTGTCTGCTGACTGCTAACAGGTCCATCATGGCAGACATCAACCGGATCTTCCATTACCTGGAACAACCCGCCTTAAGGGCAGCTACCCTCAAAGAAATCAAAACCCTGTTGGTTTGTCCGACCTCGCTGCGCAGGGAGGTAGAAAAGAATATTGACCGGGAAATCAAGCTGGCCAAAGAGCACAAAAAAGCTTCTATAACCGTTAAGCTCAATTCCCTATCCGATGAAATATTGATCAATAAACTCTATGATGCTGCCAAAGCGGGGGTAGAGATCAATATGATCATCCGGGGTATCTATTGTGCCTATAGCGAGAGTAAGAAGTATAAGAAGCAGATCCGGGCCATCAGCATTATAGATGAGTATCTGGAGCATTCCCGGGTCCTCATTTTCCATAACGCAGGAAAGGAAAAAGTTTACATATCTTCGGCAGACTGGATGGTCAGGAACCTGGATCACCGCATAGAGGCTGCCTGCCCCATTTTGGACGACAGCATCCGTCAGGAGCTCAAAGAAGTATTGGACATACAACTGAGTGATAACGTGAAAGCCAGGATACTGGACAATGAACTATCCAATGCTTATGTGCAAACCAAGGGAAAGAAAATCCGTTCCCAGATTGAGATTGGTAATTATTTGCAAAGTAAAATAAAGCCTACGACGATTGAGACTGGCGGCGATAGACATAGGAAGTAATGCAGCCCGTTTGCTGATTTCCGAGGTACAGATGACAGCGCTCGGGAAACCTGAGTTCGCAAAGTTAAACCTGGTCCGTGTCCCCCTGAGATTGGGGTTTGACGTGTTTGACAAAGGCGAGATCTCCAAAGAAAGGGTTGGCTGGTTACTGGATACCATTAAAGCCTATAAGCACCTGCTCAACGTTTACCAGGTAGATCACACCATTGCAGCGGCCACCTCTGCCATGAGGGATGCCACCAATACCTCAGACATCTTACGCGTCGTTCGCCTGGAAACAGGTATAGACATAAAAATCCTCACCGGTCAGGAAGAAGCTTCCATTATTTACGAGAACCATATTGCCGAAAACCTGAGCAAGGAAGAGGCCTACCTATATATAGACGTAGGCGGGGGTAGTACCGAACTGACTTTCTTCTCTAATGGCAAACTCCAATCCAAAGAATCCTTCAACATTGGCACCATCCGTATCCTAAAAAAGCAGGTGGGGGAGAGTAACTGGGAAGAGATGAAGAACTTCCTGCGCAATAAGATCAAAGGGGTACCCAGGATTACCGCTATTGGCTCCGGAGGAAACATCAACAAAATCTTTTCCCTCTCCAAACGTAAGGATGGAAAGCCCCTGCACATAGAATTACTCAAAGACTATTATAAAGAACTTAGCAGCTTTTCTGTAGAAGACAGGATACGCCTCTATAAATTAAGGGAGGATAGGGCGGACGTGATTGTCCCCGCTTTACAGATCTATATCAATGCCATGCGATGGGCCAATATAGAACAGATTTTTGTGCCTAAAATCGGCCTGGCCGATGGATTGATCCAGCACCTCTACGAGGAGCAATACGTCAAGCAACTGAAGATGTAAGTCTTTGCAAGGCCCTACCTACTATTAAATTCAATAAAACGTATATTTAAGAAAAGCACGCAGCCCTGATTGTCACCTGTGTGTCAGGATAAAAACCGAAGAAACTTTTTTTGTTTAAATAGTTTCCTGTATTATTTTTGCTTATGATTTTGCACCCCATCAAAAGTATAGTCCTCACTATTGTGATCCTATCCGGCCTTACGGGCATATCAGGGGCAAAAGCCCAGAATGCCTCTTATCCGGCAGGCGACCTATCCCTCAAACAATGCCTGGAATATGCCTTACAGCATAATTATGATTTGAGCCTCCGGCGTATGGATGAAAAGACCGGGCTGGAAAAGGTAAAGCAGACCAGGGCTCAGGCCCTACCCCAGGTAAATGCCTCCGGTTTGTTACAGGATAACGTCCAGAAACAAGTGTTGGTGTTGCCTCCGGATTTCGCCAGTCTCTTTCCCGGGGGGGATGGAAAACCCATTCCCATCACCCTGACCTGGCAACTAACGGCCCAGGCTACCCTGGCCCAACAGTTGTTCAATGAACAGGTATTTACCGCCCTGAAAGCTGCCAAAGCCAGCACCCAGTACTACACCATGAATACGGCCCTGACCGAAACCCAGGTCATTGAGCAGGTATCGTCCTTATATTACAGATATCAGGTAACCGTGACCCAGGTGGGTGTGCTGGATTCCAATATCTACAATATCGCCAAGGTAAAAGAGAGCACCCAGGCCCAGTTTCAGAACGGACTGGCCCGAAAAATAGACGTGGACAGGCTACAGGTGAACCTGACCAACCTCCTTACACAAAGGCGCAGTCTACTGGATTCTATCGTTACCCAAGGCTTCCAACTCAGGTACATGATGGGCATTCCCATGGACCAGGGATTGGCCCTGCAACCCTTTCAACCCAAGGCCATAGAAGATCAGATCGGCGTGGGCGTAACCATGGACAGTGGGCTTAACCTCAACAACCGCCTGGAGTATACCATCCTCAACAAAGAAGCAGAATTGGAAGGATTCCAACTGAAGGCCAACAAGGCTGAGTTTTATCCTTCCCTTGCCTTTAATGCCAACTATTCCACCAACGGGGTGAGTGATAATTTTGATTTCATAGGGCATGGGACTACCGCCATTTGGTACCAGGTTGGTTATATTTCCCTGAACCTGACCGTCCCCATCTTCGATGGCGGGAACCGGAGATCCAGGGTGCATCAGGCACAGATTCAAATTGATGAGTACAAGAAACAGGCCGAGCAAACGGCCAGCCAATTGGATATGGACTATCGCAATGCCAAACTCAACCTGGCTACCAGCATCACCAACATCCATGCTCAGAAAGACAACGTGGACCTGGCTTATGAAGTATATCAAACGACCCAAAGTAATTATAAGGTAGGATTAAGTACCCTTACCGATCTGCTGGATGCTGAGAACTCTTTTCTGACTGCCCAGCATAATTATTATGTGTCGCTATTGCAATATAAACTGGCAGAGATAGGACTCATCAAAGCCGATGGAAACCTCAAATCATTACTAAACTAACCTCCAGGTATAGTCATGTCTAAAAAAGTAGTACGCGGAATTATTTGGGTGCTGGTTATTATCGGCGCTTTAGCTTTCATTTACTGGAAGCTGGGTAATAACAAAAAGGAAAATACGGCACGCACAGAGGTGGTGAAGGAAAGCAACAGCGGGGCTATTCCCGTGTTGACCGCCGTTGCCGCCGTAACGCCCTTTGACCCACACTTCGACGCCAATGGGAACTTTGCGCCCGTACAGCAAATCACTTACCTGGCACAGGCCGCCGGTCAGATTACCGAACTATTGTTCAAGGAAGGAGACCATGTCCAGCAAGGACAGGTCATTGCCCGGATGGATGACCAGTTGTTACAGGCCGCCCTGGATAATTCCGAAGCCCAGTTGAAACAATCCGCCCTGGATAAACAAAGATACCAGGCGGCACTTCCTGCTGGTGGGGTCACCCAAAAACAAGTGGACGACGCCGGCTTCCAATATGATCAGGCGGTGGCTAATGTAGCCCAAGCCAAAAAGCGCATCAGCGACGCCTCCCTGAAGGCCCCTATCAGCGGAGTCATTAATAAGAAATATGTGGAATTGGGAACCTACCTGGCCCTGGGCGCTAAAATTGCCGACATCGTAAATGTGGACAAATTGAAATTAACCGTCAATGTTCCGGAAGGTCAGGTGGTCAACCTCAAACTGGGCGACAAAGTAGATGTGGGCGCCAATGTGTTTCCCGAGGCCCATTATAGCGGTAAAATCACCTTTATAGCCGTTCAAGGGGATGCCAACCTCAGCTACCCCGTAGATATAGAAGTAACCAACGATAAGAATAAACCCATCAAAGCGGGTATGTATGGAACGGCTCACTTTACCCTTCCTCAAATGGAACCGATGATGCTCATACCGCGGAGCAGCTTTAACGGTGGGGTCAACAGCGGAGAGGTGTTTGTGATCCAGGACGGAAAGTCGCATATCCGCAAAGTCATTGCCGGTCGTATCTATGGAGATAGGGTAGAGGTGAGGGGCGGATTAAATCAAGGGGATACCGTGATTACTTCTGGACAAGTAAACCTCGTAGAAGGATCGGATGTAGTGGTACAGAACCAACAATAAAACGAGCCATGACGATTTCCAAAATATCTATAGAGCGGCCTACACTGGTGGTGGTGTTATTCTCCATCCTTACCTTAATGGGTTTGCTCAGTTATTCCTCCCTGAACTATGAGTTGCTCCCCAAATTCGCTTCCAACGCGGTTACCATCACCACTGTATATCCTGGTGCGGGACCCGAAGAAGTGGAAAGCTCGGTGACCAAAAAAATAGAAGACGCGGTGGCGGCCATGGAAAATGTGAAGAAGCTCACCGCTGTATCTTCAGACAACCTCTCCATTGTCACCATACAATTACTCACCGGCGCCAACGCCGACATTGCCCTGGAGGATGCCCAACGTAAGGTCAATGCCATCCTTTCTGATTTGCCCACGGATGCCAAAACGCCGTCTCTGGCCAAGTTTGATCTGAGCGACTTGCCCATCATGACCCTGACGGCTTCTTCCAACCTGGAAGCCACCAAGTTCTATGACATCGTTCACCAGAAAATACAGCCCTTGTTGTCCCGGTTGCCAGGTATGGCCCAGGTGAGCCTGGTAGGGGGCTCAGAAAGGGAAATTCAGGTCAGTGTCAATGCCCAGAAACTCGAAGCATACAAACTTTCCCTGGCTCAGGTTCGTCAGATCCTGACCAACGCCAACCAGGAGTTCCCCACCGGTAACGTGAAGAATACCGATCAAAACATTCAGATTCGTTTGGCCGGTAAATTCCAGACCGTGGATCAGATCCGCAATCTGGTGTTGTCCACCACCGACGACGGCACCCAGGTTCGTCTTAGCGACGTAGCCGATGTACAGGATGGCATCAAAGATCCGGATCAGCTTTCCCGGGTTAACCAAACGGAGTCCATAGCCCTGAACTTGCAGAAGCAGACAGACGCCAACGCCGTGGATGTATCCAAAGAAGTAAAGAAATCCATTACCCAGTTGATGGATGATTATAAAGCCTATGGATTGAAGATCACTGTCGCCAACGATAGTTCCGACTTCACCCTGGAATCGGCTAATTCTGTTATCCGTGACTTAGGTATCGCCGTATTGCTGGTGGCAGCGGTAATGATGCTGTTCCTGCATAGTTTCAGGAATGCCTTCATCACCATGATTTCCATCCCGGCCTCTCTGATCGCCACTTTCATAGGCATGAAGGTGTTTGATTATTCCCTCAACCTCATGTCTTTGCTGGGCCTTTCACTGGTGGTCGGTATACTCGTGGATGACGCCATCGTGGTGTTGGAAAACATTCAGCGCCATATGGAAATGGGGAAAAACAGGGTACGCGCTGCCTATGACGCCGTTACGGAGATAGGCGTAACCGTTATGTCCATCACCCTGGTTATCGTGGTGGTGTT
>CAJCIQ010000205.1 GCA_903970475.1 Beijerinckiaceae bacterium
CGGAAAGTTGGTTAAACCAGGGCAAAGCGAGCGCTGCCAACATCAAGGCCGGCATGAATGCCAGGAAGACTACCATAAAAGCTTCCACATAAAACTGTTTGGTGAGTTGGCTGCGAAGGGAACCTATGGTTTTGCGAACCCCGACTTCTTTCGCTCTTTTCTCAGATCTGGCCGTACTAAGGTTCATAAAATTGATACAAGCGAGCAACAAGACAAATCCACCAATGATGCCCATCATCCACACAAACTGAATAGCTCCCTGATCGGCCACGCCTTCCTTGAAATTCGAGTACAAATGCCAGCGACTCATAGGATGTAACAGGATCTGGGGCGCAGCTGCCACCTCTTGTTCATTGCCGGTCAAGCCCCGGATGGTGTTTAACTCAACATTGGCGATGGACGCCGAAAGCTTGTCTCTGTCTATCCCAGATTTTACTTCTGCATAGATATTAATGCGATGGTCGTCCCATCCTTGTTGCAACAAAAAAGTATTGCCAACGGTATACAGGCTCCAGGGTAGCAGAAAATACATTTCGTTGAAGGTGGCATTATGGGGCAGGTCTTCATAGACGCCCCGTACGACGACAGGCGTCTGGGTTCCGGGATCCCATTGATTGTTGAGATTGACCCTTTGCCCAATGGGGTTTTCGTCTCCGAACAGGGCTTGGGCCACGGAAGCAGAAAGTAAAATAGAATATGGATCGGAGGCTAGCCCGGAGCGGCTACCCTTTAACATTTTAAGGGTTAGCATATCCGGGCCGTCGGCATCCATATAAAACCCCTTGCTGGGAATGCGCTGGTCCGCCGCATCAGCGCTCGTGGACCCACTGACCCCCCGGGTTGCTGACCCACTGCCTCCAACTTTTGTAGTCCCGGCAGCCGACAAAAGAAATCCTTCAGCGGGTACAGACGCGACAATATGCTCGAAAGCGTTGCCATAATTGGTTCGTAAGGTGTTCAATAATAGAAACGGCTGATGTTCCCACACCTTGGTCGCCCCTAAAAATTTCTCCTTTTGTAGTACCTGAACGATGTGTCCGTAATTTTCATGATACCTGTCGAAGGAAAGCTCGTCCTGAATCCAAAGTCCGATCAGCAGGGCTACAGATATTCCGATGGCCAGGCCCCCGAGATTAATGAAGGAAGAGAAGCGATTACGCAGGAGACTGCGGAAAGCAATGCGCAGGTAATGTCTGAACATAAGAAGGGTTTTTGGGCTGTAAGTAAATGCCATCGATAAATATGCCGTTTTTATAAAATATTGTAATGCAATTTTTTAAGGAGGAGAGTTTAGAAAGAATTGTTCGATTCCGCACAAACAATGACCAGAAATGATCTGCCCAAAATAGCAAGATTGGAACATACTCGTGGCTGAATTCTTTATATCCTTGTTAGATGAAAGATTGGGAGAGGGAGGCCTCCGGACAGGTGTCCGCTCAGAAAGGATTGCGCAAAGGAGTTCAGTTGTAGAACGCCAACCGCTGATCAAAGAGCTACCTGTTTTGCCTGTATTATATGTGACCCGAAAGGGAAAGGTTACCAATTACTCCGATTGGGCATTATCCGGGACCTGGAGGGAATTGATGCAGGAGTATGCAGGTTCGAGTTGTAGATGAACCCCTGGCAGCTATTTTTCCTGAGATTAAAAATGATTCGGACTCCAGCAAGCAGCGTATTACCATCCGTCAGGAAGTGAGGCCCCTTAGTTGGGTTATGGTTCTATCCGCCTATATAAATGCTGTCGTTTGATAAGTCCTGCGCGATTTTATGAATGGCCTTTCGGATTTTATCCGTCTGCACCTCGGAAGGATATTTGACACCACTCGCGTATTGGCGCATCAGGCCTGGATTTATGTCCGCTAAATCGGCCACGGAACCAATTTTCAAGTAATCATGTTCCTGAAAATAGGCCTGAAGGTCATAACTGAATTCAAATTTTAGATTGCTAAGATCCAGTTGGCTCCAGTATTTGTCTTGTTTGCCTTCATGGCGAACATAATCGGTTACCAGTTCTTTTAGGTTTTCAATCACCTCTTTGGTCGTTTTACCATAGGGCGTAGGCATGAAATTACCTTTGTCTTCAACCCTCCCCCATAACAAGCCATCGTTTTTTTCAATGACTATTTCTAATGTCCTGGGTCTACCTGGCTTGGACTTAATACTTTTCATCTGCATCAATTTGAAAAGTTGAAGGGTTATTCGCCCTTCAACTTCTTTAACAATTTGTGGGCCAGTCCTTTACCTACCTCCTTACTGGGGTGATCCGGAACGGACATGATTTTACCCGTTTGCGGGTTTTGATAAATCATATGACCACCGCAGGATCGCCGGACGCATATCCAACCTGCTCTTTCTATTAACCGAACGAGTTCCGAATTTTTCATGTAAAACCAATTTTTCGTTTGCACAAATCATTTTCCGCATCATTGATTTTATGATCTCACGAATTTATATAGTAGCGGTATCGCTACCAAATTTTTAGGTAGCTTTTTTGCTACTCCTCATCCCTTGCAATCATTACTACGGATGGGCTCCGCATTACTACGGATAGGGCTTATGGGTAGTTGATGAGATTGTATTGCGGATACTAAGTATATCCTGCCGAATTCGCAGCTTAAATAAATATTAACTAAATAATTTATAACTATGTTTTGCGTTTAACTACTTTGACGTAAGATGGCTCACCAATTCTAAATAGCTGACTTTACCATGCCTTTGCCAAACGTTCTGAAATTGCTTACCCTTTTTTCACCCCTGATGTACTTTTCAGGGGCTACCATGGCTCAGCTAGCCATTAAAGGCCGGGTCATAGATACGGTCGCCCACCAGGCCATGACGGGCGCAGATATCCAACTGCTGAGGCTTCAATCGGGGGACTCCATTTTAATACAAACCATAGTGGCTGGGGATAGCGGGCGGTTCGGTCTGGAGAATTTAGCCCCCGGTACTTATTTGTTGAAAGTAGCTTTCCAGGGATATATTACCTGGATGGGACAATGTAAGCCCGAATCGGGCCCACGTAACCTGAATGTATATATGACGCCTTCGGTGAATGAATTGCAGAAGGTGGTGGTAAAGGACACTCAGGAAGTCTATAACAGGGGGGATACCACGGTTTACAGGGCGGATAAATATCATACCCGGCCCAATGGCACTTTGAATAATCTGCTGGATAAGCTTCCAGGGGTAAGAACGGATGCTCAGGGCAATATGATCAGCGGGGGAGATACCGTTGAGCAATTTATGGTCAATGGGCAGGTGGTTACCAAGGAAGGATTGAACGCTTTACTACAGAACCTGCCTAAAGACATGGTGGGGCAGATAGAATTTTATAACGACAAATCGGACCAGGCCAAGTTCACGGGCGTGGAAGATGGGATCAGTAGAAGAACGTTGAATGTTGTATTGAAAAAGGATGCCAGGTTGAACTTGTTTGGTTCACTGGAAGCAGGTGCTGGAACGGATGATGTGCTGGATAATACATTATATAATGCCTCCCTTAATGGAAACCATTTTAATATTAGTAAGGAAATGGCCTTTTTCAATGTTTCTGCCAGCAATACCCAGCCTGTATTGGGTGGAACGGCTCATTCCATTGGAGGAAACGGCTTTTATTATGGTAATTGGGGGAAACAGACTACGTTAAATGCTCAGTACGGGTTCACAGACTACCATAGCCGGACAAATGTATCCGCTTATACCCAAAGCCTCGTTCCCGGAGACAGTGCGCTTTCAGGGAACCAGACTAATTTGAATCAACGAAGTAATTGGAGCCAATTTGGGCGCCTGGATTTTAATGCCAATGTGAGCAGGCATGATCATATTGTACTCTCTGCCTCTATGAATCAAAGCCATTCTACGGATACGTCCAATGGATCTTCGGCTTCCTATCTGGGAGAAGTAACGCCGTTAAACCAATCCTTGATTACTTCCACCACGGAGCGTGTGAATTGGGATTTTTCTGTTTCCGCCAATTACGCCCATACCTTCTCCAAGAAGGGTAGGGCTCTTTCCTTTGAGTTGTCCACAAGTCCTCAGGATGGGCATAATCAGGGAATTAACCAATCCAGGGTAAACTATCTTAACGCTATTGGTAACACAGACAGCCTGGTGTCCACCAACCAGTTTAATTATACCCCCAATAATGGTTCATCCTGGTCGTATGGAGGGGGGTATACGGAACCGTTGAGCGAACACCATAACTTATCTATAAATTATTCGGGAATGACTTCCAGCGGTTGGATAGGCCGGTCAATTTATGGGTGGGATTCTGTTTCCAGACATTATGATCAAATCGATACGTCCCAAACCAATCTCTATAAGAGCCATTATCAACAACAAAAAGGAGGGTTAAGCTATGGGTATACCAGCAAAGTGATCAATATCAATGCAGGTTTGGACTTCATGACGGGGACCAATACCGGAACCAATATTACAACGGATAGTGTCATCACCCAGCATTATGTAAACCTGATTCCTTCCCTGACCTTGAGAGCAACGCCCAAAAAGGGGGAAGATCTCAGCTTAAGGTTTTCCAGGAATGTCCAGCAGCCGCCTATCACAGATCTTATGCCTGTCATCAGTAACTGGAATCCCTTGAATGTATCCTTGGGAAACCCTAACCTCAAGCAAGCCGTTTCAAATACGGCGAGCTTCCGATTCCAAAACAGTACTGATCCGATAAGACCTTTCAGTGTCAATCTGAATATGCGTTTTAATCAAAACGCCATTACCAGCCGGACCTTGGTGGACACATCGACAGGAGCCGATACCACTTCTATGGTTAATGTCAATGGATCTTACGAAATTAATGGTACGATAGAGTATAGTTTACCTATTGCGCATCCTCATTCTCATATGGATTTTTCCCTACGTCTGTCCAATAACCATGGCGTGAATTACCTCAACGATGCCCTCAACATCAGCAACGATTATGTAGCTGCCGGCTATATAAAGTGGACCACCAATTTGCCCGATCATTTGGATCTGAGTGTTATCTATGCCCCTACCTATTCCATTCTGAGGTATTCAGCCAGCCCTTCCCAAAATAGCCGGATACTGAATCAGAGTGTAAAAGGGGAGGGGCTTTATTATATAGGGAAATGGGAGATGGGCAGCGATCTCCAGGGTACTTTTTATACGGGTCAACCACCTGGATACAACAGGCCGGTGACCATATGGAATATGACCTTTACGCGCTTGTTTTTCAAAAGCAAGGAGGGAGAATTGAAGTTTTATTTGCACGATATGCTGGATCAGGCCTCAGGCAGGAATGTGCAGGTTTCACCTACCACGATCAGGTATAGTCAGGGCAGCATGCTGGGTAGGTATTATATGGTCAGTTTTGTGTATCATTTTAAACGATAGTTATCTATCAAAAAATTAGAGGGGGGGCTATTATTACGTGTCATTTATACACTTTTGTTAGTTGTTTTCGTCCCCAAAGCGTATCTTTAAGGGGATTGCCAAATGAAAGTCTCATGATACGCTATGGGAAAACCTTGACGCTGCTTATAACACTGTATTGTAATCTTTCCATCGCTCAACAACTGCCCGTCCGTTATTTGGGCATAGAGCAGGGTCTCTCCAATGATGCCGTATTAAGCATTTTCCAGGATCACCATGGATTTTTTTGGTTTGGAACCTATGATGGGTTAAACCGGTATGATGGATACCGATTCAAGGTTTACCACAATGTCATCGGGGACAGTACGTCCATTTCCATCAACAATATATATACCATTGCCGAGGACGCTGAAAATAAGATCTGGGTAGGCGGCCAAAAAGGGCTGAGTGTCTATAACCCGGTCATGTCCTCATTTTCCAGGGTAAGGTATATGCCTGGGCGGGGGCCTTTGGCGCTTCTTCAGGATAACGTACACTTGGTGAAAGTCATTGGGGAAGGTTGCATTCTGGTGGGGACGCAGCATGAGGGATTGATCGCTTTTGAACGCAGCGATCGGAATGGCGTACAAATCTTGCCAAAAGAGCGTGGGGGCCCCATAGGAGGCACAGGTCCGGCAGGGGCCACAGGTACCGACGGACCCACGGGTGCTGTAGGATCCACGGGGTCCTGTAATGTCACTGCCATTGAACGTACGGCCGATAACAAAGTTTGGGTATTTATGGAGCATGAGGGATTATACAGTTATGATGTACTGCATAAGAAACTCCAGTTGGTAAACACCGTGCTTAAGCAAGCCAATTGCCTTAAAACGGATCGCAAAGGCCGTTTGTGGCTGGCTGGGGAAGACGGGTTGTATCAATATAATGTAGGGGCAAACGCCTGGTCGGCCAGCTACATGCCCACGAAGATGAAAACGGTTGCCTTGAGTGCGGATGTTAGGAACGATCTCTGGATAGGTACGGATGGGGCAGGACTTTGGCAGTTACCGGAATCGGGGTTGGTGGCCGAGCCACTGGCTTCTGTCCAGGGAAAGAAGTCCAACGGTCCCAAGGCCGGCGCTAGTGCCATCAACAGTAACTCCATTTATACCATCTACGATGATATGGAAGATCGAAAATGGATTGGTACACTCAGGGGTGGAATCAATATCATTGAACCCTATGATCTTCCCTTTAAGAAAGTAGTGTATAATACACCTGGTAGTACGAACCTGGTAGATAATTTTATTCTGTCCTTCTGTGAAGATGGCAACAAGAATGTATGGATTGGTACGGATGGAGCAGGCTTGAGATACTGGGACAGGGCAGCCAACACGTTTGTCAATTACAAACATGACGCCAGCCCTGGTTCTATCAGCAGCAATTTTATCACCTCCATACTCAGGGATGAACTGGATGACATTTGGGTATCCACCTGGTTTGGGGGGATTAACCGATTGAACCGGAGAACTGGTGGCTTTGAGAAATATACTTGTTACAACCCCTTTACCAATGAAGCAGAAAACAATGTTTGGCTACTCTATGAGGATAGTCAAAAAAGGGTTTGGGCGGGGGCGACCAATGAAGGTTCTCTCTATTTGTTGAACAGGTCCACCAACAATTTTGAGCTGTTTGACCGGAATATTTCAAACTTGCAGTCCTTGCAAGAGGATAGGGAAGGGAATTTATGGGGAGGCAACTATACTTCCCTGATTAAAATAGATGTGCAGCATAAACGGCATAAAGTCTATGACATAGGGTATCCGGTCAGGTGTATTTATGAAGACGTCTACCATCATTTATGGATTGGCACCCAAGGCGGAGGCTTGCTGCTGTTTGATCCCGTAAGAGGGGACTATCTGCGGTATGCGACCAAAGAAGGACTGCCTAGTAATACCTTACTCCGCTTTTTGGAAGATGATCAGCATAACCTGTGGATTAGTACATTTAACGGACTGTCCAGGTTCAATGAAACGACCCGTTCTTTCAGGAATTTTACCCCATCTGATGGATTACAAAGTAATCAGTTTTCGTTCAATGCTTCTTTGGGACTGAGGTCGGGTGAATTTCTGTTTGGTGGTATAAAGGGCTTTAATATTTTTTCTCCCGATAGTATTCACTTCAAAGCCAGCGCTCCCCCCCTTTTTCTGGATGGACTTAGCATTGATAATGCGCCCGTTAAGGCGTTTACGCAAACCGTCACCATACCTTATAATAAGGCCATTCTCTCCATGGACTTTCTGGCCCTGAGTTATGCTGGTGTAGATAAAATTAAATATGCCTATAAGCTGGAGGGTTGGGATAAGGCCTGGAATTATGTAAATGAGGTGAGAACCGCCAATTATTCTCATCTGGGAGCGGGGAGATATTCATTTTGGGTGAAAGTGACCAATCAGGAGGGTAAATGGGGTACGGCGTCGAAGTTATTGGAGATCATTATCCTTCCTCCCTGGTATTTTACCTGGTGGGCTTATTTATCCTATGTGCTGCTCTTTACCGGAACCATCTACCTATATATATGGTACGCCAGAAGGCAGGAAAGATTAAAATATGAGATTAAGCTGGCTCACCTGGAGAGCGAAAAAGAAAAGAACCTGACGGAGAAGAAAATCTCTTTTTTCACCCATGTCTCCCATGAGTTCAGGGCTCCCCTGACCTTAATCATAGATCCCTTACAGCAGGCCATGAAACAACCGGGTGGATTGGTCCCGGTGGAGGACCTGGCTGTAGCACACCGCAATGCGCGTCGTTTACTCAGCCTGGTGGATCAGCTATTGTTGTTCAGGAAAGCCGATAGTGGGGCAGACGTGCTGAAGGTATCTGAAATTAATATCGTGGCTTTGTGCAGGGAGGTTTACCAGTGTTTTTCCCAACAAGCCCTAAGCCGGCATATTCATTATCCGATGAATGCACCCGCTGACATCTTCCTCATACAGGGGGATTATCAGAAGATAGAAATTGCTTTGTTTAATTTGTTATCCAATGCCTTCAAGTTTACGCCGGATGGGGGGAGCATCTGTTTTTCCGTCCTAGGTGCTGAAGAGGGGGTAACGCTACAGGTGGAAGACACGGGTTGTGGTATTCCCGACGGGGAAATAGGTGGGATATTCGGAAAGTTCCGACAGGTGGAATCCATGGGCACGGCAAAAGTTGGATTTGGCATAGGGCTATACCTGGTTAAGCAATTTATTGAAAGCCATAAGGGAACGGTCAGTTGCCATAGCAAACCGGGAGAGGGGACTACTTTCTCCATTTTCCTGTTTAAAAAGCTCCCTTCCTTAACCGAAGCCTATATAGAAGTGGCGTCTGACCCTAATCTGGGCATTTTGGAAGAATTGATGGAGCCTGCGGTTCTCCTTACCCCGACGGCTCCCCTGGAAGGCAAAAGTACTGAAGAGATGGTGACGGCTAAAAGCGCTATTCTGATCATTGATGATAATGAAGAGATCAGTGGATACCTGGAGCACTTGTTTGCGCCTTATTATATTATATACAGTGCCGATAATGGAACGGAAGGGCTTCGACTGGCAGAACGGTACGTACCAGATTTGATTATCAGCGATATCCATATGAAGGGTATGGATGGGGTAGAGCTGTGTACCAACATCAAAGCATCTGAATCCCTGGGGCATATTCCGGTCATTCTGATGACCGGCGCCTCGGGGGAGGACTTGCATTTAAAAGGTTTGGAAGTAGGCGCCGATGATTATATCACCAAACCGTTCGATGTCCACCTGCTCAAGGCAAAGATGGAGTCTATACTCCGTAACAGGAATCTTCTTCAGAAATACTTTTTCGACAGCATCACGTTGAAGGAATCCAGTGTAAAAGTTCCTGTCAGGTATCAGCAATTCCTGTCAAAGTGCATTCAGGTGGTGGAAGAAAACATAGATACGGAGGATTTTACCATCAAGAAATTTTCCAAGGCCATGGGTATGAGCCATTCGGGCCTATACCAACGGATAAAATCCATTTCTGGGCAGACAACCGTAGCCTTTATCCGGTCTATCCGACTTCGGAGGGCTGCTGTTTTGATGTTACAGGAAGAAATGCCCGTCAACCAGGCGGCCTACCAGGTAGGGATTGGAGATACCCGATATTTCAGGGAACAGTTCTTAAAACAGTTCGGAATGACCCCGTCCGAATATATTAAAAAATATAGACATCTTTTTAGCAGGGAATTAAACGTCATTCGCTCAGAAGACGAGTAAAATTGTGATTTTACCCCCTACAATTTAGTGATTTACCCCCTTTGCTTCCTTTAGGACCACCCTACATTGCATCTTGTCTTCTAGTTACGTAAACGATTACATCCTACTAAAACTTTGCTATATGAAACAGGGAAACTACCTGGACTGCAACTGCATGCCGATATACCGGCGTTTATTCCTACTAACTTTATTTCTTTGGCTGTTTACGAACAGTCTACTGGCCCAACAAGCCCCGGTTTCGGGACGAATATTATCCGGGGGCAAACCCGTGGAAGGCGTCACCGTTCTTGTAAAAGGTACGGGTACGGCTACGACTTCCGACAGTACGGGGTATTTCAAAGTCTCGGCGCCTGCCCATGGTACTTTGGTATTTACCCATGTCAATTTTGGACAACTGGAAATGCCCGTCAATGGACATAAAGTAATGGAGGTAATCCTGGAACCTTTGGACAAAAGCTTGGGGGAAGTGGTTGTGGTGGGTTATGGTACCCAGAAAAAGGCCACCCTTACGGGCTCTATCTCTACCATACAAGGGGGGGATATGGTCAAAAGCCCACAAGCCGATTTGTCAAACTCCTTTGCAGGACGGGTTTCCGGGGTGATTGCCAATAATACCTCCGGAGAACCGGGATATGATGGATCTTCTTTATTAATCCGGGGACTGGCGACGACAGGAAGCAACAACGTGCTCGTTGTCGTGGACGGGGTGCCTGGACAGATTGGGGGACTGGAACGCCTCGACCCCAATGATATTGAGAACATCTCGATATTAAAGGATGGTTCAGCGGCCGTATATGGAAGCCGGGCTGCCAATGGGGTTATCCTGATCACCACCAAAAGGGGTAAGACGGGTAAACCCACTGTTAACTACAGCTACAATCAGGGGTTCAATACCCCAACGCGTTTACCAAAGATGGCAGACGCGCCTACCTATGCGGAGATTGTCAACCTGATCAGTTATTATGATGCACCGACCAATGGGATGAACCAGGTGTACAGCGCTGCCCAGATACAGGAGTTCAGGGACGGCACTGATCCGCTGAATTATCCCAATACGAATTGGGAAAAACTGACCCTGAAAAACTTTGCACTGCAAAACCGAAATAGCCTGACCGTTACCGGAGGATCAGAAAGCATCAAATACTTCTCCTCTATAGGAACGGATTATCAGGATGGGCTGTATAAAAATGGAGCTACCGATTATCACCAGTATAATTTTCGCTCCAATGTGGATGCGCAGGTTACCAAGGGCTTTAAAATAGGTTTGTATATTCAGGGTAGGGAGGAAGACAGGCAATATCCCACTACTGCTGCTGGTAGTATCTTCCGCGCCATTTACAGAGCCTATCCTACGTCGGCGGGTTATTACCCCAATGGTTATCCCACGGCCGGCATTGATCAGTCTAACGCCGCCCTGATTGCTACCAATATCGGGGGAACTAATGTGAATCCTACCCTGACCTTCAATGGCATTTTAAAGGCTGGCTACGATATCCCCGGCGTTCAAGGGCTATTCCTGGATGGATTTTATTCTGTAGATAAGTCTGGCAGTTTTGATAAGGCTTTTTATGTGCCTTATACGGTCTATACCTATAATTCCGCTAACAATACATATACTCCTTCTATAGAAGGAGGAGGCCCCAACGGATTGGCAGAATTGTATGAATCTCAATTGAACCAGGCGCTGACCACCTCCAATATCAAACTGAACTTCATCCGGCAGTTTGGCAAACACAATGTCAATGCTTTCGTGGGATATGAACAAAGCAGCACTACTTACGATTTCTTCTATGCCCAACGCAATGACTTCCCAACTACCGCTACGCCTGAACTGTCACAGGGTGGGACAGCCGCTACGGATGCCCTCAACGGGGGAAGCAGCAGTGATAATAACGGAAACTACGACTATAACCGCAGGAGCGTGATCAGCCGGCTGGCCTACAACTACGAAGAAAAGTATTTGCTGGAAGGTCAGTTCAGGGCGGATGGATCTTCTCTGTTTGCGCCAGGGCACCAATGGGGTTACTTCCCTTCGGTTTCTGCGGGTTACCGGATTTCTAAGGAAAGCTGGTTTTCCCAGAATGTCTCTTTCATCAATGATTTGAAGATACGGGCTTCCTATGGTGTATTGGGTGATGATCTGATTGGTCCTTATCAGTACTTCGACAACTTTTCCTTTAATAATGTCTTCGTCTCTGATAATGGATCTGGTGCAGCGCTCCAACCTGGACTTAGCCTGACTAAACTGGCCAATCCCGAAATTACCTGGGAAACCGCCAAGAAGACGGACATAGGTATCAACACCGTGTTCCTGAAGAACTTTACGTTGGAGGCCATTTATTTCAGGCAAATCAGGTCCAATATCCTTGGATACAAAAATGCTTCTGTGCCTGCCACTTCCGGTATCGTCAATCCATACGGGGGGGACCTCGTTCCGGCACAAAACATGGACAAGGTTAACAACACCGGGTTTGAAGGCACCCTTGGGTATAATCATACGGGTAAATTCAACTGGGGTGTAACGGGCAACTTTACCTATGCCAAAAACAAAGTCATATACATAGATGAAGCTGCTGGTATCTTGCCTTACCAGGCAGAAACCGGAGGCCCTTTGAACAACTACCTTTTATATAAGGCCATTGGGATTTACAGGACCCAGGATCAACTCAACAGTATCCCGCATGTACCGGGGGCCCAATTGGGAGACCTGATCTACCAAGATTATAATAAGGACGGATCTATCACGGCTGCGGATCAGATCAGGACGAAGTATGGGAATATTCCACAGATCGTATACGGTTTGAATCTCTATGCATCTTATAAAAACTTCGACCTTTCCGCTTTATTTGCAGGACAGGCAGAAGTTAGCCAATACGTGCTTCCTGAATCAGGTACCATAGGCAACTATTTCAGGTCCTGGTCTGATAACGCATGGAGTCCTACCAATCCTAATGGCTCCTATCCCAGGGTATCCGACAGGGCTTCCGATGCGGTAAGCGGAGGGGAGTATCCCAGTACTTTCTGGCTCAACAATGCCTCCTTTGTCAGGCTCAAGACGGCCCAGTTGGGTTATACTTTATCCAACCGGACTTCATCCAGGATGCATATGCAGGGTGTCAGGATATATGTAAGCGCCTTTAACTTGTTTACCCTGACAAAAGTGAAAGACTACGATCCGGAAGGTACGGATGGAAGCGCCCAGTTCTATCCTCAACAAAAGATTTACAATGTGGGCATCAATGTTAAATTCTAAAATGAAAACAATGAAAACCAGCAAATATATCTCAGCGTCTGTATTGCTATTGGGGTTGGCTTTTTCTGCCTGTAAAAAGGATTTCCTCAACCTTAATCCTACGGATAGGGTGACCAATACGGCCATTACTTCTGATACTTCCTTGTTTGAAGATTATGTCGTTAACTGTTACATAGGTGAAGATATAGGCGTCAATGAAGGTGCAGGCTCTCCTCCCGGATTTGGACGCGGATTTGAATATGCGATGTCCTCTTCCACTACGGATGAATCCATGTACAATACGGACAACGGTTCCTGGTTGATTGAACAGGGACAGATGGCTCCTGACAACACCGGATTCCTGGGCACCCTCTGGGCCCGTAGCTATTACGGTATACGGAATTGTAATTACGCCCTTAGCATACTGAAAACAATCTCCATGAGCCAGTCGCATAAGAGCCTGTTGCAGGGAGAATTGGAGTTTATCCGTGCTTACCGCTACCAGGACCTGATCCGCAATTACGGTGGCGTAGTCTTGGTAGGAGACACCGTGGCCCAGTTATCAGACAACCTGTTGGACCCTTTCTTTTATACCAGGGCGACTTTGCAAAACTCCATTGCCTATGCCGTGGCTCAATTGGATGACGCTGCCCAAAGACTGCCCTTAGCCAATAGCTCCACCTGGGCATTGGGCAGGGCTACGGAAGGTGCGGCACTCGCTTTAAAATCAAGGCTGCTGCTCTATGCGGCCAGCCCCCTGTATAACGTTGGTACCTGGGCCGATGCAGCTTCCGCAGCTAAAGCCGTGATGAACCTGGGAGCCTACTCTTTATCCCAAAACGGGTACCAACAATTGTTTCTCTCTCCCAATGACAATGAAATCATTTTTGAGCGCCTGTTTATTCCCAATATTGCTCCCCATGTATGTATGGAGATTGCCAACGGACCTAATGGATTTGATGGGTGGGCTGGAAATACGCCTTATCAGAATATGGTGGATGCTTACCAGATGGCCAACGGTAAAGCCATCACTGATCCTACCTCCGGGTATGATCCGCAGAATCCTTATGTCAACAGGGACCCCCGCTTTTATGCAACGATCCTGTACAACAAAGCCCCTTACAGGGGAGATACCGTAGATGTATATACGCCAGGTGGAAAGGACAGTAATCAGGGGCCGGACAACTGGAATGCCTCCCAGACGGGTTATTACCTGAGAAAATTCATGAATGATGCTTATCCTATTGATAATCCCTGGAGTGTGGCTGGTGGCCAGCCTTGGATTTACATGCGGTATGCAGAAGTGTTGTTGAACTATGCCGAAGCGCAAAACGAGGCGTCTGGCCCTGACGCCACAGTTTACGCTGCGGTCAACAGCATCAGGGAGAGACCTTCTGTTAATATGCCGGCTTTGCCTGCTGGTTTGACGCAGGCCCAGATGCGTACGGCCATCATGAATGAAAGGCAGGTGGAGTTGGCTTTCGAGGAGTTCAGGTTCTATGACGTACGCAGGTGGAAAATCGCTGATTCTACGGAGAATGTACCGGCTTACGGTATGAGTGTTGTCGTAAATCCAGCCAATCCTTCCGGATATACGTATACCAAAAAAATTGCCTTGGCTGGACGGGCATTTTTGCCCAGCCAATATTGGTTGCCCATACCTTTGACGGAAATTCAGGCTTCCAATAATCAGCTACAGCAGAATCCGGGGTATTGATTCTCGCACCTGGACAGCTTTCTTGGTACTGATCAAGGCTTTTGGTACTGAGTGCGGCTTTCATAAAACTTGATGATCGTGAAAAAATGGATTTGTATAATACTTGTGGCTTGTGTGGGCAGCCCTTTATTAATGGCTGATTACGCTTGTAAAAAGCAGCATGTAGGTGACTCGCCGGCTAGCTCCGGATTCCGGGGCCTGAACTGGGCCGATCCCAGGGATAATTATGCAACGGATAATCTGATCCTTAGCGGTCTGAGTGCCAGTGATGACCAAGCGACTACTTTATCAAAAGCGGAGTTGATACTCGGCGCCTTCGGGCGTGCCGGTGCCAATACCATCCGTATCCCCATTAATCCCCCTACCGTGGCTGGCTCATGGTGGGGGAATTATTCGGGGGTTATTGATGCTGCCATAGCCAAAGGGTTCAAAGTGATCATCGGGTACTGGGAGTCTCATAACGGGGGTATCGGCCGGGTGGAGGATACATCCCAGTACTGGGCGATGTGGCAAACAGTCGTCCGGCGATATGCGTCCAACCCTTCTGTGTACCTGGAGATATTCAACGAACCTCATGGCTATGCGATTGCAGAACTAACCAATCTGTATGCTGCCTGGTTAGGGAGGTTTACCTCCTTTCCGCCTGGGCGGGTTTTCCTTGACGGAGGTGGATATGCACAGGATGTCAATTCAGTGGGAGCAGATAGCCGGTTAAACGGTTGTTTGCTATCCTACCATATTTATACCTGGTTCTACAATAGCAATAAAACAGTATCGGACTGGGAAGCTCAGGTGGCACTTGTGCAATTCCCTGAACGAACGGTCATGACCGAATTCGGATGCCCCATGGCGACCGGTAATAACTACCTGGGATCTCCCGGATCTAACACCGATATTTCCTACTTCCAGGGGGTTACCCAGCAATTGAGGCAGTCGGATATGGGTTCGGTGTACTGGCCAGGACTAAGGACCAATGATAGCTTTGGTATGCTAGCTATGAAAGTCACCTCTCTTTACGTCAATAACAACAGTGGTCTTGACCTCCTGCAATACGCATGGGGTGAGCATAATAAATAAACATCAGCATGAGATCTTTTTTGGTTTTGGCAACCGTTTGGCTTTGCTACCTGAATGGCTTTGGACAGTCGACTAGTCATGATTTTTCGTTGGGGGATAGTTCCTTCTTATTGGATGGGAAACCTTTTTTGATGATTTCCGGAGAGATGCATTACGCCCGGGTGCCCAGGGAAGCCTGGCGTCAGCGCATGCGGATGGCCAAAGCCATGGGGTTGAATACCATTGGAACGTATGTATTCTGGAACCTGCATGAGCCGCAAAAAGGTAAGTTTGATTTTTCAGGCAATAATGATATTGCCGCTTTCGTGCGCATAGCCCAGGAAGAGGGATTGTGGGTGATTTTAAGGCCTAGCCCCTATGTCTGCGCGGAATGGGAATATGGAGGATATCCTTATTGGTTGCAAAATGAGCAAGGTATGGTGGTGCGTAGCACAGATTCTGCTTATTTGCATGCGTACAGGGAGTATATACGCGAAGTGGGTAAACAGTTGGCGCCTCATTTGGTGGGTCATGGAGGAAATATCCTCATGGTCCAGGTGGAGAATGAATATGGCTCTTATGGAGACGACAGCAATTACCTACGTATTAATGAGCGCCTATTCCGGGAAGCGGGATTCGACGGCCTGCTTTATACCTGCGATCCGCCTCATGATTTGCCAAACGGACATTTGACTGGGCTACTACCTGCTGTTAACGGGTTGAGCAATCCTACACGCATTAAATCCCTGATTCGCGCCTACCATGGTGGGAAGGGGCCCTTCTATGTATCGGAATGGTATCCAGCCTGGTTTGATTGGTGGGGAGAACCCCATCACACCGTTGCCCCGGAAAAATATACGGGACAGCTCGATACGTTACTGGCTAATGGTATTTCCATCAATATGTATATGTTTCATGGTGGTACGACCAGAGGATTTATGAATGGAGCCAATGCCGAGGACTCGTCTACGTTTGAGCCAGAGATCAGTAGTTACGATTATGATGCCCCCTTGGATGAAGCCGGGAATGCAACGCCAAAATTCATGGCTTTCAGAAAGGTCATACAGGGGCATCTTCCTGAAGGAACAACACTTCCTGAGGTGCCTCCACGTAAACCTACCATCCATATTGACCAGATTGTTTTTGACACCCAGTATTCCTTGTTTTCCTTTCTGGGTAAGCCAGTCTACAGCCGCCGCCCGCTAACCTTTGAACAATTGCATCAGGCCTATGGGTTTGTTTTGTACCGGACAATCATTAAAGGCCAAGGATCTTCGATCAATAGCCAAGGGTCTTCGATCGATGGCCGGGGATCATTCTTGTTAAAAATAAATGGCCTTCGGGACTTTGCCATTGTCTTTGTCAATGGAAAACGAGTTGGCGTGCTGGATAGACGCCTTAAACAGGACAGTCTCATGTTGAATTTATCCGGAGACAGTTCCCGTCTGGATATCCTGGTGGAAAATCTGGGCAGGGTCAATTTTGGGCCTAATCTGCTCAAGAATATGAAAGGAATCACCGGGAAGGTATCGCTTCATGGTGCCGAGCAACTGGGGTGGTGCATGTATTCGTTACCATTTGACCGGGCGCCATCGGCCATGTTTACGGGTCCTGGTGAGGTCGTTCCGGACGGGTCTCGCGGAGTACCCGTTGTAAAGAAGGGACATTTCGTCTTAAAGGAGCCGGGAGATACCTACCTGGACCTGAGCAAATGGGGAAAAGGCATTGTGTGGATCAACGGGCATAACCTTGGCCGTTATTGGAAGGTGGGTCCCCAACAAACTTTGTATGTACCTGTTGAATGGTTGAAAAGGGGGGATAATACAGTGGAGGTGCTGGAACTATTGAATCCAGCGCAGCATAAGCTAAGTAGTCGGGATACACCTATCCTTGATCAGTTGGAGCGACCCTGAGTCCTAAACGGTGGTCTGTCGCGGATTCACTGCGAAACTTTGATCATTGCTGCTCCATGCGGTGGAATGTTTTCCGAAAATTTGCCGGAGAACCGACCTAGTTCTGTATGTTTCCAAAGGTCCCTGACACGGGCCTTGCGGGTGATACCTATTTCTTTAAAGTTCAGATCGACTTCCTGGTTAGCATCGCTCAGGTTGAAAAGGGCGACGTACCAGGCATGTGGACTTCTTGGGCCCGGCGCGGCCAAAACTGCATGGGCGGTCGAGGCTACCTGCGCGGCCAAAACTGCATGGGCGGTCGAACCTGCCGTAGCGTTCGAGCCTGCCGGGGCAGTGGAAACCCAAACCATTTTCCCATCTTTCTTATAAAGCTGATGGGGCGAAGCCCCTTGTTGATTCACCGCTATGACTTCTTCGTTCATAAGCAGGCTGTCTTCCATGGGTCTGTCTTCCGGGAGATTGCCACCCAGGATTAAAGGTGAGCGATAGATGCACCAAAAGGTCATATGCGTTTGGAGTTCCGCTGCTGTAAAATGGCTGTATCGTTCTGGGCCAACGGGGCCTCGTTTGCTTATTTTACCAATCTGTAGCATATCGCAATCAGGCCAATGCCCCGGACCGCCTACGCCAGTCCAGCTTTGCGCATAGTCGAACATATGAAGCAACGCCTTCCAGTCATCCCAGAAATCATCCGCCATGCGCCACATCTGGGCATTTCGTGCTACATCAACGGAATCTTTTAAAGGGGTCTCTCCTGGCGATATGCTAAGGACTATAGGGCGGCCACAGGCATTGATGGCTTTACGGTATCCTTCTATTTCTGGTTGGTGATAAGGCCTGGCAATATCATCCACTTTGATGAAATCTACTCCCCAGGAAGCATACAACCTTAGTAGGGAGTTCAGGTATTCCTGAGCCCCTGGCTTTTCCATGTCCAGGCCATACATATGGTTCATCCACTCACAACGGGAATTGGTATCTGCAACCTGATCGGCGGTGATGCCGGAAGTTCCTTCCACTGGGGTGTGGGCCCATACTGCCTGACGGGGGATGCCCCGCATGACATGGATACCAAAAAGCAGCCCTTTGGCATGTATATAATCCGCCAGGGGCTTGAAGCCCTTACCCCCAAAGGCTGATGGAAACTTGTTCACGTGAGGCTGCAACCGGCCATAGTCGTCCATAGCCAGCCAGGGGATATATGCGCCGTCTCCCAACCGGGCCTGATAAGGGTTGCCTATATCACTGCGCGGTGGATTATCGTAGGCCCAAAGAAAATCCACGACTACATATTGCCATCCATAAGGTTTGAGGTATTGGGCGATATAATCGGCATTTGCTTTTACTTCGTCCTCGTGGACAGCCGAACCATAGCAGTTGTAGCTGTTCCAGCCCATAGGAGGGGTTTGGGCTACCAGCGTAGTTGAGCCAGTCTGCGCGGTCTGCGCAAAAACGGGAATTGTATTTACGAAAAGCCCTGAAAGAATAGCAATCGTTTTGGATATTCGACTCATAAATTGAAGATAAGATCTATTCGGATAAAAGTGTTTAAAGGACACTTATTATACAGTAAAAAACCTTTAAGATTATTAATTTATTTATATATTAGGTTCTCTGACAATTATAGCCTACCTTAGCATGGATTGAGATCGACAGAAGTAGTAATGTTCAGTTAAAATCTCCCCTACTTTTTACCGCTTCTACTCAATTGTTTTCTAAATGTTTTATTTTATATTATGAATATATATGTCTCCAATCTGGCCTTTCAGGTTAAGGATCAGGATCTTAAAACGTTGTTTGCTCCTTTTGGTGAAGTAGCATCCGCTAATGTTATCATGGACAGGGCTACGGGCCAATCCCGTGGATTTGCCTTTGTTGATATGACCGATAGTGCAGGTGAAGAAGCCATAAAGGCCTTGGACGGCGCTGAACTTGAGGGAAGATCCCTTTCTGTTTCTTTAGCCAGGCCTAAAACAACTAAACCAAGAGAAGGCTTATTTCCCGACGGCAACCGCGATCGCTACTAGTACGGGACCGCGATCACTAATAAGGATAAGCCTACAAAAGGATACGCCAACCCGAGCGTTGGCCAACATAAACCGGAAACTGTATCATCAAAGAAAATTAGTTACTATGACTGTAGAACAAATCGAAAAATTTATTGAGCAGCACGTGAAAAACACGCAAAAAACGGTGAAAATATCTTTTAAGACGAGAAACCACGTGAGTGGCATCTTTATTCAGAGTCTTGCCGACTTTGATGAATTAAAGAAAAAGAACTTTTGGCGCATTGTAACCTCCGCTCACCTGGAAAACTACGAACGCTCCAAGGACCTCAATCATTCCAGGATGTTTAGTGGGACCGAGTTTACCAAACTTTCCCTTCAATAGCTAAGTCACCAGACGGTGACGATAGATTGTAACTGGTTGGGGCAATACCTCAATTATATCACTATGAATTTATATTTATCAAACATAAGCTTTCACACCACGGAAAGTGATCTCATTGCTTTGTTTTCCCGGTTTGGGAAAGTGGCTTCAGCAACCGTAATGTCTGATCCCTCCACTGGGCGTCCCCAGGGTTTCGGATTTGTCAATATTGCCGACGACCAGGAAGCAACAGCAGCGATGAGTGCACTTCAAGGCCGGGAAATAGAGGGCAGGAAATTGTCCATATCTGTAGCCAGGGAAAAATCCCAGGGCGGGCCTAAGGATAAGCCCAGGCCTACTACTCCCAGGACCAATCAAAATTCTACCAGGCATTTTACCTCAAGGATAAAGTAAAAGGGGGCTGAAGCCCCCTTTTACTTTATATTCCGGAAATGAGCGCGTGCCCCTTTCTCCAGGCATCCGGAGATACCTGCTATGTTCCGGATTACCCATTAGGTTCCGGGAGATACCTGCTACGTTCCGGGAGATACCTGCTACGTTCCGGAGACGCCCAATTTATATTTAAAGCGATATCCTCCACTTTGTTTACCGTAGTCTTCCTCCTTCAGCACCTCGTTGTTCTTTTTGGATATCCAAAAACGTTCTCTCCCATCCTGGTTCTCATAGGACAGAACCCAACAAGGGATCTTTTCTCCACCTCTATCCGTCAGTATATCAGAGCCTGAGACGGTGTATGCCACCTCCTCTGGTTTGCCGAACCCTGGATCATAATAGTTGATCATGAATGTTCTGTTTTCCTTGTATGGAAGCATAGAATAGATGATCAGGTCTTCATGCCAGTTGAGGTTGTATTTACCGAATGATCCAGCAAACTCTTCTTCACAACTGGTCTTGATAGAATCGGGGATGTCTTGTAAGACCTTCCTGGAGCTGAAAGTGCGGGTTTCGAAATCAAAGATCAAAGCATACCCTAACTGGCTCCAATAGGTGTCGTGCAATAAGGTAGAAAAATCTTTGGCATCAAACACAGAATAGGACGTGTGAATGATAGAGTCCTTCTCCCATTGTTGCTTGACAACGATGGCGGCTTTATTATGGTAGGTCGCCCTTTTTACATTCATTTTTACAAGGGCCATACCAGTAGCAACAGAGTCCTTTGGCTTGTGATGAGAAATTAAATAGGTATAGTCGCCTGTTTGAAGACCATTTATGTTCAAGTCTTGGGGCTTCACCCATAAGGTATCACCTTTTTGGGCCAGGGCTGAAAAAGCCATGGACAGCAGCAGCAAAGGGGTCAGAATATATCTCATACGCATCTATTGATTTAGTAGGTTAAATATAATACCCATCTATAGTAAACCACCAGGAAAGGGTTGGTCGCTGCAGACGCAGGGATGGGTGGAGCAGTCATGAAAAGTATAATTGTGCCGATTTATATGACTATCTTCGGGTGTATGAACAAAAAACTGACTGGTATTGCCCTTTTAAAAAAGAATTTCGATGCTGTAGAAGCCAGATTCCAGGATTATTTTGAAAAAAGTGAGCCCAGGTGGCCTTCCGAGAAGCGAGATTACTTACACAATCATCACCAATCTTTGGATAATCTTTACCCCGGAAATATTACTATCGACAAACTTAAGCTCACTGGTTTACCGGAAGAAATCCTCCAGGAAATGAACAGCGCCTTCGACGCTTTTAAAAGGGAAGAAGAATATGGCGCAAATGTAGAAACGCCCGCGCCATAAGTGTCATAAGTGATAAGCACCACAAGCGAAGATACATCCAAGGAGCTTAATGCCCTGGATCATCTCCCAGGTGCGTATTATAGCTATAATCCATCTCCAGGGTCATGGTCCATTGCCCATTGTCTTGATGCCATACCCGTGAGAACTTAGATTCCTCAACCAGTTGATCTTTTTGCCCCCGTTTCACGATGTAGAAATGCTGGGTACCTGTTTGGAGCACTTCGTGAATGGATATGGGGAAAATGGCCAGACTGCTTTTTACGACATCCCGGCGCATCTGGCCATTTTCCTGTTTTTTCTCTTGCCACATTTTTTGAATTCCGGAGATATAAGTCTCCCTGGATTGACTGGAAGTAGGGCCGATAAAGCCCTGGTCCTGATAAAAGACCCATTTGGGTTGGAGCATACTGTTGATCACAGATAGATTAGGGGTGGTGAAAATTGCCGCGTACAGTAAACTGTCCCGGTTGGCCAGCAATTCATTGAGCTTTTGCTGGGCTGATGTGACAATAGGGGAGAGGCCTGCCATCAAAAGCAGGGCGCCCAGTAATTGCATTTGTTTCATGGCTTTACTTTTTTCGTTTTTGAATGAGGTAATAGAGGAAGAATCCGGCAGCAAGAAAGAGGACTTCTATCCCATAACTGATGGGTTGATCTAAAGTAAATGGGGTGAACTGAATAGTAATCAATCCCAGTCCGCCCATCGCTAGCAACAAAGCCCATTTCAGGTTTTCACCCTCGCTTCCCTGGGTGACGGCAATAAACTGGATGGCGTTTTCGTCCAAGGGCCCCGATTCTACCATGCGTTTTTTTAAGTGTACGGTAAACAACCGGTTAATAAGTACCGAGAGGATAATTAACACCACGGTTGTCATGATATACGGTATGATGAGCTCTAGCTTTTCCATTTGGTATCGTTTTTAAAATGCCGCTTTATATAGTAGTCCAGACAAAACGATAAAAGGTTCCTGATTCTTGAATTTTTTTGCAACCTTTAACGGATAGTCGTTGACTAATAAAGCATGTTTGACGAAAGGGCAATTGTTTCCAGCGTGCTCGCAGGTGATCAGGCAGCTTTTGAGTTGTTGGTCAAGCAGTATGAGCGGCTTGTCTTTTTTGTCGTCTATAGATTGGTAAAGGAAAAAGAGGACCAGGAGGATGTTGCCCAGGAAGTATTTATCAAAGTTTACAATAGCCTGCCCAGGTTTGCCTTTGCTTCAAAATTATCTACCTGGATTTCCCGCATCGCCTACCTGACGGCCATTAACCATGTGAAGAAACACCAAAAGGAGCAGGTCCGCCCATTTACCGGAGATCTGGAGCATTTCTCCTTTGTAGGAGATAGACCAGAAACGGTTATGGATAAAAAGGAGCTAGCCGCATATATGGACAAGTTGATTGCGCAAATGCCCATCCAGTACAGGACAGTACTTACCTTATTTCATTTGAATGAGTTCACTTCCCGGGAAATTGCGCAGACCACCGGAATGGCCGAGGGTACGGTGAAAAGTTGCCTTTTCAGGGCTCGTAAGCTCCTTAAGGAAAAAATTCAGGGGTATCTTAAAAATGATGTGCTATGAACAAATGGACAGATGAACAGTGGCAACAATGGTTGGAAACGGAAGGTGTGGCGCAGGAGGCGGCCCCGACGCCTGGGGGTGCTTCTACGACGCCGGGCGAACAGGAGGATTTGAAGGCCTATCGTTTCGTGTTTGACCAATTGAATCAGGAGCCCCCTTCGGGTTTCTCCTATTGCTTTTCCAAAAAGGTCATGCAACAGTTAAGATCTAGAAAACGTTCTGGCCGTTGGTTGGGGTGGTATTTCCTGGTGGTGGTCATTCTTACCGTCGGCCTTGGATTAACCTACGGAATGTTGGGTTTGCTTAATAAGGTGGCGGCTTCCCGTTTTGTTGAATGGGTAAATGCCAGTAAAGGACTGATTATACTGGCGCTGCTGACTTTTTTAATTGTTCAATATTTAGACCAAAGGTTGATCCGCCGATACTAAAAATTGGGGGTCCATGAAAAATATTATTATCGCTTGCTTATCCCTGCTGATTACCTTTCGGGTAAGTGCCCAAAGTAAAATAGATTCTACTGAGGTACTATCGATAGGGGGGATAAAACAGTACATCAGCATCAAAGGGGCTGATCGCACCAAACCATTTTTGCTGTTTCTGTGTGGGGGACCCGGAAGCTCTGTGATGAATGGGGCGGAACAGTTCACTGCTAAACTGCAACAATATTTCGTAGTTGTTCAATGGGATCAGCGGGAATGCGGGAAGACCCTGGAATTAAATAAATCTATCCAACCCCTGACTTTATCCCTGATGATGGAAGATGCGTATGGCTTGGTTGAGACCTTGCTTACGGTGGCGGTTCAGGGTTTTATCCAAGCCTGAGCATCCACCTGGTTGTCCGTTTGGAAGGAAGCCATGATGGAGAATCATTTCAAAGACCTAGCCGTGGTCCACTGTCCCATCCATTTTTGTGCTGGAAGGAAAGACAATCAGACTAATTTTACGGTTACGCAAGCCTATTTTGAGACCATACAGTCCCCTCATAAAGCATTGTTCTGGTTTGAACATTCCGGTCACCTGATCCCCAATACGGAACCGGATTTGCTGCAAGAGGATATCATTACGAAGATATTGCCGGCCGCCACCCAGATCCAATAGTAGTTAAGACCCGATAGGTCGGGCACAATCGGTCAGGCACAATCGGTCAGACCCGAACAGTTGGCGCCGCCGCGGCGGTGGCCGCGACGGAATTTTTAAGCATTTTTGGAGGACTGCCTTGCCCAAATGTGTCTTTTTTATGAATAGTTGATAAATAATCCGGATGAGTTACCCTATGGCATAAACGTTGTGGACTTGGCTGTTAACTGGAACTCTTGCACCAGACCCCTTCATGTTGCCCCTCAGAATAGGCATTTTTCTAATCGTTGGCCTGGTTGGCCTCAGGGAGACTGTTTGTGCTCAACTGAAAGCCAATTTTACCACTTCCCAGACAGGAGGCTGTTCACCTATTTCTGTAACCTTTACCAATACCACTCAGGGCGCTTCCCCACATGCTACTTATTTGTGGAATTATGGTAACAATAATCAGGTAATCACACCCGATTCCACTTATTCCAGCGGAGCGACTTATACGGTTCCTGGTGCATATACCATCACCCTGACCGTCACAGACGGAGGACAGGTTTCTAGGCAAACCCAAACCATCACCGTCTACAATAACCCGGTGGTGGGGTTTATGCTGCAATCAGGCGCTTACGGCTGTGCACCCTTGAACAGCCTATTTCAAAGCAGTGCCGCGGCTGGTAGCGGCACCATTACGGCTTATTTTTGGGATTTTGGGGACGGTACTACCGTCAGTACCACCAATCCTACCGTTTCCCATGCCTATACCTTTTCAGGTACCCCAACGGTTCAACTCACTGTTACCAATAGTTATGGTTGCGCTGCCTCCCTGGCTCAGGCTGGGTTAGTGACGGTAGGGGCACCCTTAGACCCATCTTTCAGCGCTGATTCTACCATACTGTGTTCCACTGGAGGCACCGTGCGTTTTTCCAATTTAACTACAGGACCTCCTACCATCAGTTATACCTGGAAATTCGGAGATGGTGCTACTTCTACACTGACCTCCCCTGAACATACGTATACTACGCCTGGGACCTTTGCGGTGACTTTACTGGCTTCCAGCACCGCGGGTTGTAGTGATTCGGTAGAAAAAACAAGTTACATCCTGGTAGCTCAGGACAAGCCTCGGTTTTCCCTGACTTCGCCCATTTGCCAGGGCAGTACGCTTCCTTTGTCAGATCAGAGCGTTCCTGCACCCAACACGGGGAGTGAAGTCTGGACGATCTCGGGTGATACGGCAGTACGGTATGGCGCCAATACCTCCGTTCAACTTCCCACCCCTGGAAATTATACAGTGACACTTTCTGCCCTATTTGGTAGTTGCCCGGCAACCTTAAGCTTACCGGTGACGGTACTTCCCGGACCTTCCCTTAATGGATTTAAGGTCACTTCGGATGGGGCTTGTACGGTGCCTACCACTTATACCTTTAGCGATACACTGGGCGCTTCGGTCGCCTGGAATTGGTATGAATCCCATGGCTCCGGGAGCCTGGACAGCATTCCTTTTGCTACGGCCAAATCCGCATCTTATACCTTCACCAGCGATACCTCTTATCAGATTGGCTTAACCATTAAAACCGCCAATGGTTGCCTGGCTACTGCCCTTCAAAATTTCAATATACAGGCCCCCACGGCCACCATGACCATAACCGACCTGACCGATACAACGACTATATCCTGTGTACCTATTACGGTGAAATGCAGCGCCAAGGGTACGCCGGCGATTGCTAGTTATTTATGGAACTTTGGAGATGGAACTACCTCAACAGATTCAACGCCAACACATACTTTTTCGACTCCTGGAAGTTATGAGATCACCCTAAAATACGTCAACATTCAGGGTTGCTCAGGGATAGATACAACTGCCGTTAATAACCGGATCCAGATCATTACCAAACCTCAGGTGAATTTTGCCATCTTACCCGCTAATCCCATCTGTGGAAACAGGCCGGTTACCTTTACGGTAATAGGAGGTCAAGCCAATTACCTATGGAATTTTGGAGACACTACGACTGGGGAAAGCGCCATTGGAACCAATACCATTACCCATAGGTACAATAAGGAAGGTACTTATACGGTTACCCTGATTGCTACGGGGAACGGCAGTCACTGCCAGGATACCGTCACTAAAGTGGACTCCGTTTTTGTATTGCCTTCTTTCCCCAGGATTGTATCAGCCATCAATAGTTGTGTAGGAACCAGGGGGGGAGTGCTGTTTTCCGATACCGTAAGGGGGGCAACCTCCATGATTTGGAGCTTTGGCGATGGATCTACTTTGACATTGACTTCACCTGAAGATACCCTCACACATATATTCAGCAAGTCTGGTGTTTATCAAGTGAGGCTGACCTCCACAACGGCAAGCTGCGTGAATACCGATTCCACTACGGTATATGTGCTGGTCAAGCAAAGCCCTCTGCTCCAAACCTCCCAATCGCAGGTTTGCACCGATAGTGCCCTTGAATTAAAAATTACGGGATTGGACACGAATTACTGGGCAGCTACGCCTGGGAACAGCGTGGCGCTAAATAACCAGTTCTACACCGATTCGATTCAATACTGGAATGCTACCAGCGAGCAATATGTACCTGGTTTGCCTGGTACCTATAACCATATCTCCGGCACCTTGAGTCATTTGCCCCCTGGACTAGACAGTATCCGAGTGATTTTGCATTCGGAACTGTTTGGATGCTACGACAGCACCAATATCCTTGCTGTAAAGATTGCCGGCCCTGTCGTGGGGTATGCTGTCCATGACATGGTTTGTTACAAAACGCCTTTGTTCTTTAATGATACTTCCCATAAGCAGTTCGGTGCGGGCGTGGCCGGTTACTTATGGAATTTTGGGGACGGGAGCACGAGTACGGTTGCTTCCCCTACCCATAAGTATGCAAGCCCCGGCACTTACTATCCCCTTCTGTTGGTTACAGATTCCACCGGATGCATCAGTGCATCTCCTTCCAGGAGCATAGTCATCAATGGACCTAAGGCTGCGTTCACCTGGGCCCCTCCCTTGGTTGTTCCAGGCACTACGGTAAGCTTTGTCAATACCAGTACCGGACCTTATGATAGTGCCTGGTGGTATTTTGCAGGAGATAAATCCACCTCAAGTAGCTTGTATACCCTCCAGCACACTTATCAGAACG
This sequence comes from Beijerinckiaceae bacterium, assembly GCA_903970475.1. Classification (GTDB taxonomy): domain Bacteria; phylum Bacteroidota; class Bacteroidia; order Chitinophagales; family Chitinophagaceae; genus Dinghuibacter. The sequence continues at coordinate 27,439 of CAJCIQ010000205.1, forward strand.
TACTCACCGATACGGTTACTTTGGTAGTGTACAACCCGACCCCAGGCTATTGCGCCTCAGATACAGCGGTGCAGATTGTACCGGTACAAACGGTCAGTGCCGCATTTGTGTATACCCTTTCTTATGTCAGCGGTAACAATTGTCCACCAGCCTTGGTTCAGTTTAACTCCACCATGACCAATGTAACCAATTGGACCTGGAATTTCGGAGACGGGGCTTCTGCTGTAGGTATGTCCAATCCCAGTCATACGTATAGCAAACCGGGTAAATATACCATTACCCTGGTTGCCGTGGGACTTGGGGCTACCGTGGTGGTAAATGATTCCATTTTGATCAGAGGCCCCTATGCTACGGTAACTTCAGACCTGGAACAGGCCTGTGTACCAGCTAAGGCTACCCTGAGTGCCAAGGCGACCAACGCTGTGTCCTACACCTGGGACTTTGGAGATGGAACCCTGATTCAGGGTGGGGCTATGACCCAATCACATCTCTATACGATACCCGGTATTTATACCCCTGATCTTATCCTAATGGATTCATTGGGTTGTAAGGCTTCTTTCAGTCCGGGTGATTCCATTTTGATCGATACGCTTTTCGTCCAGGCCCAAGCGACCCCTGCTCATCTTTGTGATTCGGGCATGGCCTTTTTTGATCCACAGGTGTATAGCCTGGCTTCCCAAAATGAGGGGGAAGAATTAACCTATCACTGGACTTTTGGCGATGGTGTTCCAACGGATACGGCTAACGTTTCAGATCCATCCTTTAAGTTCACGAAGGTGGGTAAATACATGGTGCAACTGACGGTCACCTCTCCGCCGGGTTGCACAGCCCAGGCACTGGATACCATAGCGGTCACCCGCTCAGATAAGGGAAGCGTTCAGGGGCCACTTACTGCCTGTGTCGGAGACAGTTTGTACTATACGGCTACGCCTGCATTTGCAGATACCCTTCACTGGGTCTGGTCATTTCCCAATGCCACCGGGGATACAGGAGCCAAGCCTCCTGTATTCATTCCAACACAGGTGGGAACCAGTATGATTCTGTTGGTATCTAACCTGGGTGGATGCTTGGATACGACCACCGCTTTAGTGACAGTCAGCGATCAGCCCACTGTTTCTTTCTCTCCTGCTAATCCCACGGTTTGTCTGGGTGCTACGGTACAAATTACCGCAGTCGGAGGCGTCCAATATCAATGGACTATTGCACCTGGCTTGAGTACTGCTGGTATACCCAATCCAGTCGTTCAGCCTCCTGCTACCATGGACTATACGGTGAGCGTTACCGGGCCCAATGGCTGTAAACGCCTGGATTCCCTGTTGGTAACCGTGATCGATCCGTTTACTATGCGGCTCCCTGCCGATACCTTTGTATGTATAGGAGACAGTATTCAACTCGATCCTCGGGGTGCCTACCGCTACCAATGGATAGGAGGATCGCCCATCAGTGATCCAGGATCAGCCACGCCCTGGGTCTATCCATTGGTCAATACGACCTATACCGTTGTTGGTTTGGATCAATATGGTTGTTTTGCCGATACCGGAAAGGTGACTGTAGAGGTAGAACCCTTACCCACCATTCAAACCGTTCCCGTCATTACTATTCCCGCTGGAAACAGCGTTACCCTTACGGCTTATGGAAGCTCGGATATTACCCACTGGAGCTGGTCTCCCGCTGTACACCTGAGTTGTTCCAATTGTGCCAGCCCCATTGCTACACCAGATTCAAACATGGTATATACCACTACTGCCTATACCCAATACGGATGCCTGGCTACGGATACGGTGAAGATCAGCCTGGTCTGTCATGAAGAAAATGTAGTGATTCCTACCGCATTCACACCCAATGGTGATGGCATCAATGATATTTTTTACCCGTTGGGGAAAGGCGCAAAAATTATTCGCAGCTTCCTCATCTATGGACGTTGGGGTAACCTGGTGTTTGAACGCCACAACATCTCTCTCAATGACATCAGCAACGGATGGGATGGTAGCGCTGCTGGTATAGCCCAACCTGTAGGGGCCTATATTTACTTCCTCGATATTATTTGTGATACGGGCGATGCCTTTACCAAAAAGGGTACGGTGATGTTGGAGCGCTAGCCGCTTCCATCTGTCTATATACGTTATAGACAAGAAACCTATCGAATCACTGTTGATTCGCTTGATGCTAAACAAGACATTTGTAACAGGAACGACAGTACCTCACTTCCCTGGTATACAAGGTAGCGACTGGTTTTCTGGAGCCGACCAACATCAGTTATCCCTGGGAAGTTTGAGAATGCCTTCGACCGCTAACCTTGAAGGACGCCTGGGCGAAAGCCCTCCCAAGGGCTGGGCGGTCTAGTCTCCCGGGCGAAAAAGCCCGAACCGGCTAGTCCGCCCACGCCCTTTTGTTGCACAGCCGCCTCTTTGGCCGGGGTTATTTTTTGTCGGAGTGGCCGAGGCTCTTGCCGGGGGCGACCTCGTCGCGGATGAGTTGTTTTAATTCTTTGACTTCCGGAAAATGTCCGGCGATGGCCCTATCGAAGATGATGCGGTCATTAATGGATAGGGTATATCGGCCGCCTGTTTCACTGGGAAGGAGCATGACGCCTTTTAATTCATCGGAGAAGGTCGTGAGGAACTCCTGAGCCATATAGGCGGCGCGTAACATCCATCCGCATTTCGGGCAATACTCTATAGTAATAGTAGGCTTCATAGACGGTAAAAATAAGCGCTTAACTCAAGACTTCCTTCAATATGGAGACGACTTTTACCTGTTCCGTCTCGTTGAGGGCAGCGAAACCCAGGCATGCGGAGTTGTATTTGTTTTTCCCTCGATCATAATCGGTACCATCACTGATGACCAACCCTTTTTTGTAGGCCGCCGCCGCTACCTCGGGCAGCTTTTTATGGGTGAACCTGGCCCAGACGGCCATGCCTCCTTCGGGGACCCGGAAATCAATATGGGTGCTTAGTTCACGCTGAAGGAGGGCGCAGAAGTGATCCCTCCTTTCTTTATACAGTTTCAGGGATTTCTTCAAGTGTCTGGCTATGGTCCCATCCTTATAGAGGGCAGCCACTGCATTTTCCACCAGGCTGTCTCCCTGTGCGTCTATGTACTTCCTGAGCTGGGTGGCGCTTCGAATAAAACTGGCGGGCGCAGCAATAAAGCCATATCGTATAGCCGGGGCCAGGGATTTGGTGAGGGTGCCCACGTAAATCACATTTCCCTTCCTGTCCAAAGAGGCCATGGGCATCATTTGTTTGCCCGCGTAGTGGAAATCGTAATCATAGTCGTCTTCTATCAGGGCAAACCTATAAGTGGAGGCCAGGTCTAATAGTCGAACCCTCCTTTCCGGACTAAGGGTGGTTGTGGTAGGGTGGTGGTGATGGGGGATGACGTATATGGCCCGGATCTTTTTGGTTTTGCACAAGCGTTCAATCTGATCTATGTCTACGCCATCGTTGTCTACATTTACAGGATATATTTTTGCTCCGGCCTGCTGAAAGGTAAGATCAGCCTGTGCATATCCAGGTTCCCCGGAGATCACGCCGTCACCGGGTTTAATCAACAGGGCAGCGCTTAAGTAAATTCCCATTTGAGCCCCTTTGGTGATCAGGATATTTTCTGCTTTGAGCCCTAAACCCCTTGTGTCCGATAAATAGGAGGCCAAGGTCTCTCTCAGGATCAAAGTGCCTTGTGCTCCTCCGGGCATCAGGTATTTTTGGTTAGCCGCCTTTCTGGCCAAGCTTCGTATGCTGCGGAGCAGGTCTTCCATGGGGGCCAAACGGGGATCAGGATAGCCATCGTTCAACACGAGTTTGGTGGCCATCGGAAATTCAGGAGAAGGGGAGGGAATTACTTTTTGATGTTGAAAATCGAATCCTGTTTGGTCTGGTAATTCAAAGGTTTCCTGGATTTCCAGGATTTTCCTCGGGCTGGAAAGGGTCGGACTGATTTTGACAAAAGCGCCCTTTCTGGGTTCCATGGTGACCCAGCCCTGAGCCGCTAATTCTTCATAAGCCGCCACTGCCGTCATTCTGTTTACGGCCAGTTGCTCACCCAATTCCCTGGAGCCGGGAAGTCTAAGTCCCTTTTGGAGGCGGCCCATCCGGATCAAATGGACTATGGCTCCCGAAATTTGAAGGTATACCGGGGTTTCTAAGCTTTTGTCAATTGGAATCTGGGCGTATAATTGGCTACAGGCAGGGTTAGTCATGTGTTTGATATGCGGTGAATATGTCCAGGTTATCTGGATGGTGTAAAATCTAAAAACTGGACTATTGTCCTCATCCAGTAAAACTATAATTTGACCCTTTCAAATCAAAGCAATGATCCAAAAAATAGGTCCTTCTTCCGCTGGCTTGGCAGCTCCCTTATTCAATCAATACCGCATGTTTTACGGGCAGGCTTCAGATCTTGCCCTGGCAGCGCAATATCTCTACGATCGGTTAACCTTGGGTGAGTCGGTGGTGTTCCTGGCGTTCAAGGAGGAGGGGGGGATCCCCATTGGCTTTGCCCAGCTCTATCCCTTGCTTTCTTCTATCAGTGCCACCAAGAATTGGTTGCTCAACGACCTTTTTGTGGATCCCGATTATCGCAAGCTATCTGTGGGGAAAGCCTTGCTTCAAAAGGTTTTTGACTTTGCTTTGGAACAGGGGGCTTCTTCAGTGACCCTGGAAACAGGGGTTAACAACCTCATTGCACAGGGGCTTTATGAGCAAATCGGTTTTGTTCGCCAGGAGCCCGGGACGGAATACTATACCTACCGGAAAACCTTGGGAGTTGTATAAGACGGTTGTTCAAAATATTGAAATGTTCATGATCATGAACAAAAGCTAAAAAATGAACAGAGGAGCTTATAATTTAGCTGAATAAATAAGTAATCTCCTCCTCGGACAGGCTCTTGACGAAGCCCTCATCCTCTGAGATCAGGTCTCCTGCCAGGGAGGATTTCCGCTGCTGGAGGGCCAGGATCTTTTCCTCTATGGTGTCCTTGCAGATCATTTTGTAGGCGAAGACGTTTTTGGTTTGACCTATGCGGTGGGTCCGGTCTATAGCCTGTTGTTGAACGGCGGTATTCCACCAGGGATCAAAGAGGATAACATAGTCGGCGGCGGTCAGGTTTAAACCGGCGTTACCGGCTTTGAGGCTAATAAGAAATACTTCTATGGTACAGGCCGGATCTTGAAACTGAGCGACCATTTCGGCCCTTTTGGCGGGGGGAGTCGAACCATCAAAATGGAAGTAGGAAATGCCTTCCTTATCGCAAGCGGTGGCTAGCAGATCCAACATACGGGCAAATTGGGAGAACACGAGTACTTTATGGCCTTTCAGGTTGCCGGTCAATTCATCAATCAACATATCTGTTTTGACGGACTCGGTACAGGTTTGTTCTTCGGTAGGTAACAGGAGTGGGGAGTTGCAAATCTGCCTGAGTTTCATAATGCCTTGCAGTACGGCCAGCTTGCTTTTGTTTAAACCCTCCGTTTTGATGTTGACTAATAGGTTGCCCCTTATATTATCCCTGATTTCTTCGTAAAGGTTTTTCTGTGCCATGCCCATCTGACACCAGAGCACGATTTCTGTTTTAGGCGGAAGATCAGGGGCCACCTGTTCTTTGGTGCGCCTCAGGATAAAGGGGGCCGTGAGTTTACGTAAGGCCTGGATTTTATCGGTATCCTGTTCCCTATCTATGGGATCTGCATATTCCCTACGGAAGAACTCTCTGCTGCCCAAAAGTCCAGGCAACAGGAAATCCAGCTGTGCGTAGAGATCGAAGGTGTTATTCATGACCGGAGTACCGCTTAGGGCGACCCTGCTGATGGCTTGCAGCCGCTGGACTGCCCTTGTAATCTGAGCCTCGGGATTTTTGATGTGGTGGCTTTCATCCAACACAACGGTATCAAAGGTATGGCCACTAAGTAGTTCTATATCAGAACGCGCTGTACCATAAGAAGTAATCCATACGGCGGGTCCTGTAGTGCCTAAAGTAGCCGGGTTTCTGGATGCCCCATGGTGTACCTGGGTACTGATGGTGGGCGCAAATTTCTGTAGTTCTTCCTGCCAGTTATAGATCAGGGAAGAGGGACATACGATGAGAAAGGAGGCCCCGGGATTCATGGAAGCCCTGTGCGCCAGGTAGCATATGGTTTGCAGGGTTTTCCCCAAACCCATATCATCGGCCAGACATGCGCCGGCGCCTGCTTCTGCCAGCAAAGCCAGCCACTGGTATCCTTTGGATTGGTAGGGTCGTAAGGAAGCCTGAATGACGGAGGGGGTTTGAAACAGCTCAGGTTTATCCTCCTGCCATAGTCTCCATTTTTCCCACCAGTCTTTTTTAACCAGGGGTTTAAGCACTTGGGTTTCCTGGTTATCCTGGCCTTCACTGAAGGCCAGCCAGCGGGGAACTTTTATCTCTCTTTTGGACACCTTTCCATGCCTTAAGAGTATCCCGTACTGGGCCATCCATTCCTCACCCAACACGCCCAGGGATCCATCCTTGAGGAGAATAGCCCTGCCTCCGGATAGCAGCATTTTTTGTAACTCCAACAGAGACACTTCCTCTTCTCCAAATTTTACAGCCATCTCCATGGATACCAAGTGACCTTCCTGGGAGCCCTGGACTAAGGAAACGGATGGTTTAAAAGCGGAGTACCGGAAGTGCTTGAGCATATCCATCCCTGCTACCTGTATGTTTTCTTCCAGCAGCCTGTGATATACTTTCAAAAACCAACCCCGGTGCTGGGCCTCGGCAAAGGATAGGTGGTAGTACCCGTTCATTTGCCTGGGGAATTTATCGTGCAAGGATTCCAGTAGCCGGACAAAGGAGGATTCCGCTTCCTTATCCCTTTGAATCACATAAGTGACGCCTTGCCGGATGGTTTCGTAAGTCTCTTTCCACGGACCTTCCACTAAAAAGCCGTCGTACAACCATTGGGGCGTAAGCACTAAAAAGGAACCACTGATTTCGCTGAGCATCAACCGGTGAACGGCGGGCGTTTGTAGGACATTCTTTTGCAACAAATCGTTGCGTTCCACTTTGTAATCCTCTTCGAGTTTACTCAGTATCTGGGCGGCAAGTGCTTCGGGTTGATGCTCGTAAGCTTTAAAATCCTGATCTTTCAACCATTCCAGGGTTTGGTAATCCTTGAAGGAGAGCAAAAAGTATTCGCTATTGCTTTCCAACAGAAAATGAAAACGCTGAAAATTTTCTATCGGATAAGTCGTTCCGTTAAGGTTTACCTGTGTGTCTAACAGAATGGCATCTCCTTCTTTTTTTAAGGAAAATTGCAGTTGGGGTCTGTACTCACTGAACCTACAGGGGGCCATGGTAAAGCGTCCATTTCCTGAAGGTCTTTTGTGATACCACTTTAGGAGGGGAGTGAAGGGTTTGAGCCTTTCCATGAGCTCATGGACCTTACGGGCCATGGCGTTTCGATAATAGGGATCAAAAGCTAACCCAGCTCTCTGGGCAGTAAAACGCTTTTGTATCTCCGCGCCCATTTTATCCATACCATTCCTGGAAAAACCGAGCAATAGTTCCATAACAACCTTGGGCAGACTGGCATAGTGTCTTACCAGTTCTCCCTGATCAAGGGCTTCAATTTCAAAACGTATTGTTTCTGCGGCACCCATCTTTGTCCCGTCCCTGATGACGTGCAGGGATTCCAGGATGACGGGGCCTTCGGGTAGGCGCTGGGGGGATAGTAGCAGTACTGTTTTAAGGGCGCTTTTGGGGGTTGCCATATCTAGGGCGCGAATATAAGATATCCTGGCCGGACCGAGTGGCCACGGTGGTCACGTGCCTTTCCAGGAAAATAAAATTTTTAGCTCATGCCTGGGGCTTTCAGTCCGAAGAAAACGAGCAATATTTGGTGTTTTTTGGCAATCCAGCGCCTGCCGGGTTGTGGTTTGTGTAAAACATTCAGTAGAATTGCCTTTGTAAATGAATCTGTTGAAGCTTTTTGGAGGATGAAT